>JADGOR010000159.1 GCA_017882855.1 Cellulomonas sp. | reverse complement strand
CTGCTGATCTGGATCGGTGTCGGCCTGGCCTTCGTCTACCTCGCCGTGGACTCGTTGCGCCGCGAGGTCACCGACCCCCGAACTCTCCTGTTCGAGGAGATCGATGCCGACGACACCCCCGAGGGTTCGGACCACCTCGTCGGTTCATGGGACGACGAGGACGGGAACGAAGACACCGCGGAGACCGAGCTCGACGGCACCGTCGACCGGAGCTGAGGAGGGCCATCCGATGACCGCGCTTCCCACCAAACGTCTGCTGCTTATCCCCCTCTGGCGGGAGATCGTCGCGACGCGGATCGAGCGCGACGACTTCACCGTGCCGACCCCCGTCGGGACCGGCACCGTGCATGTCGGTCCCGAATGGCCCGGCGACGTCCTCCCGTTCTTCCCGAACCTCGTGGGCAGCCTCGGCGACGGCCCTTTCTGCAACTACGCGGCGGTAATGCCGGGGGTCAACGAGGCCCCAGGCGAGGTGGTCGGCATGCTCGGCACCAAGGGCGGGGTGGACGAGCATGGGGCGGTCGAGGTCGGCTACGGTTTCAACGCGTCGTTCGAGGGCCGCGGGTACGCCACCGAGGCGGTCGGCGCTCTCGTTCGCTCGCTGCTCACGCACCCCGACGTACGCACCGTGACCGCTGAGACCGCTGTCGACAACCTCGCCAGCCAGCGGGTGCTGGAGAAGAACGGGTTCGTCCGGACCGGAGTCGGATCGAATGACGACGATGGTGACCTGGTCCTGTGGGCGACTTCGGGCGAGCCGAATCAGGTAGGCACTTCGCTCACAACCCGATGAGGAGACACGCATGGATCCGCTGATCGCCGCCGCCCTGACCTGGCGCGCCCAGGACCCCGACCCCGACACGGTGGCGGGACTGGACGAGCTGATCGCCGCGTACGAGTCGGGCGACGAGTCCGCACGTACCGAGCTCGCCGCAGCGTTCGCAGGCCCGCTGGAGTTCGGTACGGCCGGGCTGCGCGGACCGCTGGGCCCCGGCCCAGCACGGATGAACCGCGTAGTCGTGACGCAGGCCGCCGCCGGTTTCGGCCGCTGGCTGATCGCCGCCGGGCATCAGGGCGGGAAGGTCGTCGTCGGCTACGACGCCCGCCACAAGTCGGCCGACTTCGCCCGCGACACCGCCGAGGTGCTCGCGGCCCAGGGGTTCACCCCGCTCTTGACCGAAAGGGCCACCCCGACGCCGGTCGTAGCGTTCGGCATCCGCGAGTACGGGTGCGTCGCCGGCATCGTCGTCACCGCTTCGCACAACCCGGCGCAGGACAACGGCTACAAGGTCTACCTCGGCGACGGCTCGCAGATCGTGCCGCCGACCGACACCGAGATCGCCGCGCAGATCGCCGAGGTCGCGGCCGGGCCGCTGCCGGAGGTGCTGCGCTCGGACGCGTACCAGCTGTTGGGCGACGAACTCGTCGACGCGTACGTGGCCCATGCGGCCTCGCTGCTCCCGGAGTCGGCGCCGCGGCAGGTGTCCTGGGCGTACACCGCCATGCACGGAGTCGGCGCCCGCGTGATCGAGGCGGTCGCGGCGGCGGCGGGGCTTCCTGCGCCGGTCGTCGTGCGTGCCCAGCACGATCCCGACCCGGACTTCCCCACGGTGCCCTTCCCCAACCCTGAAGAGCCTGGCGCGATCGATCTGGCCCTCGCGCTGGCCCGTGAGCAGGGCGTCGACGTCGTCGTCGCCAACGATCCGGACGCCGATAGATGCGCCGCGGCCGCGGAGATCGACGGTACGTGGCGGATGCTCACCGGCGATGAGCTGGGGTCGCTGCTCGCCGAGGACGCGCTACGTCGTGGCGTGACCGGTGTGTACGCCAGCTCGATCGTGTCCAGCTCGCTGCTGCCCCGGCTGGCCGCGGCGTACGGGCAGCCGTACGAGGCGACACTGACCGGTTTCAAGTGGATCGGCCGCGTGCCCGGGCTCGCGTTCGGCTACGAGGAGGCGATCGGCTACTGCTGCGACCCGCGCGCGGTGCCCGACAAGGACGGCATCACCGCCGGTCTGCGCCTCCTGGCGCTGACGGCCTCCCTGCACGCCGAGGGGCTCACGCTTGCCGATCGACTCGACGAGATCGCGGCGGTGTACGGTCTGCACACCACCGCGCAGCTCGCTGTACGGGTGGAGGAGGAGTCCCTCATCACCGACGCGATGGCCCGCCTCCGTGCGAACCCGCCGGCGACGCTGCTCGGCGAGCCGGTCACGGTCACCGATCTCGCGCAGGGCGGCGACCTGCCCCCGACCGACGGCGTACGCCTTGAGGGCGAGACCCTGCGCGTCGTCGTACGGCCATCCGGCACCGAGCCGAAGCTCAAGTGCTACCTCGAGGTACGGGCTACGCCCGAGGCCAGCCGGGACGTACGAGCCGCACGCTCGGCGGCCGCAGCCACGATCGACGCCCTGCGTACGGAGATGTCGGCGGCGCTCGGCCTGTAGCGCTCCCGTACGATTCCCTCCATGCCCGGACGCCCCGCCCTCGTGCTCCTGGCAGGGCCGTCGGGGAGCGGGAAGTCGCGGCTCGCGTGGCTCAGCGGGTGCGTGAGCGTCCGGCTCGACGACTTCTACCGCGACGCCGACGACGACGACATGCCGCGCTGGGGTGGGATCGTCGACTGGGACGACCCGCACAGCTGGAACGCAGCCGCGGCCATCGCGGCCATCACCACGCTCATCGACGAGGGCGCCGTGACCGTTCCGGTGTACGACATCAGCCTCAGTCGCCGGATCGGCTCCCACCAGCTCGTACTGCCCGAACTTGGAGCCGGGCAGCGCCTGTGCATCGTGGCCGAGGGCATCTTCGCGCCGGAGCTCGTCAGGCGGTGCCGCGACCTCGGCCTCGACACCACGGGGGTCTGGCTCACCCGACAGGGGTTGCTCGTGTTCTTGCTGCGCCTCGTCCGCGACCTGCGCGAGCATCGCAAGGCGCCGCTCATCCTGCTGCGCCGCGGGTGGGCGCTGATGCGCAAGGAGCCCGCACAACGGCGAGCCGCGACGGCCAAGGGGTGCGAGACGCTGACGATGCGGCAGGCTGCCGCCCGCATCGAGTCGCTCCGCCGATCCTGACGCGGGAGACGCGGGATTCCGCGACTTCCGTGGTCGTAGTGTGGGTTCGCTGGTTCGGGTTCCGGCCACTTATTTGTCAGTGTGTGCGTTTACTATGGATTCATGGACGACACACCAGCACTCGCGACGACCACCACCGCGGTGGTGCGTTCGGGTGCGTGCGTCGGCTTCGAGCACATCCGTTCCCTCCTTGAGGCCTTCCGGCAGACCGATCGGACGACAGCGTGGGACGAGGATCGGCTGGCGTGGATCGACGAGATCCGTGACATCGGGCGCCGCGTGACCGCCATGACGGCGGTGCTGGTGGCTGAGGCCGACGAGGCCGGGTCCGCGTTGCGC
>JADGOR010000006.1 GCA_017882855.1 Cellulomonas sp. | reverse complement strand
TCGTCGGCGGGGTGGAGATCGCGGACCTGCCTCGGCCCATCTTCGCCGAGCGCGCGTTCACGAAGGCGTTCGTCGTCTCGCTCGAGGTGCGCCCGTCGGCGATCACCTCGCACGCCGACGTCGTCCTCCCGGTCGCTCCTCCGGTCGAGAAGTCCGGCACGTTCCTGACCTGGGAAGGCCGCTCGCGGCCGTTCGAGACGGTTCTCAGCACGAACGCGATGCCGGACCACCGCGTGCTGTCGGTGCTGGCGGATGCTCTAGGAGTCTCGCTCGGCACCGATTCCCTCGCCGCGGTCCGGTCCGAGCTGGAGCGGCTCGGTCGGTGGGCCGGCGATCGTGCGGCCGCCCCGGACGTCTCGCCGGCCGGCCCACCGTCGGTGGGTGCCCACCAGGCCGTCCTCGCGACCTGGCGGCTGATGCTCGATTCCGGCCGGCTGCAGGACGGTGAGCCGCACCTGGCCGGGACCGCGAAGCGAGCCGTCGCGCGCCTCTCGGCCAAGGCTGCCGGGGCACTCGGCCTGCGCGCCGGCGACCTGGTGGACGTGAGCTCCGCGGCCGGCACGATCACACTGCCCTACGCCATCACGCCGATGCCGGACCACGTGGTGTGGGTCCCGACCAACTCGGTCGGCAGTGCGGTGCGGGCCACCCTCGGGGTGGACGCGGGCGCCGTCGTCGACCTGTCCGTGGCCGAGCGTACGACGGAGGTGACGGCATGAACGCACTGCTTCCCGCCGCGGTCGGAGTGGCCGCGGACTTCAGCCACGACACGGTCTGGCTCGCGGTCGTGAAGGCCGTGCTGATCCTGGTCTTCCTGCTGGTCAGCGTGCTGATGGCGATCTGGTTCGAGCGCAAGGTCGTCGGCCGGATGCAGAGCCGTCCCGGTCCCAACGTGCACGGTCCGTTCGGCCTGCTCCAATCGATCTCGGACGCGATGAAGCTCCTCCTCAAGGAGGACATCACCGTCAAGGCCGCGGACAAGCTGGTCTACCTGCTCGCCCCGATGATCTCGGTGTTCTGCTCGTTGCTGGTGTTCGCGGTGATCCCGTTCGGCCCCGCGGTGCGGATCCCGTTCACCTCTCTGGTGACCCCGCTGCAGCTCACCGATCTCCCGGTCGCCGTGCTGTACATCCTCGCGGCCGCGTCGGTCGGCGTGTACGGCATCGTGCTCGGCGGTTGGTCCTCCGGCTCGACCTATCCACTCCTGGGCGCGGTCCGCTCGACCGCGCAGGTGATCTCGTACGAGCTTGCGATGGGCCTCTCGCTGGTCAGCGTGTTCCTGCTGGCCGGCTCGATGTCCACCTCGCAGATCGTCGACTCGCAACGGCAGTTCTGGTGGGCGATCCCACTGCTGCCGGCCTTCGTCATCTACATGATCTCGATGATGGGCGAGGTCAACCGGTTGCCGTTCGACCTGCCTGAGGCCGAGGGCGAGCTCGTTTCCGGTTACATGACCGAGTACTCGTCGATGAAGTTCGCGTGGTTCTTCCTGGCCGAGTACATCAACATGCTCAACGTCTCGGCGGTCGCGACCACCCTGTTCCTCGGCGGTTGGCGGGCTCCGTGGCCGCTGTCGGCGATCAACGACGGGATGCTCAACCACGGCTGGTGGCCGGTCCTGTGGTTCCTGGCCAAGCTCTGGCTGCTGATGTTCTTCTTCGTCTGGGTCCGCGGCACGCTGCTCCGGTTGCGCTACGACCAGTTCATGAAGTTCGGCTGGAAGATCCTGATCCCGTGCGCGCTGGCCTGGGTCGCCGCGGTGGCGGTCGTGCAGGGCGTTCGCCAGTTCACCGACGTGAACCTGCGCTCGATCCTGATCGTTCTCTCCGTGCTGATGTTCCTCGGGGTGGTCGCTTCGTTGCTCGTGCCGGAGAAGAAGGGCGCTCCGCAACGCAAGGCGAGGCGGGTCCCGTTCGACGCCTTCGCCGGCGGGTACCCGGTGCCACCACTGCCGGGACAGAAGCTGCCGCCGTCGTCGCGCCGAGCTCGCGCCGTCGTGGTGATCGCCGCTGCTGAGCCGAACGGATCCGATCCGACCGCAGCGGAGCCGAGCCCATCCGCCACCGCAACGGCCGCCGCCGACGACGGCACGAAGGAGGCCGACCGTGGCTAAGGACGTCACACCCCACACCGGTCGGAAGCAGGTCGCTCGGTCCGAGCCGTATCAGGCCCAGATCCCGGCGCGCACCGGGATCGGTGGCGTTCTCGCCCCGGTCGCCGGATTCGGGGTGACGCTCTCGGCCATGTTCCGGCCCACCGTGACCGAGCAGTACCCCTTCGAGCGGGTGCCTCCGAAGCCTCGCTACCACGGCCGGCACCAGCTCAATCGACACCCGGACGGCCTGGAGAAGTGCATCGGCTGCGAGCTGTGCGCGTGGGCCTGCCCGGCCGACGCGATCTACGTGGAGGCCGCCGACAACACGCCGGACGAGCAGTACGCGCCGGGCGAGCGGTACGGCCGCGTCTACCAGATCAACTACTTGCGCTGCATATTCTGCGGTCTGTGCATCGAAGCGTGCCCGACTCGCGCACTCACGATGACGAACGAGTTCGAGCTCGCCGGGCCGACTCGAGAGGGCCTGATCTACGAGAAGCAGGATCTGCTCGCGCCGCTCGCCGACGGGATGCTGGCGGCTCCGCACCCGATGGTGCCGGGGACCACGGACACCAGCTACTACCGCGGCGACGTCCTCGGTGCGGTCGCGGAGCAAGTGGATTGGGTGCGCGAGCACCGGCCCGACGAACCGAGCCTCGATACCGTCACGATCGTGGAGCCCGCTCGCGGAGGTGCCCGGTGACTCAGCTGTCCGTCCTCCTTTCGCTGCCCGCCTCGATCACGTCGGGCGGGAACGTCTCAAGCGGAGAGACCGCCCTGTTCTGGGTGCTGGCACCGCTCATGGTGTTCGGCGCGCTCGGCCTGCTGTTCGCCCGCAAGGCGGTGCACGCCGCTCTCGGGATCGTCCTGGTGATGATCTCGCTCGCGTTCTTGTACACGGCGCAAGAGGCGCCGTTCCTCGGCGTCGTGCAAGTGGTGGTCTACACCGGCGCGGTGATGATGCTCTTCCTGTTCGTCCTCATGCTCGTCGGCGTGGACAACTCCGACTCGCTCGTCGAGACCCTCAAGGGACAACGCTGGATCGGCGCGATCCTCGGGCTCGGCATCGCGGCGGCACTGATCGGCGTGATCCGGACCGCGACGTTCGACCAGGCCAAGGGCCTGACCGCGCCCAACGCCGACTCCAACCCGGTCGGCGTCGCGCGGGTCATCTTCGGCCAGGACATCTTCGCCTTCGAGGTGGTCGGCGTGCTGCTCATCACGGCCGCGCTCGGTGCCCTGGTGCTCACCCACCGGCAACGGCTGGTGCCACGGGTCGGTCAGAAGGAGCGTGCCGACGCACGTGTCGCGTCCGGTGGCCGGCTCGCGCCCTTGGCGGCTCCGGGAGTCTATGCGCGGAGCAACGCAATGGACACGCCGGCCCTGGATCCCGAGGGACGCCCGATCGAGGAGTCGGTCTCCCGGGTGCTTCGCACTCGCGGGCAGCGGCGCTCGGCCACCGAGGTCGAGGCGCAGGTCGGTGGCACTTCGGCGATCGAGCCGGCGCAGATCGAGCCGGCGCAGATCGAGGAGGGGACCCAGCCGTGAACCTCAGCAACTACCTGGTGCTCGCCTCGATCCTGTTCGCGATCGGCACGGCGACCGTGCTGCTCCGGCGCAACGCGATCATCGTCTTCATGGGTGTCGAGCTCATGCTCAACTCCGCGAACCTCCTCTTGGTGACGTTCGCGCGGATCCACGGCGACCTGCAGGGCCAGGTGATGGCGTTCTTCGTCATGGTGGTCGCGGCGGCCGAGGTCGTCGTCGGACTGGCGATCATCGTGTCCATCTTCCGTGCACGTCGCTCGGCCTCGGTCGACGACGTCAACCTGTTGAAGAACTGAGGCGACCGACGTGGCCATCCTTCGTCTCCTGGAGCTCGCGCCGGCTCAGCAGCAGGCAGCCAGCGGGTTCCTGCAGACCAGCGCCTGGTTGCTCGTCGCGATCCCCTTGCTGAGCGCTGCGTTCCTGCTGCTCGCCGGGAAGCGCGCCGACGGCTGGGGCCACTGGGTCGGCGTCGCGGCCCCGGGCCTGGCCTTCGTGCTCGGCCTCGGCGTCACCGTGTCGCTGCTCGGTGGTGACGCCGCGACCCGCGTTCGATCGCTCCACCTGTTCAGCTGGATCCCCGCGGGCAGCCTCCACCTCGACGCCGGCCTGCGGCTGGACCCGCTCTCGCTCACCTTCGTGCTGCTGGTGACCTTCGTCGGGACCCTCATCCATGTGTACTCCGTGGCCTACATGGACCACGACCCGAGTCGTCGGCGCTTCTTCGCGTACCTCAACTTCTTCATCGCCGCGATGCTGCTGCTCGTCCTCGCGGACAGCTACCTGCTGCTCTTCGTCGGCTGGGAAGGCGTCGGTCTTGCCTCCTACCTGCTGATCGGGTTCTGGAACCACGAGACGCCGAACGCGGTTGCCGCGAAGAAGGCCTTCGTGATGAACCGGGTCGGTGACCTCGGCATGCTCGTCGCGCTGATGGTGATGTTCGCGAGCTTCGGCGCGGTGGACTTCACCACCGTGTTCCACGGTGCACCGGGGGCGAGCGCGGGCGTGCTCACCGCGATCTCTCTGATGCTGTTGCTGGCGGCGTGCGGGAAGTCCGCGCAGTTCCCGTTGCAGGCCTGGCTCGGTGACGCGATGGCCGGCCCGACGCCGGTCTCCGCCCTCATCCACGCCGCGACCATGGTCACCGCCGGCGTGTACCTCGTGGTGCGGTCGGCGCCGATCTTCGAGGGTGCGCCGAACGCTCAGCTCGTCGTCGTCATCGTCGGTGGCATCACGCTGATCTTCGGTGCGATCGTCGGTCTGGCCAAGGACGACATCAAGAAGGTGCTCGCGGCGTCGACGATGTCGCAGATCGGCTACATGATGCTGGCCGCGGGCCTCGGCCCGATCGGTTACGCCTTCGCGATCTTCCACCTGGTCACGCACGGATTCTTCAAGGCCGGGCTGTTCCTCGGTGCCGGTTCGGTCATGCACGGCATGGACGACCAGGTCGACATGCGCCGGTTCGGCGCACTGCAGAAGTTCCTGCCGATCACGTGGGCGACGTTCGCGATCGCATGGCTTGCGATCCTCGGCATCCCGCCGTTCTCGGGCTTCTGGACCAAGGACAAGATCATCGAGGCCGCGTTCGTCGGCGACGGCTGGCGGCCGTGGGTCTTCGGGCTGGTCGCGCTGATCGGCGCGGGCCTCACCGCGTTCTACATGTCCCGGCTCTTCTTCATGACCTTCCACGGAACCGAGCGGTGGACCAAGGACCAGCACCCGCACGAGGCGCCCAAGCTGATGACGGTGCCGATGATCGTGCTCGCTGTCGGCTCGGCGTTCGTCGGCGGTCTGCTCAGCATCGGTGGCGCGTTCTCGACGTGGCTCGAACCGGTCACCGGGCATCATGAGCACGCGGAACCGGTGCTCTCCGTCCCGGCCATCACGGTTGCCACCCTGGTGCTCGTCCTTGCCGGCGCGTTCTTCGCGTGGCGCCAGTACGTCGTCTCGACCGTCCCGGTGACGCCGCCGCTCGCCTCGGTGCTGACCCGTGCCGCTCGTCACGACCTGTACCAGGACGAGGTCAACGAGGCCCTGTTCATGCACCCCGGCCAGTACCTGACGCGGTCGCTCACCTACGGCGACCGCCGGGTGCTCGATGCCGGGGTCGATGGCATCGGACGCCTGGTGGCCGGCACCGGTGAGCTGTTGCGCCGCTGGCAGAACGGTTACGCCCGGTCGTACGCCGCGACCATGGTCGCCGGGCTGCTCATCCTTCTTGTCGTCGTGCTCGCGTTCCAGAGCTGAGGGAGACCGAGATCCACATGCAGGCTTCCAGCGGATTCCCGTGGCTCACGGCGCTCATCGTGCTGCCCGTCATCGGCGCAGCGGCTCTGTGGGCACTCCCGGCGGCCTCGCGCCGTCTGGTCCGTCCGATCGCGCTCGGCGTCTCGCTGGCCGTTCTCGTGCTTGCCGCCGCGATGGCGCTGCAGTTCGACACGGCGGCGGCGGGAACGCACCAGTTCAGCGAGCTCGTCTCGTGGATCCCGGCCTTCGGCGTGAGCTACGCCGTCGGCGTCGACGGCGTAGGCCTGCTGATGGTGCTCCTCTCGGTGATCCTGGTGCCGGTCGTGGTGCTTGCCGCGTGGCGCGAGCAGGGTCAGGACCTGGGTCGGCTCCGCCACTACCTCGCCCTCGTCCTGCTCCTCGAGGCGTTCATGATCGCGGTCTTCTCGGCTCGCGACGTGTTCCTCTTCTACCTGCTCTTCGAGGCCATGCTGATCCCGGTCTACTTCATGATCGGCGGCTTCGGGGGCGCCCAGCGGCGCTACGCGGCGGTCAAGTTCCTGCTCTACTCGCTCGCCGGCGGGCTCGTCATGCTTGCCGGGGTCATCGCGCTTTACGTGTCCGGGCCCGGCGGCAAGGGCGGCTTCCTGGTCGACAGCCTCGTCGGTGTGCACCTGCCGGTGACGACCGAGCGGCTCATCTTTCTCGCCTTCTTCCTGGCGTTCGCGATCAAGGCGCCGATGTTCCCCCTGCACACGTGGCTGCCCGACGCCGCGCAGAACGCCCCGGCGGGAACGTCCGTGCTCCTGGTCGGCGTGCTCGACAAGGTCGGCACCTTCGGGATGCTGACGCTGTGCCTGCCGCTCTTCCCGAATGCGTCACGCTGGGCCGCTCCCGCCATCGTCGTGCTCGCGGTCATCTCGGTGATCTACGGCGCGCTGCTCGCGATCAGTCAGCAGGACATCATGCGGCTCATCGCGTACACGTCCGTCTCGCACTTCGGCTTCATCGTGCTGGGCATCTTCGCGTTCTCCTCGGTGAGCGTCGAGGGCTCGTCCTTCTACATGTTCAACCACGGGCTCTCGACCGGTGGACTGTTCTTGCTGGCCGGGATGATGGCGCGCCGCCACGGCGGTTCGCAACGGATCTCGGACTTCGGTGGACTGCAGAAGGTCACGCCGGTGCTCGCGGGGCTGTTCCTCGTCGTCGGCCTCTCCGCGCTCGCCCTGCCGGGGCTGTCGCCGTTCATCAGCGAGTTCATGGTGCTGGTCGGCTCGTACGGGCGGCAGGCGCCGGCCGCGGTGGTGGCCACCATCGGCGTCGTGCTCGCCGCTCTGTACATCCTGATCACGTACCAGCGTGCCTTCACCGGACCGGTCCGCGCCGAGCTTGCCGACGCCAAGGACGCGACCTACCGCGAGCGTTGGGTGATCGGACCGCTCATCGCCCTGATGCTCGTCCTCGGCTTCTACCCGGCGCCGGCTCTCGACCTGGTGCGTGATCCTGCGAAGAGCACGATCGAGCAGGTCGGCGTGCAGGATTCCGTGCCGACGGTCCAAGGCGCCGCCGTGACGGGCTCCGCACCGACGACCGCCGCGAGTGAAGGGGGCGCCAAGTGACGACGTTCACCGCGCCGACGATTGCGTGGGCGGAGCTCGCGCCGGTCCTGATCGTGCTCGGAGCCGGGATTCTCGGCGTGGGGGTCGAGGCCTTCGTCCCGCAGCGACTGCGCCGCACGGTCCAGCTCGTTCTCGCCCTGGCCGCCACTGCCGGCGCGCTGGTCGCCGTCGCCCTGCTCTGGCACGGCGTGCACAAGACCGGCGGATCCCGCTTGTTCGATGGCGCCTACATCCTGGACGGACCGGCCCTCATCCTGCAGGGCATCATCGTCGGCCTCGCCCTGCTCGCACTGCTGGTGATCGCGGACCGGACCTCGCTCGGCGAAGACGCTTTCGCTCCCTCGGGGGCGGCGGTTCCCGGCTCGGACTACGAGCAGCTGGCGCGCCGCAAGGGCCTGGTGCTGACCGAGGTCTACCCGCTGGTCCTGTTCGCCACCGGCGGCATGATGATCTTCCCCGCGGCCGGCGACCTGTTGCTGATGTTCGTCGCGCTCGAGGTGCTCTCGCTCCCGCTCTACCTGCTGAGCGGGCTGGCCCGGCGTCGGCGGCTGCTCAGCCAGGAAGCCGCGATGAAGTACTTCCTGCTCGGCGCCTTCGCCTCGGCGTTCTTCCTGTTCGGTGCGGCTCTGCTGTACGGCTTTGCCGGCTCGATCAAGCTCGCGGACATCGCCACCGCGACATCATCTGTGCTCGGCATGGACAGTCTCCTGTTCGCCGGCCTCGCGATGCTGCTGGTCGGCATCCTCTTCAAGGTCGGCGCGGTCCCGTTCCATGCCTGGACGCCGGACGTCTACCAGGGCGCTCCGACCCCGATCACCGGGTTCATGGCAGCCTGCACCAAGGCGGCCGCCGTCGGGGTCCTGCTCCGGGTCGTGTACGTGGTGCTTCCGGGGCTGCGGTGGGAGCTCAAGCCGGTGCTGTGGACGGTCGCGATCCTGACCATGCTCGTCGGGACCGTCATCGCGATCGTGCAGACGGACATCAAGCGGATGCTGGCGTACTCGGCGATCGCGCACGCGGGCTTCATCCTGACCGGTGTGGTCGCATGGAACCAACGCGGGATCTCCGGAACGCTCTTCTACCTGCTCGCGTACGGCATCGCATCCATCGGCGCGTTCGGAGTGGTCTCGCTCGTCCGGGAGACGAACGACGCCGGCGAGGTACTCGGTGAGGCCACCCATCTGTCCCAGTGGGCCGGGCTCGGCAAGAGGTCGCCGCTCCTGGCGGGCGCCTTCACGCTGTTCCTGCTGTCCCTCGCGGGAATCCCGCTCACCGCCGGGTTCACCGGCAAGTTCGCGGTCTTCACCGCGGCGGTGGCCGGCAGCGCGACGCCGCTCGTCATCGTCGGTGTGATCGCTTCCGCCGCGGCAGCGTTCTTCTACGTCCGGGTGATCGTGCTGATGTTCTTCACCGACGCGGCCGGCACCGCGGCGGAGCGGACCACGGTGGTGCGCTCCGAGGGTCTGACCGCGGCGGCGATCAGCATCGCCGTGGCCGCGACGATCCTGCTCGGCGTCCTGCCCTCCCCGGTTCTCACTCTGGTGACACAGGCGGCTAAGTTCATCCCGTGACGTTCCCGCTGCCACTGCCGCTCGCCGACCCGGAGCTCGCCGCGGCACTCTCCGCTCGTCTCGACCTCGTCGAGGAGCGGCTTCGCGGCGCCGTCACGCACACCGACCTGCTCGCGGACAGCGCGTCGCGGCATCTCGTGAACGCCGGCGGGAAGCGGTTGCGCTCCCTGCTGACACTCCTCACGGCGCAGCTCGGTGAAGGTCAACGGCCCGAGGTGATCGACGCCGCCGTCGTCGTCGAGCTGACCCACCTGGCGACGCTGTACCACGACGACGTGATGGACGCGGCACCGATGCGCCGCGGTGCCCCGACGGCCCACGAGGTGTGGGGGAACTCGGTCGCAATCCTGACCGGGGACCTGCTGTTCGCCCGCGCGTCGCGGGTGGTCTCGGGCCTCGGGCCCGAAGCCGTGCGCATCCAGGCGGAGACGTTCGAGCGCTTGTGCCTCGGTCAGCTGCACGAGACGGTCGGTCCTGGAGCGGGCGACAACGCCATCGAGCACTACCTGCAGGTCCTGGCCGACAAGACCGGTTCGCTGATCGCCACCGCGGCCAGGTTCGGCGCGATGTTCGCCGGTTGCGAGCCGACCGTCGTCGAGCAGGTGACGACCTACGGGGAGCTGGCCGGCGTGGCGTTCCAGCTGGCGGATGATGTGATCGACGTTCGCTCCGCCGCGGAGGTGACCGGCAAGACTCCCGGGACCGACCTGCGGGAGAGGGTCGCGACGATGCCGGTGCTGCTGCTGCGGGAGCGGGTGGCCGCCGGCGGCGGCGCCGAGGACAGGGCGCTGCTCGCCGCCATCGACGGCGACCTGACGAGCGATGCCCGACTGGCCGAGGTGGTGGCCGCGCTCGGTCGGCACAGCGTGGTCGACGAGACGAGTGAGAAGGCACGGTCGTGGGGCGACGAAGCGATCGCCGCCATCGCGGGCCTGCCGGCGGGAGAAGTGAAGGACGCGCTCGTCGCGTTCGCGGACGCGCTGGTGTCACGCGCCGGATAGCGCGCGCGGTGCCCCGGCCGAGCCCGGTGACCGCAACGACCGGAGCCCGTCGACGCTCAGGACGACGAGCGCGATCCAGACCAGTGCGAAGCCCCACCAGCGGGCAGCGGGCATCGCCTCGCGGAACACGAGCAGCCCGACCAGGAACTGCAGGATCGGCGCGAGGTACTGCAGCAGGCCGATGATGCTGAGCGGCAGTCGGCGGGCGGCGCCCGCGAACATGATCAGGGGCAGTGCCGTCACCACGCCGGCAGCCGCGAGCAGGGCCGCGTGGCTGAGGCCGTGGTTCGTGAAGCTGCCGCTGCCGCTCCGCTCGAGCCAGAGGAGATAACCGAGAGCGAGGGGCGCGAGGACCGTCGTCTCGATCGTCAACCCGGTGAGCGCGTCGACCCGTCGGCCGACCCGGTTCTTCACCAGGCCGTACAGCCCGAAGGTGAACGCGAGCACGAGGGAGATCCACGGCAGGCGCCCGTAGCCCACCGTGATGACGACGACGGCGAGCGCACCCGCGCCGAGCGCCCACCACTGCAGCGGGCGAAGTCGCTCGTGCAGCAAGAAGACCGCGAGCAGCACGGTGACCAGCGGGTTGATGAAGTAACCGAGTGACGCCTCGATCACGTGATCGGCGAGCACGGCGAACACATAGGTCAGCCAGTTCACCCCGATGAGAACCGCGGCGATGCTCAGCAGGGCGAGCGAGCGCCGCGACCGGATCGCGGCCCGCAGCGCGCCCGCCTGGCCGGTGATCGCGAGGACCGCTGCGCAGAACGCGAGCGACCAGACGACCCGGTGCGCCACTATCTCGGCGGCACCGGCCGGGCGCACGAGTGGGAAGTAGAGCGGCAGGATGCCCCAGAGCAGGTAGGCCCCGACTCCGAGCAGCAGGCCGGTGCGGTCACCCGGGGGCGAACGACGAGGCGTCTCCCGCGCCGCCCCTGGAGCGGGCCGCGGCGCGGGGCGAGAAGTCACCACGCGAACCTACGCCGGACCGGGCGCTCCGACACCAAGCTTTCTCAGGCCGGTCGGGTGCCACCGCGAGCGTCGAACGCGCGCCCGGCTGCAGAGGTGGAAGAGTGCAGGTCGGGGCGCTAGGTCATCCGACACATGACCCACGCCGCGGGCGCGCCGACAGCGCGAGCAGAGCTCACGGGGCGCAGCAGCGACTTGGTCACGCCGGGATCATGACAAGATCATTGAGGTCCTGACCGGTCCCCGTCTCACCGCGGGCGGCGGGCGTCCTCGGCCGTATACTCCGACACCAACCGTGTCGAACGCCGGTTGACCATGCTTCATCACACCGTCTGAAGGGCGTCGATCTGCCGTGACCACCTCCCGTCCGCTACGCGTCGGAATCATCGGCGCAGGACCGGCCGGCATCTATGCCGCGGACATCCTGAGCAAGTCCGGGCTCGACGTCAGCATCGACCTGATCGAGCGGTTGCCGGCCCCGTTCGGCCTGGTCAGATACGGTGTTGCGCCCGACCACCCGCGGATCAAGCAGATCATCACCGCGCTCCAGAAGATCCTCGAGCGGGGTGACATCCGACTCATCTCGAACGTCGATGTCGGTACCGCGCTGACGGTTGCGGAGCTGCGCGAGCTCTACGACGCGGTCATCTTCGCGACCGGGGCGATCCGGGATGCGAGCCTCGACATCCCGGGCATCGACCTGCCGGGTTCTTTCGGTGCGGCCGACTTCGTCTCGTGGTACGACGGCCACCCCGACGTTCCTCGCACCTGGCCGCTCGAGGCGCGGCACGTCGCCGTCATCGGCAACGGGAACGTCGCTCTCGACGTCGCCCGGATGCTGTCCAAGCACCCCGAGGACCTCGCGTACACGGAGCTCCCGCCGAACGTCTTCGAGCTGCTGCTCACCAACCCGGTGACTGATGTCCACCTGTTCGGCCGGCGCGGTCCGGCCCAGGTGAAGTTCGCGCCGCTCGAGCTGCGCGAGCTGGGTCGCATGCCCGACGTCGACGTGATCGTGTACCCCGAGGACTTCGACTTCGACGAGGGCTCGATGGAGGCGATCCAGTCCTCCAACCAGACCAAGCAGGTTGTCACGACGCTGACCGACTGGACGCTGCGGGATCCCGCCGGGCTGAGCGCATCGCGACGCATCCACCTGCACTTCCTGCACCAGCCGGCTGCGGTTCTCGGCACCGATCGCGTCACCGGGTTCCGGACCGAGCGGACCAGGCTCAACGGCGACGGAACGGTCACCGGGACGGGGGAGTTCCACGACTTCGACGTGGAGGCGGTCTATCGCGCCGTCGGCTACTTCGGCTCGCCGGTGCCCGGCCTGCCGTTCGACGACGTCGCGGGCGTGATCCCGAACGAGGAGGGTCGCGTGCTGGCCGCCGACGGCGGGCACCTGCCCGGCCTGTACGCGACGGGCTGGATCAAGCGTGGTCCGGTCGGACTCATCGGGCACACGAAGTCGGATGCCACGGAGACCATCCGGCACCTGGTCGAGGACGCGCCCGCGCTGACGCCGACGCCGATGCCGGCGCCGGCGGCGGTGATCGAGCGGCTCGAGCGCGCCGGCGTCAGGTACCTGACCTGGAGCGGTTGGGAGCTGCTCGACGCCTACGAGCGCGAGCTCGGCGCGGCCGAGGGCCGCGATCGGATCAAGGTGGTGCCACGCGACGAGATGGTCGCCATCTCCCTCGGAGAGCACTCGTGACCACCCCTCTGGTGGAGCGTCGGGGCACGCTTGCGCGGCGAGCCGGTGCCACGACGCCCCACTCGGGCCGACGCCGCTGAGGTAGCGTCGGATCCAGGGAACCAACGGACCCGGTCCGGCGTTGATCCTGGTGCGGTGCTGTTCGGTGCGCCGTAGGGTCCGAGCACGATGCGGCGTCGGCGAAGGAAGGGGCGGTCTCGACATGGGCCATCAGCACTTCAACGGGCTGAAGACGGTGGGCCTGTTCGCCTTCCTCTGGGTAGTCATGCTCTCGCTGGGCGCCGTCGTCAACGGCGGCCGGCTGATCTGGCTGTTCGCGGGCCTCGGTCTCGTCGGCACCGCGTACGGCTACTGGAACTCGGCGAACATCGCCATCCGCGCCATGCGCGCGCGTCCCGTCTCCGAGCTCGAGCAGCCGGGCATGTACCGGATCGTTCGTGAGCTCTCGACCGCCGCCCGGCAGCCGATGCCGACCCTGTACGTCTCGCCGACGGCGGCCCCGAACGCCTTCGCGACGGGCCGTGACCCGCGGCACGCGGCGGTGTGCTGCACGGAAGGGATCCTGCAGCTGCTCGACGAGCGCGAGCTGCGCGGGGTGCTCGGCCACGAGCTCATGCACGTGTACAACCGGGACATCCTGACCTCGTCGGTGGCCGCCGCGATCGCCGGCATGATCACCGCGCTGGCGCAGTTCCTGATGTTCTTCGGTGGCGGGGACCGGCAGCGCTCCACCAACCCGATCGCGGCGCTCGGGATGGTCATCCTCGCGCCGCTCGCGGCCACCGTGATCCAGCTCGCGATCAGCAGGACCCGCGAGTACGACGCCGACGAGGACGGTTCGAAGCTCACCGGCGACCCGCTGGCGCTCGCGAGCGCGCTGCGCAAGCTCGAAGCCGGCACCCGGGCGGCGCCGCTACCACCGGCCCGCGAGCTGGTCGACGTCTCGCACCTGATGATCGCGAACCCGTTCCGGGGCAGCGGCATGGCGACCCTTTTCGCCACCCACCCGCCGATCGCGAACCGGGTCGACCGGCTCGAGAAGATGGCCGGTCAGCGCCTGCCGTAGTCGGCCCTACCGGTAGTTGGTGAACTGCAGCGCGACGTCGAGGTCCGCGCCCTTGAGCAGCGCAATGACCTCTTGCAGGTCGTCACGGCTCTTGGCGGTCACCCGTAGCTCGTCGCCCTGGATCAGCGGCTTGACCCCCTTGGGTCCCTCCTCGCGGATGATCTTCGCAACCTTCTTCGCGTTCTCGCTGGTCAGGCCTTGCTTGATCTCGCACTCGAGCCGGAACTCCTTGCCCGATGCCTTCGGCTCGCCCGCGTCGAGCGCCTTGAGCGAGATGCCGCGCTTGACCAGCTTCATCTCGAAGACGTCGAGCACGGCCTTCGCGCGCTCCTCGGAGTTCGCGGTGATCACGATCTTCTCGCCGCTCCAGACGATCGACGCCCCGACGTGCTTGAAGTCGTAGCGCTGCGCGACCTCCTTGGCGGCCTGGTTGAGCGCGTTGTCGACCTCCTGGTGGTCCGCCTTGCTCACGACGTCGAACGAGGACTCACTGGCCATGGCTGGTCTCCTTGGGCTGCGCACGCGGTTGCTCCGCACCACGGTAGCCCGACCGGACGGCGCGGGTCAGGTCACCGGGCCCGACGTCGCGTCGGGTGACGTCTCCCGGGCGCCGATTCGATTTCCCGGGCGGTCTCGCGACCTTGTAGGGTGTCTTCGCTCGTGTGCTCGTCGACGGACGAGGCACGGCACCAGGCAGGTTGCCCGAGTGGCCAAAGGGAGCTGACTGTAAATCAGCCGCGAGAGCTACGCAGGTTCGAATCCTGCACCTGCCACCCACGACGGGGCGCCTGAACCAGGCGCCCCGTCGTCGCGCTCGGGGCGTTGCGGCACCGGGATCGACGCCCGGTTCCGCACCCACGGAGGATTTCCCGCCCGACGCCGGAGCCGTGTAACCTGGTCCGCGCTGCCCCGATAGCTCAGTCGGTAGAGCGTCTCCATGGTAAGGAGAAGGTCAAGGGTTCGATTCCCTTTCGGGGCTCGGTTGGTGCCTGGTGTACGACGGTCGTGATCCTGTGACCGAACGCCCGCTCGGCATCGACAAGGCGGGGTAGCTCAGGTGGTTAGAGCACACGGCTCATAATCGTGGTGTCGCGGGTTCGAGTCCCGCCCCCGCTACCACCAAGGAACACGACCACGCGCCGGCCGGCGTGTGCAGAGAAGCAAGTCCCGCGCGAGCGGCACGAGAGGTGAGCAACCGTGGCCAGCAAGACCGCAGACGTCCGACCGAAGATCACGCTTGCCTGCGTGGAGTGCAAGGAACGGAACTACATCACCAAGAAGAACCGGCGCAACGACCCCGACCGCCTCGACATGAAGAAGTTCTGCCCGCGTTGCGGCAAGCACACGTCGCACCGCGAGACCCGCTGACGCCACGCCGCTCCCGTGCCGATCAACGTCGAGTTCGCCGGCCGCGAGTACCCACCCCAGGCGGCCTACGAGGTCTCCCGAGAGAAGATCCGGGAGTTCGCGGTTGCGGTAGGAGCGACCCATCCGGCGCACACCGACCCGTCGGCGGCCCAGGCCCTCGGCTACCCGGACGTCATCGCGACGCCGACCTTCGCCGTCCTCGTCGCCCAGCGGGCCGAGGCCCAGCTGATCGAGGACCCCGCTGCGGGGATCGACTTCAGCCGCGTCGTGCACGCGGAGGAGCGCTTCGTCCACCACCGTCCGATCCACGCGGGGGATCGCTTGGTGACCGTGCTGCACGTCGACTCGGTCGTCGAACGCGCCGGCCTCGCGATGGTCACGACCCGTGCTGAGATCGCCGACGACGCCGGCACCCCGGTCGCGACCGTGATCTCGACGCTCGCGGTCCGCGGGGTGGACGAATGACGGCCGCTCGCCCCGAGCTCTCCGGCCTCGAGGTCGGGCAGGAGATCGGTCGGCGCACGATCGCCGTCGAGCGCGGCACCCTGGTGCGTTACGCCGGGGCCGGCGGTGACTTCAACCCGATCCACTACAACGACGTGGTCGCCCGGGGCGTCGGCCTGCCGGGCGTGATCGCGCACGGCATGTTCACCATGGGCGCCGCGATCGAGCTGGTCGCGGACTGGGCCGGCGACCCCGGCGCGATCCTCGAGTACGGGGTCCGCTTCACTCGACCGGTTCCGGTGCCGAACCCGGGGGCGGCGCGGATCGAGGTGACCGGCGTGATCGGAGCGCTCGACCCTGACGCGGGAACGGTCCGGATCGACCTTGCGGTCGAGTTCGAGGGCGCCAAGGTCCTGGGCAAGGCTCAAGCGGTCGTTCGGCTGCGCTGACCTCGACCGGCTGATCAGGCCGGCGGCGGTCCCGTCGTCGTGCCCTGCCGGATGGTCACCGGGAGCATCAGGCTGCTCGGCTGGACGCCGTCGAGGATCTCCTGCACCGCATGGCCGACCGCGACGCCCTTCTCCTCCAGCGGCTGCGAGATCGTGGAGAGGACGTCGGGTGCCAGCCAAGGCAGCTCGATGCCGTCGAAGCCGACGACCGAGACGTCTTCCGGGACCCTCAGCCCGAGCTCGCGGGCCGCCAGGACGACACCCGCGCCCAGCAGGTCGGACTGCGCGACGATCGCGGTCGGCCGCTCCGCGCGCTGCAGCAGCGAGCGGCCGGCGGCTTGCCCCTCCTCCACCGTCGACGCCGCGGCCTCGACGACGGCGATCGGGGTGACTCCGGCGTCGAGCACGCCGAGGTAGCGGTGCCGCGTCGGGACGATCTCGAGCTCTTCGAGCGTCGGCAGCACGTCCGGGTGCGGGTGCGGGCCACACGCGTAGGGCAGCGTCACCACGGCGAAGCGCTTGTGGCCGAGCGACACGAGGTACTCGACCAGCTCGGCGGTGCCACGGCGGTCGTCGATCGAGATCAGTGGGACGCCCTCGATCTCGGGGCCCTCCACACACACCACCGGGACACCACGGCGGCGGAGCGCGTGCAGCGTCGGGTCGCTGTCGATCGCACCCCAGAGCAGGATCGCGACGTCCATCGCGGCGCTCTCGAGCAGCGGGCTCATCGTCTCTTCCTGGTCGTCGTCCATCCCCGACGGGATGAGGAGCACGCCGAGACCGAGGTCGCTGACGGTTCGGACCAGGCCGTCGAGAACTTGGATCGCCACCGGGTCCCGGAACCCGCGCCGCAGCTGGTCGCCGAGCACGACGCCGACGATCCCGGACCGTCCGCTCCGCAGCGAGCGACCGAGCGGATTGGGGCCTGAGTACGCGAGCTCCTCGGCGGCGTTCCGGATCCTCGCCCTGGTCTCGTCAGCGATCGGTCCGGCGCCGGAGAACGCGAGGGACGCGGTCGAGACGGATACCCCGGCCCGGGCGGCGACATCGGCCAGCGTCGGTCGGCGCAGCGACATCTCACGCTCCATCTCTGGTCGCAACGACCCGATTCGGATTGACTCCGAGGTCAGCGTACCGGCAGACTGGTTCCACCGGGTCGAATCGATTCGATCCCGTGTTCTGGCGCCTGGTGACGCGACGTCGCCGCACTCGTCTCGTACCAATGGCCTTTCGTTTCCGGTCCCGCAGGAGTAGTGAATTCACCGTGAGTCAGCAGCGCACCGCGATCCGGTCGCGCGAGGTCGATCTGACGCGCGCGCGGTGGCTCCTGATGGTGATGTTCGCTCTGCTGGGCGTCACGTCCTCGAGCTGGCTGGCCCGACTCCCGTCCGTCCGGGTGATGCTGGGACTCAGCCCTGCGGCGCTCGGATCGATGTTGATCGTCGGTGCGGTCGGCTCGCTCGCGACGGTGACCGTGACCGGCTGCCTGGTGGCCCGGTTCGGTGGCCGGCGGATCATGACCGTTTCGGCCGTCGCGTTCTCGAGCGCCTATCTGATCATCGGGATCGGCACTGCGGCCCCGTCCGTCCCACTCGTCGCGATCGGTGTGTTCTTGATGGGCGCGTCGTTCGCACTCGGGAACATCCCGCTGAACATCGAGACGGCCGCCGTCCAGCGCCGGGTCGGTCGTGCGATCCTGCCCCAGTTCCACGCCGGGTTCTCGATCGGCGCGGTGCTCGGGTCGCTGGTCGGGGCGGCGATGGCGGCACTCGGGATCACCCCCCTGACCCAGTTCGCCTGGATCGCCGTGCTCGCGCTCGTGATCCGGCTCTACGCCATCCCGCAGGTGATCATCGAGAGCGGCGCGCAGCTGCCGCCGGCACCGGACGAGCGAGCAGAGCGACCCACCCGGGCGGCCGGGATCCGCGACGCCCTCGGCGCGTGGCGCGAGCGACGGACCATCCTGATCGGCGTCGTCATCCTGTCCGCGGCCCTGTCCGAGGGTGCCGCGAACAACTGGCTCGCGATCGCCGTCGTCGACGGATTCCACCGGGCCGAGGCCGTGGGTGGCGTCGTCTTCGGGGTCTTCGTCGGGTCCATGACACTGGCCCGGCTGTTCGGTACCCGCCTGATCGACACCTACGGCCGCGTCTCGGTGCTGCGCGTGTCGGGCCTCGTCTCGCTCGGGGGGTTGCTCGTCTTCGGGATCGCGCCGTCGTTCTGGCTGGCGGGCGTCGGAGTCGTCGCATGGGGACTGGGCGCGGCTCTTGCCGTGCCGATCGGGATCTCGGCTGCTTCTGACGAGCCGGCGCGCGCTGCCGCTCGCGTCTCGGTGGTCTCCTCGTTCTCGTCAATCGCTTCGCTGAGCGCACCGCCGCTGCTCGGTCTCCTCGCGCAACAGATCGGCGTCCGGCACGCCCTGCTGCTCATCTGCCTCGCGATGATCGCCAGCGCCTCGGTGGCCGGTACCGTCCGGCCGGTGCGGCCCGCGGGGCGCGGCGCCGCGGCCGAGCCCGTTCCGGAACTCGTGCCCTCGGAGCCACTGGTGGAGCTCGCGACCGACTGCTCGGAGATGTTCGACGACTCCACGGTCCGGGTCTGAGATGGCGACGACGACGCACGCACCGTTCGTGGACGCGGCTGTACAGCGGGTCCGCCGCGCTCGCTGGGGAGTGCTCGTGCTCTTCGGCATCGCCGGTGTGCTGTTCTCCGGTTGGCTCACGCGGCTGCCCTCGATCCGCGCTGAGCTCTCGATCACCGAGGGCCGGCTCGGCGGCCTGCTGATGTTCGGCGCGCTCGGTTCGCTCGCCTCCCTGCTGGCCGCTGGGCCGGTGATCGCTCGGCACGGCACTCGGCGGGTGCTGACCGTCGCTTCGGTCGCGGCGACGGGCGCGTTCGTGGTGCTCGGCGTCGGCTCGGCTCTCGGGCTCGTCTGGATGGTCGCGCTGGGGATCGCGTTCAACGGGTTGACCTTCGCTTTCATCAACGTCTCGATGAACGCCGAGGGGACGGCCGTCGAGCAGCAGCTGGGCCGAACCGTGATGCCCCAGTTCCACGCGGCGTTCTCGATCGGTGCCGGCATCGGCGCCCTGGTCAGCTCCCTCCTCGCCGCGCACGACGTCTCGCCGCTGTGGCAGCTGACCGGGATGGGCGTGGTGGCGCTAGCGGTCAGGCTCGCCGTGATCCCGTTCGCCGTGTACAAGGGGCACGCCGCCGACGACGCCCACGAGTCGGTCGGACCGATCGCCGTGATCCGGCAGGCGGCGAGCGCCTACCGCGAGCGCCGGACCCTCCTGATCGGCCTCGTCATGCTCGCCTCGTCGCTCTCGGAAGGTGCGGCGAGCGCCTGGATCGCGATCGCGGTCGTCGACGGTTTAGGCCGGAGCGAGTCCGTCGGCGGCCAGATGTACTTCGTCTTCGTCGCCGCGATGGTCCTGGTGCGGCTCTCGGGCAACAGACTGGTCGACCGGTTCGGACGGGTGACCGCACTGCGCGCCTCCGCTGCCTCGGTCGTGGTCGGCCTGTCGCTCTTCGTCCTCGCGCCGTCGTTCCCGGTCGCTGCGCTAGGGCTCGTCGCCTGGGGGTTCGGCGCCGCGCTCGCGGTGCCGATCGGATTCTCGGCGGCTGCCGACGAGCCTGGTCGAGCGCCGGCCCGGATCGCCGCCGTGTCCTCGTTCGCGTCGATCGCCGGGCTGACCGGGCCACCGCTGATCGGCTACATCGCCGACGTCACCGGGGTCCGGCACGCCCTGCTGATCATCTGCTTCGCCATGGTCGTGAGCGTGAGCGTGGCCGGCAGCGTGCGGCGCCCGGCTACGGTCGTGCCATGAGCGAGTCCGGACCGGTGGCCGCGGAGGTGGTGTCACCCGCTCGGATCCGGCGCGCGGCCTGGGCGGTCGTCGCCGTCTTCGCGGCGAACGGCTTCATGTTCGCGAACTGGGCCTCCCGCGTCCCGACCGCACGGGACGCGCTCGATCTCTCTCCGTCCCGACTGGGCCTGGTGCTCCTCGCCGCTTCCGTCGGTGCGCTGATCGGTCTGCCGCTCAGCGGGCTCGTGGTCGAACGGTTGGGTGCTCGGCGCGCCTTGGTCACGTTCGCCGTCGTGGACACGCTCGGCATGTCGGTGATCGGGGCCGGCATCGCGCTGCCCTCGGTTGTCGTCCTCGTCGTGGGGCTCGTCCTCGCTGGCCTCGGCAGCGGAGTGTGGGACGCCTCGATGAACCTCGAGGGCGGCGTCGTCGAGCGGATGCACGGTCGTTCACTCATGCCGCGGTTCCACGCGGGTTTCTCGTTCGGCACGATGGCGGGCGCCGGGGCCGGTGCGCTCGCCTCGTGGGCCGGCATCCCGTTCGGCCTGCACCTGGTGATTGCCGCGGCCGTCACCCTCGCGGCGGTGCTCGTGGCGGTCCGCTCGTTCCTGCCCGACGCCGCCGTCGGCCGGGAGGACCCGCCCGAGTCGAGCTCGGCGCGCGCCCAGGGTCGGCGGGCGGTCGCCACCTGGCGTGAGTCACGGACCCTGCTGATCGGTGTGCTCGTGTTCGCCGCGGCGCTGACCGAGGGTGCCGCCAACGATTGGCTGAGCATCTCCATCGTCGACGGCTTCCATGCCCGGGAAGCCGTCGGGGCGCTCGGATTCGGGCTCTTCGTCACGGCGATGACGGTGATGCGTCTCGGGGGCACCGCGCTCCTTGACCGGCACGGACGGATCGCGGTGCTGCGGCTGGTCGCCGCGCTGGCCCTCGGCGGGCTGCTGATCTTCGGTCTGGCGCCGAACCTGCCGATCGCGCTGGTCGGTGTCGCGCTCTGGGGCGCCGGGGCGGCCCTCGGCTTCCCGGTGGGGATGAGCGCCGCCAGCGACGACCCGGCGCGGGCGCCGATGCGGATCAGCGTCGTCGCCACGATCGGCTACGGGGCGTTCCTGGCCGGACCGCCGTTGCTCGGCTTCCTGGCCGCGCAGGTCGGCTACCGGCACGCGCTGCTGGCGCTCGCGGTCCCGGTCGCTCTCGGCCTCGTCGTCGTCCGTGCCGCAGCGCCCCTCGAGCCCACTGCCGCCACGACTACCCTGGGCGAGTGACCACCCTCGCCGATCTCACCACGCTGCGCGTCGGTGGCCCGATCGGGCGGCTGACCGAGACCTCGAGCGAGAAGGCTCTGATCGCCGCCGTGAGCGAGGCTGACGCGGCCCGCGAACCGCTCCTGGTCCTCGGTGGCGGCTCGAACCTGGTGGCCGGCGACGCGGGTTTCGCTGGGCTCGTGGTACGCGACACCCGGGCCGAGATCACCGTCACGGATGCCTCGGCGTGTGCGGGGACGAGCCTTACCGTGACCGCTGGGACGCCGTGGGACGACGTCGTCGCGCGGGCCGTTGACGAGGGCTGGGTGGGCGTCGAGACGCTCTCCGGCATCCCCGGTTCTACCGGCGCGACGCCGGTGCAGAATGTCGGCGCGTACGGCCAGGAGGTCGCTCAGTCCATCGCGCTGGTGCGGACCTGGGATCGCGGCGAGGCGCGGATCCGCACGATGTCCCTGGTCGACCTGCACTTCTCGTACCGGGACTCGGTACTCAAGCGCTCGCTCCGGACCAGCGACGGGGCCCTGAGCGAGTTCGCGCCGACGCCGCGACACGTCGTGCTCGACGTGACCTTCCAGCTGCGCTTCGGCGCCCTCTCGGACCCGATCCGCTACCCCGAGCTCGCACGGACGCTCGGCATCGAGGTGGGGGAGCGAGCGCCGCTCGGGGACGTCCGCGCCGCAGTCCTGGCCTTGCGCGGGGGCAAGGGGATGGTCCTCGACCCGGCCGACCACGACACCTGGAGCGTCGGCTCGTTCTTCACCAACCCGATGCTCACCGCCGACGCCGCCGCGGGGCTCCCGGCCGAGGCGCCCCGGTTCCCGGCCGACGACGGGCTGATCAAGACGAGCGCGGCGTGGCTGATCGAGCAGGCCGGCTTCGGTCGGGGCTACGGGCTTCCGGGTCCGGCGGCACTGTCGACCAAACACACCCTCGCGATCACCAACCGTGGCGGCGCGACGAGTGCCGACGTGCTGGCCTTGGCGCGTGCCGTGCGAGGAGGGGTCCGGTCCGCGTTCGGTGTCGAACTCGTCCCGGAACCCCTCCTGCTGGGCTGCACCCTCGACGGCTGACGGCTACTCCGTCGCGATCGCCGTGAGGATGTCGATCCTGGACGCCCTCCGCGCCGGACCGATCGCCGCCACCACCCCCGCGAGCCCTGCGAGCACCAGGTAGAGAGCAATGCTCGCGTAGGGGATGCCGATCGTCGTGATCCCCTGATCGGCCATTGCCTTGAGCACGGCCCAGGCCAGCGAGATGCCGAGGGCGATACCCAGCAGAGCGCCGAACGCTGCGATGAGCACGGCCTCCCAGCGCACCATCCGGCGCACCTGGATGCGGCTCATCCCGACCGCTCGCAGCAGACCGAGCTCGCGGGTCCGTTCGGCGACCGACAGCGCCAGGGTGTTGGCCACCCCCAGGATGGCGATGATGATCGCCAGCAGGAGCAGTCCCTGGAAGAGCGCGAGCATCTGGTCGACCTGGGTGCCGACCTCGGCGGCGACCTCGGAGGCGTCCTGCACCTTGATCGTCGGGAAGCTCGCGCCGATCGCGTTCATCGCCGTTCGAGCGTCGGCGGGCGCTGCGCCCTTGGCGACCTTGACGAGGGCGACCCGCGGTTCTGCGGGGCGCACCAGACCGGTGGCGGTCTGCTCGCTGATGAAGTAGGAGCCGACGGTCTCGTCCTTGAAGGCGCCGGTGACCTTGAGCGTGGTCTCGCCGAGGTCCCCCTTCACCGTGACCGAGTCGCCGACCCGCATCCCGCCCTTGATCGCACCCTCGTTCACGAAGATGCCGCTCCCGAGCTCGGAGACGCGTCGGTCCGCCTTCATGTCGTAGACCTGTTCGATCGTCGCGGGGTCGATGATCGACACCAGTGAGTCGTGGCCGTTGATCGAGAGCGTCGTCATTCCGACCGGCACCACGATCCCGAGCTGAGGCAGCGCGGTGACCTTGGCGAGGTACTCCTGGGAGACACCGACCTGCTGGTTGCTCGACTGGATCGAGAAGTCCGCCGGGAACGACGCCGCCAGACGGTCATCGACCGACGTCTTCATCGACTGCGCGAACATCGCGACAAAGGTCACCAGCGCCAGCCCGATCATCAGGGCCGAGGCCGTCGACGCTGTGCGGCGTGGTGTGCGCGCGGTGTTGCTCTGGGCCAGAGCGCCCGGGACCCCGAACATCTTGGGGAGGGGCCAGCCGAGGAATCGAGCGGCCGGCCTGGCGGCGATGGCCGCGAGGACCGAGACCCCGAGGAAGACCGAGAGAGCACCGGCCGCGACGACGCCGAGGGTCTGGTTCGTCACGTGTCCGGAAAGGGCCAGCGCGAGGACTCCGGCACCCAGCCCGGTCAGGACGGATCCGACGATGGCGCGACCTCGCAGCGAACGCCGCTGCGTCGTCTCCGCGTCCCGCAGCGCCGCCATCGGTGCGACGCCGGCAGCGCGTCGAGCCGGCAGCACCACGGAGAGGAGGGTGACGACAAGTCCGACCGCGAGCGCGACCAGCACGGTGCGTGGCTCGAAGACGAGCGACCCACCGGGCAGGCCGACGCCGACCGCGTCCATGCCGCCTCGGATCCCGAGCGCGATCAGGACGCCGAGCCCGACGCCGGCGACCGAGGCGATCAGCCCGACGACCGCAGCCTCGATCACCACCATCGCGGTCACCTGACGGTCCGAGGCGCCGATGGCGCGGAGCAGCGCGATCTCGCGCGTCCGTTGGGCCACCGTGATCCGGAAGGTGTTCTGGATGATGAAGGCGCCGACGAGGACCGCGACAGCCGCGAAGGCCAGCAGGGCGGTGCTGATGAAGCCCATCGCCGTGGTGATCTGGTCGAGCGTCTCCTTGGTCTGCTGGTTCCCGGTGACGGCCTCGAGCCCCGCCGGCAGGGTGGCGCTGACGGCGGTGGCCAGCTGCGTGCGGTCGACCCCGTGCGCAGCGGCGATGCTGATCCCGCTGAGCTTGCCGGGCATCCCGAAGAGCCGTTGCGCCTCCTTGAGGTCGAAGATGGCGAGGGTCGCGCCGGCCAGGTTGTCGGCCGAGCCGAAGCTCACGATGCCGACGATGGTGAAGGTCTCCTTGCCGGACTGGAAGGCGATGTCGATCGGGTCGCCGACGGCGAACTTCTGCGCCTTGGCGGTTCCGGCATCGATCACCACCTCTCCTGGTGCGCGCGCTCCACGGCCGTTGCCGGGCTCGATGCGGGCGGCACTCATGGCGGGCTCGTCGCTCCAGCTGGTGCCGATGGTCGGCGGTCCTTGACCGCCGATCGGCTTGCCGTCGCGGGTCAGGAGCTGGGCGAAGCCGTCGGCCGAGGGAACGGCGCGGTCGACGCCGGGGACCTTCGCCACGCCCGCCAGGACGGACTCGTCGAACGTTCCGGCCGCGGCCCCCATCTCGGGCTTCGCGGCCCGGACCGAGACGTCGACGCCCGAGTACACGTCGGTGAAGAGGGTCGTGAAGGTGTTGTCGATCGTGTCGGTGAAGATGAACGTTCCGGCGACGAACGAGACGCCGAGCGCGATCGACATCGCCGTCAGGACGAGCCGCATCTTGTGGTGTGCGATCCCCTTGAGGGCCACTCGCAACATGTCAGGCCCCCAGCGTCTTCATGCGGTCGAGGACCCGCGTCGCGGTGGGTGCGATCATCTCGTCGACGATCATGCCGTCGTCGAGGAACACGATGCGGTCCGCATGCGCGGCTGCGCTCGGGTCGTGGGTGACCATCACGATCGTCTGGCCGAACTCCTGAACGGCGCGGCGCATGAATGCGAGCAGCTCGCCGCCGGCCTTGGAGTCGAGGTTGCCGCTCGGCTCGTCGGCGAAGACCATCTCCGGGCGGGAGATGAGGGCTCGCGCCGCGGCCACCCGCTGCTGCTGGCCGCCGGAGAGCTCGCCGGGCAGGTGGTCCAGCCGGTCTCCGAGCCCCAGGGTCGCCACGACGAAGTCGAACCACTCGGGGTCGGGGCGCCGCCGCGCGATTGTCAGCGGCAGTGCGATGTTCTCGGCAGCCGTCAGGGTGGGGACCAGGTTGAAGGTCTGGAAGATGAAGCCGATCCGGTCCCGACGAACTCTGGTGAGCTGACGTTCGTTCAGGGCGGTGAGCTCGATGTCGCCCAGGAAGACCTTGCCGGAGTTGAGCGTGTCCAGACCGGCCAGGGTGTGCAGCAGGGTCGACTTGCCGGAGCCGGACGGCCCCATGATCGCGGTGAACTCGCCGCGACGGATCTCGATGTCGATGTCGCGGAGAGCGGTCACGGCGTTCTCGCCGGACCCATAGATCTTGCGGCCGGCGCGCATCGCGGCGGCGATGGTGCGGACGGCCTCCGTGGTGGTGACGGTGGTCATGGTCGAGTCCTCTCGATGGGGTCTGATCGGCGCGCGACGAGGGATCGGGCCCGGACGAGGATCCGCCCGGGGCCGGCCGGTCGTCGGCGCCGCCGATGTCGCGGGGCCTGGCAGGACATCGCCGTGGGCCGCTGTGACGAGACAACCACCGGGCGCACCCCGGGCACATCCGGTTCTTCCCTGAGCGATCCCTGAGAACGACCCTGGGCCCGACCCCGAGGGCGCGGGACTCAGAGGGACGAGGGCGTCCCGGGGGACCGGTCCGCCGGAGCGCCGAGCCATCCGTCGACCTCGGCCAGCCACGCTGCTTGCGACGTGGCCGAGGCGCGGCTCGCGCGCACCGACGCGCGGGCCAGGTCTGCGAGCCCGTCGTCGTCGAAGCCGTGCACCGCGCGGGCCGCCTCGTACTGCGCGGTCAGCCGGCAGCCGAACAGCAGGGGATCGTCGGCGCCCAGCGCGATCCGGGCGCCGGCCGCGATGAGGGTGCGCAGCGGGACGTCCTCGGCACCGTGGTACACGCCGAGCGAGACGTTCGATGCCGGGCACACCTCGAGGGCGATCCCCTGCTCCACCACCAGCTCGAGCACCCGCGGGTCTTCGACCGCGCGCACGCCGTGGCCGATGCGGTCCGGGTGGAGCTCGTCGACGACGACCTTGACATGGTCGGCGCCGAGCAGCTCGCCGCCGTGCGGCACGGCGGCGAGGCCGGCGTCGCGGGCGATCCGGAAGGCGGGCGCGAACTCGCTCGTCTCACCGCGCCGCTCGTCGTTGCTGAGCCCGAAACCCACCACCCGGCCGACGCCGTCGCCGGCATAGCGCGCGGCCAGGCGGGCGAGGGTCCTGGCTTCCAGCGGGTGTCGCACCCGGGACGACGCGACGATGACGCCGACCTGGGTGCCGGTGACCTGGCTGGCCTCCCGCGCCGCGTCGAGGACGATCTCGATCGCGGGGGTGATGCCGCCGACGAACGGAGCGTACGAGGTGGGGTCGATCTGGATCTCGAGCCGTCGTGAGCCCTCGGCGGCATCGTCGGCAGCCGCTTCCAGGACGATCCGGCGCATGTCCTCCTCATCGCGGACGCACCCACGAGCGATGTCGTACAGCCGCTGGAAACGGAACCAGCCGCGCTCATCGGAGGGCAGCCGGAGTGCCAGTCCGTCGGTCAGCGCAGCCGGCAGTCGAAGGCCGTGCTTGACCGCGAGGTCGGCGAGCGTCGCCACCCGCATCGAGCCGGTGAAGTGCAGGTGGAGGTGCGCCTTCGGCAGCAGGGCGAGATCGCGCACGCCTGCAGTCTCCCAGCCGCGGGTCGGATCAGTTGTCCCCGCGCCGGGTCCAGCGGAAGGTGCGGATCCCGACGACGAGCCCGAGCACGAGCCACGCCGCGAGCACCACCGCCGTCATCGGGTGCTCCCACGAGTCGCGCACCTCGATCGCCTTGAACGCGTCCGGGAAGAACACCGATCGCATGCCCTGGGCCATCCATTTGAGCGGGAAGACCTCGGCCACCCGCTGCAACCAGGTGGGCAGGTCGCTGTACATGAAGTACACGCCGGAGATGAACTGCAGCACCAGCACGACCGGGACCACCACGGCGCTCGCGCTGCGACCCGAGCTCGGGATCGAGGAGAACGCGACACCGAGAACGGAGCCGCACGCAGTGCCGAGCAGGAACACCCAGAGGAACGTCAGCCAGGCCCCTGGAGCGGTCGGTAGCGGGATCGCGAAGAGGACTCGCGCGACGACGAACAGGAGGGCGAGCTGCACCACTGACGCCACCAGCACCTGGCCGACCTTGCCGAGGAAGTACGACGCCGAGGGCATCGGGGTCCCGCGCAAGCGCTTGAGCGCGCCGTCGTCCCGCTCGACGGGGATCTGGATGGCGAGCGACTGGAAGCTGGTGAGCATCACGCCGGTGGCGACCATGCCGGGGAGGAAGTACTGACCGAAGGAGATCGGGCCGCCCGGGATGCCCGGGCCAACATCGCCCTGCCGGGAGAACACGGTGGCAAAGATCATCAGCATGATCACCGGGAACAGGAACGTGAAGATCATCGAGTCCTTGGACCGGAAGAACTGCTTGAGCTCGACCCGGGTACGGGCGACGCCGAGCCGCAGCGTCGAGGGCAGCGCCACGGTCGCCGCGGCGACCGTCTTCTCGCTCAGCTCGGTCACGACAGGTCCTCCTTGGTCGCGGCCACGGGCAACGGCTCGCCGATGAGCGTGAGGTAGACGTCTTCGAGGCTCGGCCGGATTACCTCGAGCCCGGAGACCTCACCGGACGGGCCGGCCAATCGCGCGGTCAGCTCGCTGACGACCCTGGTGGGCGCGCTCGTGGCCAGCTCTCGATGCGTCCCGTCCTCGATCCAGCGCACAGTCGCCTCGCTGGCCGCCCTTCCACCGAGGTTCTTCGGCGTGTCAAGGGCCAGGACGCGGCCGTCCCGGATCACTGCCACCCGATCGGCCAGGTTCTCGGCCTCGTCGAGGTAGTGCGTGGTGAGGAGGATCGTCGTCCCGTCCTTCCGGAGGCCACGGATCAGCTCCCAGAAGGCTCGCCGGGCCTCCGGATCGAAGCCGGTGGTCGGCTCGTCCAGGAAGAGCAGCTCGGGCCGGCCGACGATGCCGAGCGCGACGTCGAGGCGGCGACGTTGGCCGCCGGAGAGCTGCCGGGTCCGGGTGCCCGCCTTCTCGGTCAGCCCGACGGCGTCGATCACCTCGTCAGCATCGCGCGGGGTCGGGTAGTACTCGGCGAAGTGCCGGATCACCTCGGAGACGGTCAGCTCGGCCTGGTCACCGGCGTCCTGCAGCACGATGCCGATCCGGCTCCGCCAATTGCGGTCGGCGCGGGCCGGGTCGACCCCGAGCACGCTCACCTCGCCGCTGTCGCGATGACGGTGTCCCTCGAGGATCTCGACCGTCGTGGTCTTGCCGGCACCATTCGGGCCGAGCACCGCGAAGACCTCGCCCGACTCGACCTGTAGGTCCAGACCGTCGACCGCACGCGTCTCGCCGTAGTGCTTGTGGAGACCGCGGACGACGACCGCTGCCCCGGTCACCGGCCCGGCTCCAGATCGCCGAGCAGCCCCTGGATCCGGGCCACGCCTTCGACGAGGTCGGCGTCGCCGAGCGCGTAGGACAGCCGGATGAACCCGCTCGGGCCGAAGGCCTCGCCGGGGACGACCGCCACCTCGACCTGCTCGAGGATGAGTGTCGCAAGCTCGGCCGAGGTCCGCACCGTGGTGCCCCGGATGTTCCGGCCCAGCACACCTTCGACGCTCGGGTAGGCGTAGAACGCGCCGGTCGGGACCGGGCAGGCGACGCCGTCGATCTCGTTCAGCATCTTCACCATCGTCCGGCGTCGACGGTCGAAAGCGGTGCGCATCTCGGCCACGGCGGACAGGTCGCCGGTCACGGCCGCGAGAGCCGCGCGCTGCGAGACGTTCGCGACGTTGGAGGTCAGGTGCGACTGGAGGTTCGCGGCCGCCTTGATCACGTCGCTCGGGCCGATCATCCAGCCGACCCGCCAGCCGGTCATCGCGTAGGTCTTCGCGACGCCGTTCAGGACGATCGTGGTGTTCGCCAGCTCGGGTACCTGGCCCACGATCGGCGCGAAGACGGCTTCGTCGTACGTGAGGTGCTCGTAGATCTCGTCCGTGATCACCCAGATCCCGTGCTCGAGCGCCCACTGGCCGATCGCGCGGGTCTGCTGGGGGGAGTAGACGGCGCCGGTCGGGTTCGAGGGGGAGCAGAACAGCAAGGCCTTGGTCCGCGGCGTGCGGGCCGCTTCGAGCTGCTCGACCGTCACCAGGTAGCCGGCGTCGGCGCCGGCGAAGACGTCGACCGGGATGCCCCCGGCGAGCTTGATCGCCTCGGGGTACGTGGTCCAGTACGGCGTCGGGAGAAGCACCTCGTCGCCGAGGTCGACGACGGCGGCGAACGCCTGGTACACGGCTTGCTTGCCGCCGTTGGTGACCAGGACCTGACCGGCCGAGACCGGGTATCCGGAGTCGCGCAGCGTCTTCGCGGCGATCGCCTCCCGCAGCGCGGGCAGGCCCGCGGCCGGCGTGTAGTGGTGGTTCACCGGGTCGGAGCACGCTGCGATCGCGGCATCGACGATGTACTGCGGCGTCGGGAAGTCCGGCTCACCGGCACCGAAGCCGATCACGGGCCGGCCGGCGGCCTTGAGCGCCTTTGCCTTGGCGTCCACGGCGAGGGTGGCAGACTCCGCGATGGCGCCGAGGCGGGCCGAGACGCGCGAGTGCTGGGTCTGTGGCTCTTGGAGTTCGGTCACGCGCACATCGTGGCAGATTCGCGCGCGTGCCGGGTAAGGGTTCGGTGCTCCCTGGCGACCGATTTCGGCCGCGTGCGCAGGTTCGACCGATGGGTTCGACCGAAGCGTCGCGACCACGTACACTCGACCCCTGGTGGTTGACAACCGCCATGATGAGCCATGCCCGGAAGGCGCCTCGCGTCGGAAGGGTCGTGCTCAGCGCAGCGGTTGTCATCCCTGTAGGGCAGTGGCGCAATTGGTAGCGCACCGGTCTCCAAAACCGGCGGTTGTGGGTTCGAGTCCCTCCTGCCCTGCGCGCGAGGACGGCGCATCCGGGTGGTGCGAACGGCCTGACGGTCATCCAGACCGCAGCAACATGACGACAGACGAGTGAGGACATCACGGTGAGCGAATCCGCGTCCGCTGCGGCGGCCGGCGCCGAGCGCGCGAGCGGCGCGGGTGCGAAGAAGGCCAGCAGCAAGCGTGTCGTGAAGCTCAGCCTGTCGGGCCGCATCGCCTTGTTCGTCCGCCAGGTCGTCGCGGAGCTCAAGAAGGTGGTGCGCCCGACGCGCCAAGAGCTGATCACCTACACAGGTGTGGTGCTGGCGTTCGTCGGGGTCGTGATGGCATTCGTCGCGCTGCTCGACGTGGGGATCGGGCGACTCGTCCTCTGGGCGTTCGGCGGCTGAACCTCACTCACCGCGCGCGAGCCGCAGGGTTCGTTCCATCAAGGTCACATCGGTCCTGAGAAAGCAGGTTGGCACTGTGTCAGAGGAGTCGCTCGAGTCGACTGAGCACGACGTCGTGGACGCCGCGTCCGACGCGGACGTTGCGGACGCCGGCGTTGTCGTCGACGTTCCGGGCGAGGCGGGGCCGACCGCTGAGGCAGCGGCCGCTGACGCCGCCGCCGAGGCACCCGACGCCGACGCCCCCGCCGCTGAGCTCGAACCCGAGGTCGAGCTGGACCCGGTGGAGGAGTTCAAGGCCGAGCTCCGCTCGAGGCCTGGTCGGTGGTACGTGATCCACTCCTACGCCGGCTACGAGAACCGGGTCAAGGCCAACCTCGAGAACCGCACGCAGAGCCTGAACATGGAGGATTTCATCTTCCAGGTGGAGGTTCCGATGGAAGAGGTCCTCGAGGTCCGGAACGCACAGCGGAAGGTCGTCCGCCGCGTTCGGGTGCCCGGATACGTCCTGGTCCGGATGGACCTGACGGACGAGTCGTGGGGTGCCGTCCGACACACTCCTGGGGTGACCGGGTTCGTCGGGCACACCCACCAGCCGGTGCCGCTGACGCCGGACGAGGTCTTCTCGATGCTCGCCCCGAGCCTCGCTCCCAAGACCGAGCAGGCCAAGGCCAAGGCCGCCCAGGAGATCAAGGTCGACTTCACGGTCGGCGAGTCGGTGACCGTCACCGATGGTCCGTTCGACACCCTCCCGGCCACCATTTCCGAGATCAACCCCGAGTCGCAAAAGCTCAAGGTGCTGGTGTCGATCTTCGGCCGGGAGACCCCGGTCGAGCTGTCGTTCGGCCAGGTCGCCAAGATCTGAGCTGAGCCCGGGCGTCGTCGCGCGACGGCGCCCTCGAGGAAGTAACCAGGTAAGAAGGACCCGAGATGCCTCCCAAGAAGAAGAAGATCACCGGCCTGATCAAGCTCCAGATCCAGGCCGGTGCCGCCACCCCGGCGCCACCGATCGGACCCGCGCTCGGTCAGCACGGCGTCAACATCATGGAGTTCTGCAAGGCGTACAACGCGGCGACCGAGTCGCAGCGTGGCAACGTGATCCCGGTGGAGATCACGGTCTACGAAGACCGTTCCTTCACCTTCATCACGAAGACGCCGCCGGCCGCAGAGCTGATCAAGAAGGCCGCCGGGGTAGCCAAGGGCTCGCCGACGCCGCACACGGTCAAGGTCGCGACGCTCACCGGAGCACAGGTGCGCGAGATCGCCTCGACCAAGCTCGAAGACCTCAACGCCAACGACCTCGACGCCGCGGCGAAGATCATCGCCGGCACGGCCCGTTCCATGGGCATCAAGGTCGAGGGCTAGAAACCAACCCCAGTGGCAGGGCCCGCGCCGGCCCGACGACCACGACTGCCTATCAAGGAGAACAGAGCAGATGACGAAGCGCAGCAAGGCATACCGCAACGCCGCGAGCACGATCGACCGCAGCCGGCTGTACAGCCCGCTCGAGGCGGTCCGACTGGCTCAGCACACGTCGCCGACCAAGTACGACGCGACCGTCGAGGTCGCGTTCCGGCTCGGCGTCGACCCCCGCAAGGCGGATCAGGCGATCCGCGGCACCGTGAACCTGCCGCACGGCACCGGCAAGACCGTTCGGGTCCTGGTCTTCGCCACCGGTGAGCGTGCCGAGCAGGCGATCGCGGCCGGGGCCGACATCGTCGGCGGCGACGAGCTGATCGAGAAGGTGGCGGGGGGCTTCACGGACTTCGACGCCGCGGTCGCCACCCCGGACCTGATGGGCAAGGTCGGGCGGCTCGGAAAGGTCCTCGGTCCGCGCGGACTGATGCCGAACCCGAAGACCGGCACCGTCACGATGGACGTGGCCAAGGCGGTTACCGAGATCAAGGGCGGCAAGATCGAGTTCCGGGTCGACAAGCACGGCAACCTCCACTTCATCATCGGCAAGGTGTCCTTCACGGACATCCAGCTGGTGGAGAACTACGCGTCGGCCCTCGACGAGGTGATGCGCCTCAAGCCCTCCGCGTCCAAGGGCCGCTACCTCGAGAAGGCCACCTTCGCGACGACGATGGGCCCGGGCATCCCGGTCGACCCGAACCGTCAGAAGTACCTGACGGTCGAGGACGTCGAGGTCGCCTGACCCGCAGCAAGGCGTTGACGGGGCCCGGCGGCTGCTGCCACCGGGCCCCGTCGCACCGCACCGATCGAGGGGATTTGGCCCTCCTCCGGGCGTGCCGTAGAGTAATCGAGCCCAAGACCGCCGGTCGTCCGGCCCCGCCCTCGTGGCGGTGGCTGACCGAAGTTCCGCAGCTGCGGAGACCAGCGCAGGAGAGAGTGATCGAGTGCCGGATCAGTCCGGTGCCTGTGAGCCCCGCGCCTGCGCGGGGCTCTTTCGTCTGTCGGGGCTCGGTGCGACGCCCGACGGCACCACCACCGGAAGGAATGCCATGGCGAGGCCGGACAAGGCAGCCGCTGTTGCGGAGCTCGCGGAGAAGTTCCGCATCTCCAATGCCGCCGTGCTGACCGAGTACCGCGGGCTCACCGTCGCGCAGCTCAAGCAGCTGCGGCGGTTGCTCGCCGCTCACGCAAGCTATGCCGTGGTGAAGAACACGCTGACCGCCATCGCGGCCAAGCAGGCGGGCGTCGAGGGTCTCGATGCGCAGCTTGCTGGTCCGTCCGCGATCGCCTTCGTGACCGGTGACCCGGTCGCGGCGGCGAAGGGTCTGCGTGACTTTGCCAAGGCAAACCCGCACCTGGTCATCAAGGGTGGTGTGTTCGAAGGACACCCGATGACCGCCGCGGACATCGTCAAGCTCGCGGACATCGAGCCGCGTGATGTGCTGCTGGCCAAGCTGGCCGGCGCACTCAAGGCGTCGCTGTTCCAAGCGGCGTACGTGTTCCAGGCGCCCACGGTCAAGGCGGTGCGCACCATCGATGCCCTGCGCGAGAAGCAGGCGAACGCGGCCTGACGGTCGCGCCCCAGTCAGTCAACCTTCTGCTTCCAGCAGGACAACCAGGAAGGACACGCCATCATGGCGAAGCTCAGCATCGACGAGCTGCTCGACCAGTTCAAGGGCCTCACGCTCATCGAGATCCACGACTTCGTGAAGAAGTTCGAGGAGACCTTCGAGGTCACCGCCGCCGCGCCGGCCGCCGTCGCCGTGGCCGCTCCGGCCGCCGGTGAGGTCGAGGAGGTCGAGGAGAAGGACACCTTCGACGTCGTCCTCGAGACCGTCGGCGAGAAGAAGATCCAGGTCATCAAGGAGGTGCGCGCGCTCACGTCCCTCGGTCTCAAGGAGGCCAAGGACCTGGTCGACGCCGCTCCGAGTGTCGTCCTGGAGGGTGTCAACAAGGAAGCCGCGGACAAGGGAGTCGCCGCCCTCGAGGGCGCCGGCGCCACCGTCACTCTCAAGTGACGTCCGCGTCCTGACGGACGCATCCGGCGACGAAGCCCGTGCCCCCACCAAAGGGGGCACGGGCTTCAGCCGTCGAGTTCTTCCCGGTGCCGAAGTCTGGCCACCGGTTGCCAGGTGGACATCGCTCGTCCACGTGGCTATGCTAGCGCTTTGCGCTGTCCTGTGCCCGAACCCCTCGTTCCGCCGCCCCCTCGACATTGCCATGTGCCGTGTCTCGTCGGGCGTGCTTGGACCCCGGGATCACGGGCTTGAGAGCTGCGCAGCGTGAACTCGATACGCAGGGAAGGACCCCTCTTGGCTGCCTCGCGCACCCCTTCTGCCCCGTCCGCTGATGCCATTGCGAATCGCACCGCTTCCCGGCGCGTTTCCTTCGCAAAGATCCACGAACCACTCGAGGTCCCGGATCTGCTCGGTCTCCAGACCGAGAGCTTCGACTGGTTGCTCGGGAACGAGAAGTGGCAGGCGCGGGTAGTAGCCGCCCAGGCCGAGGGTCGCACCGACGTACCGGCGAAGTCGGGGCTCGAGGACATCTTCGAGGAGATCTCGCCGATCGAGGACTTCGGCGGCTCGATGTCGCTGTCCTTCCGCGAGCACCGCTTCGAGCCGGCCAAGTACACGCCGGAGGAGTGCAAGGAGAAGGACTTCACCTACTCGGCGCCGCTGTTCGTGACGGCCGAGTTCGTCAACTACACGACCGGTGAGATCAAGAGCCAGACAGTCTTCATGGGCGAGTTCCCGCTGATGACCGAGCGTGGCACCTTCATCATCAACGGCACCGAGCGCGTCGTCGTCTCGCAGCTGGTGCGCTCGCCCGGGGTCTACTTCGAGCGCACCCCGGACAAGACGTCCGACAAGGACATCTTCACCGCGAAGATGATCCCCTCGCGTGGTGCCTGGCTCGAGTTCGAGATCGACAAGCGCGACGCCGTCGGCGTCCGCATCGACCGCAAGCGCAAGCAGTCGGTGACAGTTCTGCTCAAGGCGCTCGGCATGACCGACGCGCAGATCCGCGAGGAGTTCGCCGAGTTCCCGGCGGTCATCGACACGCTCGAGAAGGACCACGTCCAGACCGAGAACGAGTCGCTGCTCGACATCTACCGGAAGATCCGCCCGGGCGAGCCGCCGACTGTCGAGGCCGGCCGCAACCTGCTCGACAACTTCTACTTCAACCCGAAGCGGTATGACCTCGCGAAGGTCGGCCGCTACAAGCTGAACAAGAAGCTGGGTGTCGACGCGGTGCTCTCCGACTCCGTGCTCGGTGTCACCGACATCGTCGCCACGATCAAGTACCTCGCGGCGCTGCACGCCGAGGTCCCGTCGATCCAGGGCCACCGCGACGGCAAGCCGTTCGAGGTCCGCGTCGAGACCGACGACATCGACCACTTCGGCAACCGCCGCATCCGCGCCGTCGGCGAGCTCATCGAGAACCAGGTCCGGACGGGCCTGTCCCGGATGGAGCGCGTCGTGCGCGAGCGCATGACGACACAGGACGTCGAGGCGATCACCCCGCAGACCCTGATCAACATCCGCCCCGTGGTGGCGTCGATCAAGGAGTTCTTCGGTACCAGCCAGCTGTCCCAGTTCATGGACCAGAACAACCCGCTGGCCGGGCTGACGCACAAGCGCCGCCTGTCCGCGCTCGGCCCCGGCGGCCTGTCGCGTGACCGGGCCGGCATGGAGGTCCGCGACGTCCACCCCTCGCACTACGGCCGGATGTGCCCGATCGAGACGCCGGAAGGCCCGAACATCGGCCTGATCGGTTCGCTCGCGACCTACGGCCGGATCAACCCGTTCGGATTCATCGAGACCCCGTACCGCAAGGTCGTCAAGGGCAGGGTCACGGACGATGTCCACTACCTCACCGCCGACGACGAGGACCGCCACGTCATCGCGCAGGCGAATGCTCCGCTCAAGCCGAACGGTGCCTTCGCCGAGGACCGCGTGCTGGTCCGGACCAAGGGTGGCGAGATCGAGTACGTGACCGCCGAGGCGGTCGACTACATGGACGTCTCCCCCCGGCAGATGGTCTCGGTCGCGACCGCGCTGATCCCGTTCCTCGAGCACGACGACGCCAACCGCGCCTTGATGGGCGCGAACATGCAGCGCCAGGCGGTGCCTCTTGTTCGTAGCGAGGCGCCGATCGTGGGGACCGGCATGGAGCGTCGCGCCGCGATCGACGCGGGTGACGTCATCGTCGCCGCGAAGCCCGGTGTGGTGACCGAGGTCTCCGCAGACCTGATCGTGGTCGCGTGCGACGACGGTTCCACCCAGAACTACCGGGTGGCCAAGTTCCGCCGCTCCAACCAGGGCACGTCGTACAACCAGCGGGTCGTGGTCGAGGAGGGCGCTCGGGTCGAGGTCGGTTCCGTCCTCGCCGACGGCCCGGCCACCGACAACGGTGAGCTGGCTCTCGGCCGCAACCTCCTGGTCGCGTTCATGTCGTGGGAGGGCCACAACTACGAGGACGCGATCATCCTCTCGCAGCGCCTCGTCCAGGACGACGTGCTCTCCTCGATCCACATCGAGGAGCACGAGGTCGACGCCCGGGACACGAAGCTCGGCCCGGAGGAGATCACCCGGGACATCCCGAACGTCTCCGAGGACGTGCTCGCCGATCTCGACGAGCGCGGAATCATCCGGATCGGCGCCGAGGTGGCGGCCGGCGATGTCCTGGTCGGCAAGGTGACCCCCAAGGGCGAGACCGAGCTCACGCCCGAGGAGCGCCTGCTCCGCGCGATCTTCGGTGAGAAGGCGCGCGAGGTGCGCGACACCTCGCTCAAGGTCCCGCACGGCGAGTCCGGCACCGTCATCGGCGTCCGCGAGTTCAACCGCGAGGACGGCGACGAGCTGCCGCCAGGGGTGAACCAGCTGGTTCGCGTCTACATCGCCCAGCGCCGCAAGATCACCGACGGAGACAAGCTCGCCGGTCGACACGGCAACAAGGGCGTCATCTCCAAGATCCTCCCGATCGAGGACATGCCGTTCCTGGCGGACGGGACCCCGGTCGACATCGTCCTCAACCCGCTCGGCGTGCCCGGTCGGATGAACGTCGGCCAGGTGCTCGAGACGCACCTGGGGTGGGTCGCGCAGCAGGGCTGGGACACCTCCCTCGTGGAGGGGCCGGCCGAGTGGGCGAAGAAGTTGCCCGGGTACCTGCAGACGAGCAAGGGCGGAACCCTGGTGGCGACCCCGGTCTTCGACGGTGTCCAGGAGGAGGCCCTGACCGGCCTGCTCACGGCCACCCTGCCGAACCGTGACGGCCAGCGGATGGTCAATGGTGACGGCAAGGCGCAGCTCTTCGACGGTCGCTCCGGCGAGCCGTTCCCGGAGCCGATCGCCATCGGCTACATGTACATCCTGAAGCTGCACCACTTGGTGGACGACAAGATCCACGCGCGCTCCACCGGCCCGTACTCGATGATCACGCAGCAGCCGCTGGGTGGTAAGGCGCAGTTCGGTGGCCAGCGATTCGGCGAGATGGAGGTCTGGGCGCTCGAGGCCTATGGCGCGGCCTACGCGCTGCAGGAGCTCTTGACCATCAAGTCCGACGACGTCCTCGGCCGCGTCAAGGTGTACGAGGCCATCGTCAAGGGCGAGAACATCCCCGAGCCAGGTATCCCTGAGTCCTTCAAGGTGCTCATCAAGGAGATGCAGTCGCTGTGCCTGAACGTCGAGGTGCTCAACAGTGACGGCTCGCTGATCGAGCTCCGCGAGACCGACGACGACGTGTACCGCGCCGCCGAGGAGCTCGGCATCGACCTCTCCCGCCGACCCAACGCCAGCAGCATCGAAGAGATCTGACTCCGTGCCCCGGCGCCGCACCGCTCACCCGGAACGGCGCCGGGACACGAACACGGCCATCACCAGCCTTCATCGGTGAACACGGACAGACGAAGGAAGTAGGACACCTTGCTCGACGTCAACGTCTTCGACGAGTTGCGTATCGGCCTCGCATCGGCCGACGAGATCCGCGCTTGGTCGCACGGCGAGGTCAAGAAGCCAGAGACCATCAACTACCGGACCCTCAAGCCGGAGAAGGACGGTCTGTTCTGCGAGAAGATCTTCGGTCCCACCCGGGACTGGGAGTGCTACTGCGGCAAGTACAAGCGGGTGCGCTTCAAGGGCATCATCTGCGAGCGCTGCGGCGTCGAGGTGACGCGCTCGAAGGTGCGCCGTGAGCGGATGGGCCACATCGAGCTTGCCGCACCGGTGACCCACATCTGGTACTTCAAGGGCGTGCCGTCACGGCTCGGCTACCTGCTCGACCTCGCTCCGAAGGACCTCGAGAAGGTCATCTACTTCGCCGCGTACATGATCACCGAGGTCGACGAGGAGGGTCGGCGCGAGGACCTGCCGAACCTGCAGAACGAGATCGACCTGGAGAAGCAGGAGCTCGCGAACCGTCGCGACGCCGAGATCGAGGCACGCGCCCAGAAGCTCGAGGCCGACCTGGCCGAGCTCGAGGCCGAGGGTGCCAAGGCTGACGCGCGGCGGAAGGTGCGTGACTCGGCCGAGCGTGAGATGGCCCAGATCCGCAAGCGTGCCGACCTCGACCTGGAGCGCCTGGACGCGGTCTGGGACCGGTTTAGGAACCTCAAGGTCGCCGACCTCGAGGGCGACGAGATGCTGTACCGCGAGCTGGGCGCTCGCTACGGCAACTACTTCAAGGGCGCGATGGGCGCTGCTGCGATCCAGAAGCGCCTCGAGCTGTTCGACCTCGACGGCGAGGCCGAGTCGCTGCGCGAGACGATCGCGACCGGCAAGGGCCAGCGCAAGACCCGCGCCCTCAAGCGGCTCAAGGTGGTCAACGCGTTCCTGACGACGAGCAACTCGCCGCTCGGGATGGTCCTCGACTGCGTCCCGGTCATCCCGCCGGACCTGCGCCCGATGGTGCAGCTCGACGGTGGTCGGTTCGCGACCTCGGACCTGAACGACCTCTACCGTCGCGTGATCAACCGCAACAACCGGCTCAAGCGGCTGCTCGACCTCGGCGCGCCCGAGATCATCGTCAACAACGAGAAGCGGATGCTCCAGGAGGCCGTGGACGCGTTGTTCGACAACGGTCGTCGTGGGCGCCCGGTGACCGGCCCGGGCAACCGGCCGCTCAAGTCGATCTCGGACATGCTCAAGGGCAAGCAGGGTCGGTTCCGTCAGAACCTGCTCGGCAAGCGTGTCGACTACTCCGGCCGCAGCGTCATCGTCGTCGGCCCGCAGCTCAAGCTGCACCAGTGCGGTCTGCCCAAGCAGATGGCGCTCGAGCTGTTCAAGCCCTTCGTGATGAAGCGCCTCGTCGACCTCAACCATGCGCAGAACATCAAGAGTGCGAAGCGGATGGTCGAGCGGGCCCGTCCGGTCGTGTGGGACGTGCTCGAGGAAGTCATCACCGAGCACCCCGTGCTGCTCAACCGGGCGCCGACGCTGCACCGCCTCGGTATCCAGGCCTTCGAGCCGCAGCTCGTCGAGGGCAAGGCGATCCACCTCCACCCGCTCGTCTGCGCCGCGTTCAACGCGGACTTCGACGGCGACCAGATGGCCGTACACCTGCCGCTCTCGACCGAGGCACAGGCCGAGGCGCGCATCCTGATGCTCTCGAGCAACAACATCCTCAAGCCGTCGGACGGGCGTCCGGTGACCATGCCCTCGCAGGACATGATCATCGGGCTGTTCCACCTGACCGCGGCTCGTCCGGGTGCGATCGGCGAGGGGCGCGCCTTCAGCTCGCCCTCCGAGGCGATCATGGCGTTCGACGCCGGCAGTCTGGACCTGAACGCCGAGGTGAAGATCCGGCTGGACGACTTCGTCGCGCCGGACGGCTACGTCGGGCCGGCCGGCTGGACCCCGGGCGCGCCGATCATTCTGGTGACGTCGCTCGGTCGCACGCTCTTCAACGACCTGCTCCCGGTGGACTACCCGTTCGTCAACGAGGTGGTGGACAAGCGTCGCCTGTCGTCGATCGTCAACGACCTCGCCGAGCGCTACCCCAAGGTCGAGGTCGCCGCGAGCCTGGACGCGCTCAAGGAGGCCGGCTTCCGTTGGGCCACCCGCTCGGGCGTCACGATCAGCATCTCCGACGTTGCCACGCCGCGCGAGGAGAAGCGGGTCATCCTGGACCGCTACGAGGCGAAGGCCGAGAAGGTCCAGCAGCAGTACGAGAAGGGCCTGATCACCGACGACGAGCGCCGTCAGGAGCTCATCGAGATCTGGACCCAGGCGACGAACGACGTCGACGACGCGATGCGCGCCAACTTCCCGGAGCGCAACACCGTGTTCCGGATGGTCGGTTCGGGTGCTCGTGGTAACTGGATGCAGGTTCGCCAGATCGCCGGTATGCGCGGCCTGGTCGCCAACCCGAAGGGCGAGATCATCCCGCGCCCGATCAAGTCCAACTACCGCGAGGGCCTCTCCGTCCTCGAGTACTTCATCGCGACCCACGGCGCCCGCAAGGGTCTCGCCGACACGGCACTGCGCACCGCCGACTCGGGTTACCTGACCCGTCGTCTGGTCGACGTCTCGCAGGACGTCATCGTCCGCGAAGAGGACTGCGGGACCGAGCGCGGCCTGACCCTGCCGGTTGCTGTGGTCGGTGCGGATGGCGCGCTGCGCCTGCACGAGCGCGTCGAGACGAGCATCTACGCTCGCACCCTCGCCGCGGACGTGACGGCGAAGGACGGCACGGTCATCGCGAAGGCCGGTTCGGATCTGGGCGACGTGCTCATCGCCGACGTCATCAAGGCCGGGGTAACCGAGGTCAAGGTGCGCTCGGTGCTCACGTGCGAGTCGCGCGTCGGGACCTGTGCACTGTGCTACGGCCGCTCGCTGGCCACCGGCAAGCTGGTGGACATCGGTGAGGCCGTCGGCATCATCGCCGCTCAGTCCATCGGTGAGCCCGGCACGCAGCTCACGATGCGTACCTTCCACACGGGTGGTGTGGCATCCGCGGATGACATCACCCAGGGTCTGCCCCGCGTCCAGGAGCTCTTCGAGGCGCGCACCCCCAAGGGTGAGGCGCCGATCGCGGAGGTCACCGGGCGACTGTCGATCGACGAGTCGGACCGCACCCGGCGGATGGTCATCACGCCCGACGACGGCAGCGAGGAGATCGCCTACCCGATCACCAAGCGGTCCCGCCTGCTCGTGGCCGACGGCGATCGGGTCGAGGTGGGCATGCAGCTCATCGCCGGCGCGGTCGACCCGAAGAAGGTGCTCCGGATCCTCGGCCCCCGGGCCACCCAGAAGCACCTGGTGGACGAGGTCCAGGAGGTCTACCGCTCGCAGGGCGTGGACATCCACGACAAGCACATCGAGGTTATCGTCCGTCAGATGCTCCGTCGGGTGACTGTCCTGGACTCGGGCGACTCCGGGCTGCTGCCCGGCGAGCTCGCCGAGCGGGGACGGTTCGAGGACGCCAACCGACGGGCCGTGGCCGAGGGTGGCGCTCCGGCGTCGGGCCGGCCCGAGCTGATGGGGATCACGAAGGCGTCGCTCGCGACCGACTCGTGGCTCTCGGCGGCCTCCTTCCAGGAGACCACCCGGGTGCTGACCGAGGCGGCGATGAGCGGCCGGAGCGACCCGCTGCTCGGCCTCAAGGAGAACGTGATCATCGGGAAGCTGATCCCGGCCGGCACCGGCCTGCCTCGCTACCGAAACGTCACGGTCGAGCCGACCGATGCCGCCAAGGCCGAGCTCTACCCGAGTTTCGGCTACGACGAGATCGACTTCTCGGCCTTCGGGAACGGAACTGGAGAGGCGATTCCGCTGGACAACTTCGACCTGGGGGACTACCGCTGAGGGACGCGGGGACCTGGGCAACCGCTTTGACGCTTCGGCGCCCCAGCAGGTAGCGTAGGTCCCCGTGCCCGCACTGTCGGGCCCTTGCGCGTGCACTCTGACCGATGGCTGGCGTGATGGTCGTCGTCGGACGTGCCGAGTGGATTCCCACCGGAGCGCGCGGCCACACCGTCCAGGCTTTTCTGACGGACGAGCGCCGCGAGCATCCGGTGCGACACGCCCGGGCGCGGGGGTCGGGTGCTGAAGTACGAGAAATGGTCTGGCGCCCGCCAGCCCACCCGGTCGGTGACAGCCGACCGACACAGCAGAGAACGTCGAGCAGACACGGAGACGCAGTGCCCACGATCCAGCAGCTCGTTCGCAAAGGTCGGACGGCGAAGGCCAGCAAGACCAAGACGCCGGCACTGAAGGGCAGCCCTCAGCGCCGCGGGGTGTGCACCCGTGTGTACACGACCACCCCGAAGAAGCCGAACTCGGCGCTTCGCAAGGTGGCCCGCGTCAAGCTCTCGAGTGGGGTCGAGGTCACCGCGTACATCCCGGGTGTGGGCCACAACCTGCAGGAGCACTCGATCGTGCTCGTCCGCGGTGGTCGCGTGAAGGACCTCCCCGGTGTCCGTTACAAGATCGTCCGTGGTGCGCTCGACACCCAGGGTGTCAAGGGCCGCAAGCAGGCTCGCAGCCGGTACGGCGCGAAGAAGGAGAAGCACTGATGCCTCGCAAGGGCCCGGCCCCGAAGCGGCCGCTCATCATCGACCCGGTCTACGGCTCGCCCGTCGTGACCCAGCTGATCAACAAGGTGCTGCTCGACGGCAAGAAGTCGGTCGCGGAGAGCATCGTGTACGGCGCTCTCGAGGGTGCGCGTGACAAGACCGGCGGAGACCCCGTCGTCGTCCTGAAGCGCGCGCTCGAGAACGTCCGCCCGTCGCTCGAGGTCCGCTCTCGTCGCGTCGGTGGCGCGACGTACCAGGTCCCGGTCGAGGTCCGTCCGATCCGCCAGACGACGCTCGCCCTGCGCTGGCTCGTCGACTACTCGCGGGCTCGTCGTGAGAAGACGATGACCGAGCGGTTGATGAACGAGATCCTCGACGCCAGCAACGGCCTGGGCGCTGCTGTGAAGCGTCGCGAGGACATGCACAAGATGGCCGAGTCCAACAAGGCGTTCGCGCACTACCGCTGGTAGCCGCGAAGGCCGTGGCTGACAAAGACTTAAGGGAGCACTACTCGTGGCACTCGACGTGCTGACGGACCTCACCAAGGTCCGCAACATCGGCATCATGGCGCACATCGACGCCGGCAAGACGACGACGACCGAGCGCGTCCTGTACTACACCGGTATCAACTACAAGATCGGTGAGGTGCACGACGGCGCCGCCACGATGGACTGGATGGAGCAGGAGCAGGAGCGCGGCATCACCATCACGTCCGCCGCGACGACGTGCTTCTGGGACGGCAACCAGATCAACATCATCGACACGCCGGGTCACGTCGACTTCACGGTCGAGGTGGAGCGCTCGCTCCGCGTCCTGGACGGCGCGGTTGCCGTCTTCGACGGCAAGGAAGGCGTCGAGCCGCAGTCCGAGACCGTGTGGCGCCAGGCCGACAAGTACGTCGTGCCACGCATCTGCTTCGTCAACAAGATGGACAAGCTCGGCGCGGACTTCTACTACACCGTGCAGACCATCATCGACCGGCTCAAGGCCAAGCCGGTGCCGCTGCAGCTGCCGATCGGTTCGGAGAGCAGCTTCATCGGCGTCGTCGACCTGGTCGAGGAGCGCGCGCTCGTGTGGCGCGAGAACACCGGCAAGGGCGAGGAGTTCTCCATCGAGGAGATCCCGGCCGACCTGGTCGAGAAGGCCGCGGAGTATCGCGCGAAGCTCATCGAGACGGTCGCCGATGCGGACGAGCAGATGCTCGAGAAGTACCTGTCGGGCGAGGAGTTCACGGTCGCCGAGATCAAGGCGGGGATCCGCAAGCTGACGATCGCGAGCGAGATCTACCCGGTCCTGTGCGGCTCGGCGTTCAAGAACAAGGGCGTCCAGCCGATGCTCGACGCGGTGATCGCCTACCTGCCGTCCCCGATCGACGTCCCGGACGTCGAGGGTCATCGCGTCGGTCACGAGTCCGAGATCCTGACCCGTGCCCCGAAGTCGACCGAGCCGTTCTCGGCGCTCGCCTTCAAGATCGCGTCGCACCCGTTCTTCGGCAAGCTGACCTATGTCCGGGTGTACTCCGGCAAGGTCGGGACCGGCGCCCAGGTGATCAACTCCACCAAGGGCAAGAAGGAGCGCATCGGGAAGCTCTTCCAGATGCATGCCAACAAGGAGAACCCGGTCGACGAGGCGTCCGTCGGCCACATCTACGCGGTCATCGGTCTGAAGGACACCACCACCGGTGACACCCTGTGCGACCCGGCCAACCAGATCATCCTCGAGTCGATGACCTTCCCGGAGCCGGTCATCTCGGTGGCGATCGAGCCGAAGACGAAGGGCGACCAGGAGAAGCTGTCGCTCGCGATCCAGAAGCTCGCCGACGAGGACCCGACCTTCCGGGTCAACCTCGACCCGGACAGCGGCCAGACCATCATCCACGGCATGGGCGAGCTGCACCTGGACATCCTGGTGGACCGGATGCGCCGCGAGTTCCACGTCGAGGCGAACGTCGGCAAGCCGCAGGTCGCCTACCGGGAGACGATCCGCCGCAAGGTGGAGAAGGTCAACTACACGCACAAGAAGCAGACCGGAGGCTCCGGCCAGTTCGCGAAGGTGCAGGTCACCTTCGAGCCGCTGGTCTCGGCCGAGGGCGAGCAGTACGAGTTCGTGAACGCGGTCACCGGTGGTCGCATCCCGCGCGAGTACATCCCGAGCATCGACGCCGGTATGCAGGATGCGATGCGGCTCGGAATCCTCGCGGGCTACCCGATGGTCGGGGTCAAGGCGACGCTGCTCGACGGCGCGTACCACGAGGTCGACTCTTCGGAGATGGCCTTCAAGATTGCCGGCTCGATGGTCCTCAAGGAAGGCCTGAGGCGAGCCGACCCTGTGCTGCTGGAACCGGTCATGGCCGTCGAGGTGCGCACGCCCGAGGAGTACATGGGCGACGTCATCGGCGACCTGAACTCCCGCCGCGGCCAGATCCACCAGATGCAGGACGCGAGCGGCGTGAAGGTCGTTAGCGCTCTTGTCCCGCTGTCAGAGATGTTCGGGTATGTCGGCGACCTGCGATCCAAGACCCAGGGCCGTGCGGTTTACTCGATGCAGTTCGACAGTTACGCCGAGGTTCCTCGGAGCGTTGCCGAGGAGATCATCAAGAAGACCCGGGGCGAGTGAGTCCCACAGGTCGACCCCGCAGAATCAGATAACCGACCCGTAGCGACCCGCACGACCCGCAGGACCGTCCGAGGACCTGCACCGTCCGGCACAACTACCCAAGTCCTCAGGAGGACACAGTGGGAAAGGCCAAGTTC
>JADGOR010000158.1 GCA_017882855.1 Cellulomonas sp. | reverse complement strand
TTCGAGCGCGACGACCCGAGCCTCAAGCTGACCCGCCTCGCGGACCTTGAGCCCGGCACGGACGGCGTCGATCAGGGTGCGCGAGCGGGCGATCGAGTTGGGGAGGGCGAGGGTTTCGAGGGTCGCGATCTCGAGGATCCGCTGCTGCTCCTCGATTGTCGCCACGCCGCTGACGTCGTAGGCAATCGCGACAGCGCTTTCCCTCCGCCGCTGAAGGCCGCCGAGCTTCCGGGCCTCAGCTGCCTCCGGCGCGCTCGCGGGGTCGTGCATAAAGCAGAATGGCACGTCGCGCCGGCGGGTCGCCCCGCAGGGAGATCCATCCTCCCGCACGGCGGTGCAGCCCCGGCTACCCATCGGACCGGACCGCTGTCTGCTCGAAAGTGACCTGTCGTCGGGTGGTCGTGACGTCGACGTACCGGGGGTCTGACGGACGCTTGCGCAGGCCGCATGCGGCGGCTCCTGCCTCGGTGCGAATGCTCTCCACGATGGTTGCCTTCCGTGCCAGGCATCGAGGCGAGGAAGGCCCGTCAATGGAGAACACCGGGTGATCGACGGGCGATATTCGCCTCTTGTCGATCCGCACCGGTGCTCGGAACGGCCGAGCGGCTCATGGCCGCATTTGTCGGCGGCTTAGTCAGGGTGCCGCTACTCAAACGACCATATCGCATCGTCGATGGCGCTGCAAGATCCTGATCCCGCGGAGTGACGTAACGTCTCTTGTGGGAAAGCCCGAAACGAGCGGGCGTACAACTTCACGTGTGTCGAGCACAGAAGGAGTACGCCCATGGCAACGGTACCCGGTCTCACCGATCGAACGCCGGCCCAGCGCTGGGTCGAGGTCCGCGACGAGAACGCGCTCTGGGGCGACCTGCGTCCCGAGCTCCTGGAGGCCGTGAAGACGATCCTCGAGGCGACGATGGAGGACGAGCTGACAGCCGGGGTCATGGCCGACCGGTACGAGCGGAGCAGCACCCGGCTCGACCACCGCAACGGCATCTACCGCCGGATGCTCGTGACCGAGCTCGGGGCGATCACCGACCTGCGGGTCCCGCGCCGGCGCCTCGAGCCGTACCGCCCTTCCTTCCTCGCCCCGGCGGCACGCCGGACGGCGACCGTCGACGACGTCCTGCGCCGGGCCTTCCTGCGTGGCCTGTCGACCCGCGAGACGGCGGCGCTCGCGGAGACGCTCACCGGCGTGCCCCTCTCGGCGGCCGCGGTGAGCCGGCTCGTCCGGCGGCTCGACGCCCAGGTGGCGGCGTTCCACCGCCGGCCGGTGACGTTCCCGGCCCGCTACCTCCTGCTCGACGGCCTGTGGGTCTCGGTCCGGCGCAGCGACGGGCGGGCGAGCCGGCGGGTGATCCTCGCCGCCTACGGGATCGATGGGCACGGACGCCGGGAGCTGCTCGACTACCGCCAGGCGGTTGCCGAGTCGACCGCCGCGTGGAGCCGCCTGCTGACCTCGCTCACCGAACGTGGGCTCGACCCGGACGGGGTCGTCCTCGCGGTGGCCGACGGGGCTGACGGGATCGCCGCCGCGGTCGCCGAGGCCTTCCCCGCGGCGGCCCTCCAGCGCTGCTGGACCCACCGGGTGCGGAACATCCTCGAGGCGCTCCCCCTCGCCGAGCGGCGGCCCTGCCTGCGCGGCCTGCGCTCGATCTACCGGGCCCGGACCCGACGGGCCGCGGTGGCCGCCTACTGGCGCTGGGCGAAGGCCTGGCGCCCCCGGCACCCTGTCATCGTCCGGCGGCTCGAGCGCGACCTCGACGATCTCCTCGCCGTGTTCGCGCTGCCCGAGCATGCCCGGGCCAGCCTGCGCACGACGAACCTGATCGAGCGCGCCTTCCGCGAGTTCCGTCGGCGGCTGCGGCCGGTCGGCTGCCTCGCCGACCGCCGGTCAGCCGACCGGATCCTCTATGGCCAGGTGCTCCGTCTCAACGAGCTCCTGGCGCGACGCCCGCTCGCTGCTTTCACACAAGAGTCTTGACGTCATCGGGCCCGCGAGGCGCCGCGCCTCGCTTCGGCCACCAGCATGGGGTTGAACCTCGCCGCGTTGCCCCCGGCGGTGGTTGTCCGCGAGTACGTCGAGGCGTGGGCTCCGCATCGACTCCCGGGGACGTGCGTGCAGTGACCGCTGCCACCGGCGCCTGCCGCTGCAACGGTTCGGCCGCGCACCGGGTGACCCGAACAACCGTCCAGCGGTCCCATGGCGCCGCCCGCGCCACATGTCGGCCTGCCGGGCGTCGGCGGCGGTCGCAGCGCGCAATCGGTGCGCACGGGGCCGCGAGGCCATGAGCGCCAGGCCTGGAATGCCGGGTCGCGGCGCTTCCCGCCCTCCCCCTGCTCTCCGCGCTCCCCGCGCTCGGCTCGCGAGGCCGATCAGTCGAGCCCGGCAAGCTCCTCCTGGGCCGTCGGCGGGAGCGGCGCCTCGCCGTTGAGGGCGCGGAGCCGGTTGATCCGGTCGACGATCGGCGGGTGCGTCGAGAAGAGCCCCTTCGAGCGATTCTCGAACTTCTTGATCGGGTTCGTGAAGTAGAGGTGCTGGGTGGCGCGGTTGGCGACCTCCAGCACCTCCTTGTCCTCCGAGATCGCGGCGAGCGCCCGTTCGAGGCCCTGCGGGTTCCGGGTGAGCTCGACCGAGGACGCGTCGGCCAGGTACTCGCGCTGCCGGCTCACCGCGAGCTGGACGAGCCGGGCGAAGAACGGGGCGAGGATGGCCAGCACGATGGCGAGCACGAAGACGATCACCTGGAGACCGCCGCCGCCGCTGTCCCGGTCGCTCGACGAGCGGCGACCGCCTCCGAAGCCACCCCAGAACGTGAAGCGCAGGAAGAAGTCGGCCAGCAGGGCAACCGTCCCGACCAGGACCCCGACGAGGAGCGAGTAGCGGATGTCGTAGTTGCGCACGTGTGAGAGCTCGTGGCCGATCACGCCCTGGAGCTCCTCGCGGTCGAGCTTCTGCAGGAGGCCGGTCGTGATCGCGATGGAGGCATGCCGGGGATCGCGCCCCGTCGCGAACGCATTGGGCGCCGTGTCGTCGATCAGGTAGACGGCCGGCATCGGGATGGCGGCGGCCAGCGCCATCTCGGTGACCACGTTGATCAGCTGGGGCTGCTGCGCCGCCGTGACGGGTCGCGCCTTCGAGACGCCCAGGACGACCTTGTCGCCGGTGTAGTAGCTGGCCACCGACGAGACGATGGCGATGACGCCGAAGATGCCCAGCCAGCCGAGCCCGGCGCCCGCCTGGCCGGTCGTGCCGTAGCCGATCGCGAAACCGAGGACCGAAAGCAGCGCGACGAGGATGAGCATGAGGAAGAACGAGTTGCGCCGGTTCGCCGCGATCTGGCTGTAGAAGGTGCCGGCCATCGGAGCGCCCTGGTGTCCGCCGCTCAGCGCAGGCTGACCACGGGAACGTCCTG
>JADGOR010000157.1 GCA_017882855.1 Cellulomonas sp. | reverse complement strand
ACCGGCGCCGACGCAAGCGCGGTTGGGGCCACGACAGACGAAGGCTCGGGCGACGGCACTCCGGACGGGACCGTCGACGGTTGGCCCGACTGGAACGTGGCCGGGTTCGAGCCGCTCGCACCCGCGCTCTGCGAGGCGCCGACGGAACCCGGGCTAGAGGCAAGTCGTATCCCGATGACTGCGGCGATCACCACGGCCGCCAGGAGAGTCGCCGCCATGCCGGCCGGCAGACCGGATCGAGTTCGCTGCTGCGTCCCATTTCCCCTCGGTGCTCGGGCCGGCCGCGGCGCGCTGTCCGCCATCGCCAGCCACTCACTCAGGATCTGGTCGCTCTTTCGAGGACTCATAGCCCGTCCTCCAGTTTCTGCCGGGCTCGACTGATCGCGGCGCGGACCGCGCCCTGGGAGCAGCCGAGCAACTCCGCGACCTCAGCGGTCGTGGACCCTTGGAACGTGGTCAGGACGAGGGCCGTCCGCTCGACCTTCGACAGCCGACTCATCGCGGCCTGGACGTCCAGCCAGCGATCGTGAGTCGCCTCGTCCAAGTGCGCCGGAGACGGCGGCCGCATGATCCGGCGCTCCAACGCTCTGAACCTGTCGGTAGCCGCACGCCGTCCCGTCACGAGCAGCCAGGGCAATATCGGCTCGTCCCAGTCGACCCGGTCCCGGTTCTTCCAGAGCCGCATGAAGGCGTCCTGGGCCAGGTCCTCGGCTGCCCCGAAGTCGTTCGTCCACGCCAGCAGGAACCGGAACACGGGTTTCCAGTTCTCGTGGAACGCCCGCTCGTAGAGGAGATCGGCGTCGCGGATGGCTACCACTGTCATACCCATGTACACGACGGAACGGCGCCAAACGCACGTCTTGGTTCTGACATCCCACTAAGTTACGGCGGCCAGACCGAAGACGTAGATGCCTGGGTTCACGCCCGGACACCGGGGCGAAGTCCAGAGTGGACTCGCGGCGAAAGCCCATCGATTCGTGGAGGTGCCGAGCCGCGGGCATCCACTCGCCAGTATGGAAGACCAGGCGGCGACGGCTGGCGGCGCGGGCACGGGGTGCGTGAGCGCAGTAGCCTCCCTCGTGGGACCGCGTTCAGATTCACATGGCCGCTGTCAGGCGACGAGCGCGCCTATGGGGATGACGAACACGCCGTCCGGGCGGCGATACGCATACCCCCAGCCCGTGACCACCGCCAGGAACGCGGGGCGGCCGTGGCGATCCGTGTCGACGTGCTCGACGACGCGAAGAAGGCTCTTCGCTCCTTCGTCGATCTTGGCCTGGCCCAGCTTCACTTCGAGCGCTGCCCACCGGCCGTCGCGCATTTCGAGGATCGCGTCGGCTTCGACGCCCTGCGCATCGCGGTAGTGCCACACGCTGGCGCCGATGGCCTGACCGTATACGCGCAGATCCCGAACAACCAGCGACTCGAAAAGGAGGCCCAGCGTCTCGGGGTCGCCGAGGAGTCGCTCGACTCCGGCGCCGAGCGCGGCCGCGGCGAGCGAGGGGTCCGCAAAGTGGCGTGTCACCGACGATCGAAGCGGGCCGCTCGAGCGCAATGCTGGCGACCAAGCGGGCAGGTCTTCGACGACAAAGACGCGGGTCAGCGCATTCGTGTAGTCGATGACCGTGTGATAGTCGATGCCTCCCTCGGCGCCTGCGACGTCCGCCGCGATGGTGCGGGCAGATGCCTCGGTGGCCGTGTTGCGCGCCAGTGAACGGATCACACGGGCAAGGTTCTCTGGGTCTCGTTTCGCTCCTTCGAGTCGTCCGAGGTCGACGCGGCGCGTCTCATCGAGGTAGCCCTGCGTCGCGATCATCGCGTCCGCAGGATCGCGACGCAGAAGCGCCGGCCAGCCGCCGATCACGATTCGCTCGACGAGAGTGTGAAGATCGAGACCGGGATCGGACGCCTTGGCCTCGCCGCCGGCGAACAGGTCCCCGAGCGAGACCGCGCGGGTCGAATGGCCGCTCTCCGCGAGGGACATCGGGCGCAGCCGCAGGCGAGTGATCCGCAACGATCCTGTGTGTCGAGTCTCGTCGTCCGGCGGCACAGCGGACCCGGCGAGGATGTAGCGTCCAGGCTCCTCGGGGTGGTCGTCGACATCGCCCCGGATCTCATTCCAGACGTCCTTGACAAGTTGCCACTCGTCGATGAGCCGCGGCCGTTTTCCGTCGAGGAGCAGCGCGGGGTTGAGCTCGCCCGCCTGACGGGCGGCGACATCTCGGTCGAGGCGCACCGCGCTCCTGGCGGCCCGGAGCGCCGTCTGCGTCTTGCCACAGCCGCGCGGTCCCTCGATCAAGACGGCGCCAGTCGCGCGGAGCCGAGCCGCCAGCTCGTCGTCGGCAAACCGCGGGAGATAGTGCTCGATTCGTCCGAGCGAGCCTTCAGATCGCGGGGCACTCATTTGGGAAGCCCTTGCGCACTCATTTGGTCTCGATGTAGGCACTCATTTGTGCCGATCTTAGGCCCTCAAATGAGACTGGTCAACCTTCGCCGCCGAACCTGGGATGAGCGTGACAAGGGGTTTGGAGCGGGAGACGGGTCTCGAACCCGCGACATTCAGCTTGGAAGGCCCAGGTGCGTAAGCGCAGTAGCACCGTGCTTGGAGGCCCGAGCGTAGCGTGTCCAGTTATCGTGTCGTGGTTTCATCGCTGAACGAGGCCATGTGGTCTCTGACGCCGTGCCGAAAAGGGCGCGACGGTCATCATCGTCGAGTTCGGCGCCAGAACACGCTGGTGCGCGGCCACAGGAACCCACCGACCAGACCCCGCGACCATTCTGGTCAACATCGGGATGCCTCTGGAGGAGGTCGACAGTCTAGTTTGCTTCAGGCCACTGGACGCAGCCGAGACATGCTGAGTTGAGACGACCACGCCGGTCTTGCGCCGCACAGGCGGGCGTCACGCCGTCGGGATCGGATGGGTCGATCGGATGAGGTCTCGCGGGTCGTACTTGGCCTTGACGCGGCCGAGCCGTTCGCAGGTCGCGGGCGAGTGGAAATCCGACACACTGAAGGATCGCTCGGCGAAGTTGGGGTAGTTCCGCTCAGCCTCCCACGGTGCCAGCGCGGCCCGCACGATGGCAGAATGACGCTCCACGGCGGCGGCCATATCCGCGTTCGGTACCAGGCTGATCGTTGCGGTCGCGAACCGAGCGTCGAGCGAGGCCAGCGCCCCGTGTTCCGGCGCAGCGTCGACCAGCGCACCTCCCAGGTGGCGCAGCTCGACCGACAAGAGCGGCGATCCCGACTCAGGACCCGCCGCCTCGGCGAGGGCGTCGATGGCCGCCGACGGAAGGTCCGCGAGGAGCCACCCGTCGATAGAGATCGGGACCGGGTCGACCGGGTCCATGTGCAGCGCGCCGAGCATGGTCGGCGGCCGCATGGTGAACGTGTCGATCTCCGGCCCGAGCTCCCG
>JADGOR010000074.1 GCA_017882855.1 Cellulomonas sp. | reverse complement strand
CACCCTTCGCGCCATCGCGGCGTCCGCCCTGATCGCCTTGGTGGGTGTCGCACTGCCGGCGGCGATGCCGCTGCCGAAGCCGGTCTTCGACCCGGGTGCGCTCGAGCCGTACCCGACGCCTCCGGGCGAGGCCTGGCGCGTTGCTCCCGACGTCGTCAATCGAGGCCCCGGAACCGTGGGCTTCCGCCCGGTCGTCATCGACGAGTTCAGCCGCACGTACGCTTCGCTCGACCCGTGGCGGGCCTACCCGGACGTCTGGCGCTACGGCAGCACAGCGGTTGCCGCCGTGGAGCTGGCGGGATCCCTGGCGAACCTGGTGGCCGTCGATGTGCGCGATGGTGCGGTGCGCTGGACCGTCCCCGTCCCCGCGGGGCGCGAGTACCGCGGGTGCGCCCACGAGCTTCTTGCCGGTGCGATGCCTTGCGTCCGCTATGGAGGCGATCGGGTCAACGGCGAGGTGGTCGAGGTCGTCCTCATCCGGATGACGGACGGCCGCGAGCTGACCCACTGGGAAGCCCCCTCGTGGACCCGAACCGTCGAAGTGCTCGGCGACTCTCTCGTTCTCGCCGGTGCAGCGCCCGACAATCCGACTGCGCTGATGATCGCCCGCCACGACGCCTGGATCGGGACCGAGCGGTGGCACTACACGGGCGAGCACACCCTGTGGCCGGTGACAACGTTCGGCGAGGTCGTGTACCGACCCAACCACGTCCTCGGTCCGACCACTGTCGCCATCGTCGGCAACCGCGTGATCGCAGCCATGGACGGAGTCGTCGCGATCGTCGACGCCGGGACGGGTGGCGTCTTGCAGGCCGTCGGGTACGGGAGCGCTCGTTCGACGGCCGACGGATCGGTGGTCATCCAGTACCCCTCGGCCGAGATCATCGCGGCCAGGACGGTCTGGGCGAACGAGCTCTCCGACGCCGTCTGGGCGGCTGCCGAAGAGTACCCGGCTGACGGCGGGGCGGCCGTCTCGCTGCCGGCATCCGCCGGTCGTCTCGTTCCCGCGATCGGCTTCGGCTCGACCCAGGCTCCCGTGGTGACCGATGCGCGCGACGTGCTCGTCGGGGCAGCGGGGCGCAGCGCTCGGCCCTGGTCGGTTGCGGACGCGGGCACCTTCTGGCCGGCAGTCGTGTCACCGGCCGGTGTGTGGGGCGGCGCCGGGGTGACCCGGGGCCGGGGCGCGGACTACGAGCTGCGTGACCTCGTCACGGGTGAGCCGCTCTGGGCGCAACCGAGCACGGATGCCACCTTCGTCCAGGTGTGCGGCACCGACGGGGTGCGGCTGATCGTGCTGGAGGACAACACCGTCAGCGGCGTGCCGGAGCTGGTGGCCTTCGACCTCAAGACCGGGTCGAGGGCCTGGACCGTTGCGCTGGAGCCCGGTGAGCGGGCCACCGTGGTTGATGGCCGGATCGTCGTGTCCTCGCCCGCAGGCATCCGTGGTCTGGCATCCCCTGGCGCCTGAGCGCCTCGCCACGGCCGCTCCTGCCACTCCGCTCGCGCACAGGGTAGGCTCGCTCTCGTGCGCGTGATCTGGCAGTGGACCCTGCTCCTTCGTCGCCGCGGCGAGGCCCTCTAGGCCGGTCCCTCGTCGCGGTGGTTGGTGTGCTGGCCAAGCCGACCCGAGACGAGACGAAGGACCCACGGACATGCGACACGACTTCCAGCCGAGAAACGCTCAACAGCCCTCGGCGATGCCCCTGAACAAGTACCGGCCATTCCTCGGCGGGTCCGGCGTGGACCTGGCGGACCGTACCTGGCCCGCGGCCCACATCACGAAGGCGCCGCGCTGGCTGTCCACCGATCTGCGTGACGGCAACCAGGCACTCATCGAGCCGATGGACCCCCGCCGCAAGCGTCGGATGTTCGACCTGCTCGTGAAGATGGGCTACAAGGAGATCGAGATCGGTTTCCCCTCGGCCAGCCAGATGGACTTCGACTTCGTGCGTTCCGTCGTCGACGGCGGCGTGCCCGAGGACGTGACGATCTCCGTGCTGACCCAGGCCCGCACCGACCTGATCGCGCGGACCGTCGAGTCGATCATCGGAGCACCACGCGCGACCGTGCACCTGTACAACGCGACGGCGCCGATGTTCCGTGAGCTCGTCTTCCGCAACGATCGCGAGGCGACCAAGGAGCTGGCGGTCGTCGGTACCCGCGACGTCATCGACTTCGCCGAGAAGATGCTGGGCGACGAGACGGTGTTCGGCTACGAGTACTCGCCCGAGATCTTCGTCGACACCGAGCTGGACTTCGCGCTCGAGGTCTGCGAAGCGGTGATGGACGTCTGGCTGACCGACGCCGACCGCGAGATCATCCTGAACCTGCCGGCGACGGTCGAGCGGGCCACGCCGAACGTCTATGCGGACCAGATCGAGTGGATGAGCCGACACCTGTCCCGTCGCGACCGCGTCGCGGTCTCCGTGCACCCGCACAACGATCGCGGTACGGCAGTCGCGGCGGCGGAGCTCGCCATGATGGCCGGCGCCGACCGGGTCGAGGGCTGCCTCTTCGGCCACGGCGAGCGGACCGGCAACGTCGACCTCATCACCCTGGCGCTGAACCTGTTCAGCCAGGGCATCGACCCGATGATCGACCTGGGCGACATCGACGAGGTGCGGCGCACGGTCGAGTTCTGCACCCAGATGGACGTCCCGGCCCGGCAGCCGTACGGCGGGGACCTGGTGTACACGGCCTTCTCCGGCTCGCACCAGGACGCCATCAAGAAGGGTTTCGAGGCGCGGCAGAAGGCCGCGGTCGACGCCGGGGTCGGGGTCGACGCGTTGATCTGGGAGATGCCGTACCTGCCGGTCGACCCGAAGGACGTCGGGCGCAGCTACGAGGCCGTCATCCGGGTCAACTCGCAGTCCGGCAAGGGCGGGATCTCGTACCTGATGAAGAGCGAGCGGCACCTGGACCTGCCGCGCCGTCTGCAGATCGAGTTCTCCCGCGTCGTGCAACGTGTCACCGACACCTCCGGGCGCGAGGTGGACGCCGACGACCTGTGGGAGATCTTCTCCGACGAGTACCTGCCGGTCGAACCCGGCGGAAAGCTCGAGCAGTGGGGTCGGTTCGCCCTGAAGGGCACCCGTGGGATCAGCGTCGAGGACGGTCCTGACCGGCTCTCGGTCGACCTGACCGACGCTGGTTCGCCGGTCACCCTCGAGGGCACCGGCAACGGCCCCTTGGCGGCCTTCGTGGACGCGCTCAGGGGCCTCGGGGTCGACGTCGCGGTGCTCGACTACCACGAGCACGCGCTGTCCGAGGGTGGCGATGCCACCGCAGCCGCGTACGTCGAGTGCGCGATCGGCGACGACGTGCTCTGGGGCGTCGGGATCGACCCGTCGATCACCATGGCCAGCCTCAAGGCGATCATCTCCGCGGTGAACCGCGCCGCGCGCTGAGGCTCCCGGTTCCCGTGGGCGGTCTGCGGGACAATGACGGGATGAGCGCGAGCGTGCGGGTGCGTGGGCGGTGAGTCTCTATCGCGACGAGGCCATCGTGCTGCGCACCCAGAAGCTGGGGGAGGCTGACCGCATCGTCACGCTCCTCACCCGCGAGAACGGCAAGGTGCGCGCTGTCGCCAAGGGCGTCCGGCGGACCTCGTCGAAGTTCGGCGCGCGGCTCGAACCTTTCATGATGATCGACGTCCAGCTGCACTCCGGTCGCAACCTCGACATCGTCACTCAGGTCGAGACCATCGGGGCCTACGGGCGGCAGATCGGCGAGGACTACCCGCTGTACACCGCGGGCGCGGCGATGCTCGAGACAGCGGACCGGTTGGTCGAGGCGGAGCATGAGCCCTCGGTGCAGCAGTTCTGGCTGCTTGCCGGAGGCGTGCGGGCGCTGGCCGAGCGAGCGCACGCGAGCAGCCTGGTGCTGGACTCCTACCTGCTCCGGGCGCTGGCCGTCGCGGGCTGGGCGCCGACGTTCTCCGAGTGCGCCCGCTGTGGCGCGCCCGGCCCGCACCAGGCGTTCGCGGTCGCGCTCGGCGGAGCCGTCTGTGCTGCGTGCCGGCCGCCGGGGGCCACCGCCCCGTCACCAGAGGTGTTCCTGCTGCTCGCAGCGCTGCTCAGCGGCGACTGGGCGGCGGCGGACGCGAGCACCGAGCGGGCCCGGCGGGACGCGTCCGGCCTGGTCGCGGCGTTCTTGCAGTTCCACCTCGAGCGCACCGTGCGTTCGCTTCGACTCGTCGACCGAGCGGACTTCCGTGCGGTCGCGCGGATCGTGCCACTGGCAGGGAGCGCCTCATGACTCGTCGTCTCAAGATGGGCGTCGGCACGGCACCCGCCGCCACGAACGCGGAGCCGGCGGAGCATCTCGGGCGCCGCGTGATCGCACCGCCGCCGCACCCGTCCGGTGCGCGCCCGCCGGCGGTCCCGCGCGAGCTGGTCCCGCAGCACGTCGCGATCGTGATGGACGGCAACGGTCGGTGGGCGAACGCGCGCGGGTTGCCGAGGACGGCGGGCCACGAGGCCGGCGAAGCGGCCCTGCTAGACGTGATGGCCGGCGCGATCGAGATCGGCGTCAAGCACGTCTCGGTCTACGCGTTCTCGACCGAGAACTGGAAGCGCTCGCCCGACGAGGTGCGCTTCTTGATGGGCTTCAACCGGGCGGTGCTGCACCGGCAGCGGGACACGATGAACGACTGGGGGGTGCGGGTGCGCTGGGCGGGGCGACGGCCTCGGCTGTGGCGCTCGGTGATCACCGAGCTGGAGGCCGCCGAGCGGTTGACCCGGGACAACGACGTCTGCACGCTCACGATGTGCGTGAACTATGGCGGCCGAGCCGAGATCGTGGACGCGACCCGCGCAATAGCGGCGGAGGTGGCAGCCGGGCGGCTCGACCCGGGCAAGATCACCGAGCGCACCATCCAGCGCCACCTCGACGAGCCGGACCTGCCGGACGTCGATCTGTTCTTGCGCACCTCGGGTGAGCAGCGGACCTCGAACTTCATGATCTGGCAGGCCGCCTACGCCGAGCTCGTCTTCCTCGAGGAGTACTGGCCGGATGTTGACCGGCGGAGCCTGTGGAAGGCGATCGAGACCTACGCCCTCCGCGACCGTCGGTACGGCGGAGCGATCGACGCGGCAGCGGCCTCCGACGGGTAGGCCTCAGGCCGGTGCGCTCGAGCGGCACGCCTCGCACGTGCCGAACAGCTCGATCGTGTGCTCGATGTCGGAGAACCCGTGCGCGGCCCCGATCCGAGAGGCCCAGGACTCGACGCTCGGTCCGTCGATCTCCACGGTCGCGCCGCACGACCGGCAGACCAGGTGGTGGTGGTGCTCGCGGCGCTCGCACCGGCGGTAGAGGGACTCGCCCTCGCCGGTCCGGATCACATCGACCTGGTGCGCCTCGGCGAGCGACTGCAGCGTGCGGTAGACCGTGGCGAGCCCGATCGAGTCCCCGTGCGCCCGAAGGTACTCATGCAGCTGCTGAGCGCTGCGGAAGTCGTCCAGCGCGATCAGCGCCCCGGCCACCGCGGTGCGCTGACGGGTCACGCGCTGGATCATCGCCGCGCCTCCTGGCCCTCCGGTGCCGCCTCGCCGCGCTCGCGCGCGAGCTCGACGTCGTCGGCGACGTCGGGGTGGGGGTCGTGCCACCGCTGCCGAACGAACAGCGGCCGGGCCACCGCCACCACTGCGTACAACGCGATCGCGAGGACCACGATGGTCGCGCCGGGGGAGTAGTCCTGGAAGTACGTGAAGGTCAGGCCGACGATGCAGACCACCACGCCGATCGCCATCGCGAGTCGCATGGTGCCCCGGAACGAGCGTGCGGTGAGCTGAGCGATGGCGACCGGCACGATCATCAGAGCGCTCACCAGCAGGACGCCGACCACCCGCATCGCGACCGTCACCGTGAGCGCCGCGATGACCGCGATCGCCACGTTCAGGGTGCGCACCGGTAGCCCCGAGGCGATCGCGAACTCCTCGTCGTGGCTCACGGCGAAGAGCGCCGTCCGCAAGCCCACGCCGACCACCAGGATGAGGGCCGCGAGCACCACGGTCATGACGACGTCGGTGGACGTGACGGTCGAGATGGAACCGAAGAGGTAGCCGACGAGGTTCGCGCTCGTGCCGCCGGCCGCCTTGATCAGCAGCACGCCACCGGCGATCCCGCCGTAGAAGAGCAGCGCGAGCGCGACGTCGCCGCTGGTCTTCCCGTGCTCTCGCACGAGCTCGATCGCGACGGCCCCGACGACGGCGGCCACCACCGCGCCCGGCAGTGCGAGCACGTCGTTCGGGGTCAGCGCCATCACGTTTGCGATCAACCAGCCGAGAGCGACGCCGGTGAGCGCGATGTGTCCGATGCCGTCACCGAGCAAGGAGAGACGCCGTTGCACCAGATAGGTCCCCACCACCGGCGCCGCGAGCCCGACCAGGATCGCCGCGATCAGCGCGCGCTGCATCAGGGGGTCGGTCAGCATCGAGGTGAGGTCGTTGATGCTCATGTGTTGAGCCTCATCTCGGGCGCGGTGTCGACCTGGGGCGGCTCGGCGGTCGGGTGCGGGTGGACGTGATCGTGCCGGTCGCCGCCGTGCTCCGGCGACGCGACCGGTGGTGCGCCGTCGTGCACCACCGCGCCGTGCCGCAGGACGACCGCGCGCCGGACGAGCGGGGCCAGGGCGCCGAGCTCGTGCAGTACCACGAGGACCGTCGTGCCCTGCTCGGTGAGGCGGGTCAGGGCCTGCGCGAACGCCTGCTGGCTGGGGAGGTCCACGCCGGCGACGGGCTCGTCGAGGAGGAGAAGATCGGGCTTCCGGATCAGCGCGCGGGCGATCAGGACACGCTGCTGCTGCCCACCGGAGAGCTCGCGCACCGCGCGGTTGGCCTGGTCCGCCAGTCCGACGAGGTCGAGGGCCGCGCAGGCCGCGGCGGCGTAGCGTCGGGGGAGGCGGAGGCGGCGATTCGTGAGCAGCCCGGACGCAACCACCTCACCCGCGGTGGCGGGCACTCCCGAACCCGCGCTCACCCGCTGCGGCACATACCCGATCCGACGCCACTCGACCGTGCGACCGAGCGGACGCTCGAACAGCTCCACCCGGCCGGCCGTGATCGGGACGACACCGACGAGCGCGCGGACGAGCGTGGACTTCCCGGAGCCATTCGCCCCGAGCAGGGCGACGACTTCGCCGTCGGCGACCTCGAGGTCGATGCCGCGCAGGATCCTGGTGCCGCCGAGGGCGACGACGAGGCCCTCGGCCCGGACGGCCGCGGTCACGAGCACCCCAGTGCGGTGCGCAGCGTCGCGAGGTTCTGCCGCATGACGCCACGGTAGTCGGAGGCCGGGTCGCTCAGGCCCTCGATCGGGTCGAGCACGGCGCTCGCGATCCCGAGGTCGGAGGCGAGCGTCTCGGCCACCTTCGGACTGACCAGGCGCTCGAAGAAGATGGTCGTCACCTGCGTGCGGCGAACGATGTCGGAGACCTCTCGAAGCCGTGCGCCCGAGGGTTGGGCGTCCGGTTCGAGACCCGCGATGCCGAGCTGGTGCAGCTGGTAACGGTCGGCGAGGTACCCGAAGGCCGCGTGCGCGGTCACCAGCTCATGCCGCTGGCAGCTGGCGAGCCCTTGTGCGTAGTCGGCGTCGAGTGCTGCCAGGTCGGCGCTCGTCGCGGCGGCGCGGCTCTGGTAGCCGGCGGCGTTCGCCGGGTCCAGCTGCGCGAGCTCAGCGCCGACGGCCTCGGCGAGCCGGGCGAGCCTGGTCGGGTCGAGCCAGAAGTGCGGGTCGAGCGGGCCCGACGCGGCGTTGGAGGCCGGGCCCGGCGTCGCGGCGGCGCCTTCCGAGGCGAACGACACCAGGTTCGCGGCGGTGGCCGCGTCCAGGACGTGCCTCGGGGCGCGCGCCGCGACGGCGGCGTCGACGGCCGGCTGGAAGCCGCTGAGGTAGAGGACGAGATCGGCGTCGCCGACGATCCGGGTCTGCCTGAGCGAGAGCTCGAGGTCGTGCGGCTCGGCGCCGGAGGGAGTGAGCGAGGAGACCCGAACCGCGTCCCCGCCAACCTGCTGGGCGACCCACTGCAGTGGGTAGAACGACGCGACGACCGTGAGGGTGCCGGGTACCCGAGTCGTCGGGCTCACCGACGCGCATCCCGCGAGGGCAAGCGGGACGGCGCACAGCGTCGCCAGCGCGAGCAGGCGGCGTCGAGGCATTGCTCCAGCGTGATGGGTTTGATAATCGTTGTCAAATACGGCCCGATGACGACGACCCGATAGCCTGGGACCCTGACGTGCCGTCGTGCACGTCGCGCACGAGCCCGCTCCAGCCAGGCGCGGGTCCCGTCCGACCTGGAGTGATCACCCGTGGCCTCAACGCCTGCCTCAGCTCGCCTGGACGCCGTCATCTCGCTCGCCAAGAGGCGAGGATTCGTCTTCCCGTGCGGGGAGATCTACGGCGGAACGCGTTCCGCATGGGACTACGGGCCGCTAGGCGTCGAGCTCAAGGAGAACATCAAACGCCAGTGGTGGCGTTCGATGGTCACCAGCCGCGAGGACATCGTCGGGCTGGACTCCTCGGTGATCCTGCCGCGCCAGGTCTGGGTCGCCTCCGGCCACGTGCAGGCGTTCGTGGACCCGCTGGTCGAGTGCACCTCGTGCCACCGCCGGTACCGCGAGGACACCCTGCTCGAGGAGTTCGAGGAGAAGAAGGGTCGCGCGCCCGTGGGCGGACTGGCCGAGGTGGCCTGCGCCAACTGCGGCGCCCGTGGCCAGTGGACCGAGCCGCGGATGTTCAACGGCCTGCTCAAGACCTTCCTCGGCCCGGTCGAGGACGAGACCGGCTTGCACTACCTCCGGCCGGAGACGGCGCAAGGCATCTTCGTGAACTTCGCGAACGTGATGGCTGCCTCGCGCAAGAAGCCGCCGTTCGGCATCGCGCAGACCGGAAAGTCGTTCCGCAACGAGATCACGCCCGGCAACTTCATCTTCCGCACCCGCGAGTTCGAGCAGATGGAGATGGAGTTCTTCGTCGAGCCCGGCACCGACGAGGACTGGCACCAGTACTGGATCGACACCCGGACGGCCTGGTACGTCGACCTTGGTCTGTCCCGGGACAACCTGCGCCACTTCGAGCACCCGAAGGAGAAGCTCTCGCACTACTCGAAGCGCACCGTCGACGTCGAGTACCGGTTCGGCTTCCAGGGCAGCGAGTGGGGCGAGCTCGAGGGCATCGCCAACCGCACCGACTTCGACCTGAAGACCCACACCGAGCACTCCGGCCAGGACCTCTCGTACTTCGACCAGGGCAAGAACGAGCGCTGGGTGCCGTACGTGATCGAGCCGGCGGCCGGTCTGACCCGGTCGCTGATGGCATTCCTGGTCGAGTCGTACACCGAGGACGAGGCGCCGAACACGAAGGGCGGCGTCGACACCCGGACCGTGTTGCGGCTCGACCCGCGACTGGCCCCGGTGAAGGCCGCGGTGCTGCCGCTGTCCCGCAACGAGGACCTCTCGCCCAAGGCACGTGACCTCGCCGCGGAGCTGCGTCGGAACTGGAACGTGGACTTCGACGACGCCGGGGCGATCGGCCGCCGCTACCGTCGCCAGGACGAGATCGGGACGCCGTTCTGCATCACGGTGGACTTCGACACGCTCGAGGACCAGGCCGTGACGATCCGGCACCGCGACGACATGACGCAGGACCGCGTCGCGCTCGACCAGGTCACGGCGTACCTCGCGGCCCGGCTCGTTGGCGCCTGAGCGCCTCTCAGGACGCCAGCGCGCGGGGCAAGTGTCGCCTGGGGGGAGAATCACCCGTGTGACCGCCTCCGCCGCCCGCGTTCTGCCGCCGCTGCGCATAGGGCGGATCGTCGTGGACACCCCCGTCGTGCTGGCGCCGATGGCGGGGATCACCAATGCCGCGTTCCGGCGGTTGTGCCGGGAGAACGGCGGCGGGCTGTACGTCGCGGAGATGGTCACCTCGCGGGCACTGGTCGAGCGCAGCCCCGAGTCGCTGCGGATCATCCACCACGACCCAGATGAGGTCCCGCGCTC
>JADGOR010000156.1 GCA_017882855.1 Cellulomonas sp. | reverse complement strand
CGCCTTCGGCGGGCCGAAGCGCCAGCAGCCCAACGAAATCGTCAACGAGATTCGGCAGGCCGTCGCGCGCTGGCGCATCCAGGGCTACCCGCACATCACCTCGACGATGCGCGACCTCCTGGAGCACTGGCGCGATGAGGACCGCGAGCGCCGGCTCTTCTTCTGCCAGCTCGAAGCGGCCGAGAAGCTCGGCGACACGAAGACGCTCAACGTCATTCGCCAGGAGAACGCAGCCCACAACGGCGGCCTGCCGCGGTTCGCGTTCAAGATTCATTGGCCTGAAGCTCGGATCGTCGACCGAGTGGCGATTCAAGTGCTTCTACCCGTCGCAGGGTTACATTCGCCAGGATGAGTACCGAGTTCACGAGGGATTGGTCCGCGCTCTTAACCTGACGGAAGCACGCAAGCGTGAGACCGGGACAGGCCCGGCCCATGGCACCGCCGTCCGGGTTGACGATGCCGGATCATAAGACGTACATAACTTACATTATCGGAAGCTATCATCCAGACCAGATGGCTCCCCAAAGCCACGCGAGCTAGCGCTGCACGTGTCCCCGCCCAACGGGCGCACGGAGACCGAAGAACCACGCCTCCCTTCGGGCCGGGATACCGAGACGCTTCGCCCATGACGAGCCGAGCTCGTTGACGTCGGCGGTGGTGACGCGGCGCACGCACAACGGTTGCAGGCCGCCACGCGCGTACGTGTCGGCGAGGGCGCGCGCGGATACGGAGTCGAGGCGCGGCAGACCCGCGGCCACCTCCCTGGGGTCCGTCGAGAGGACGAGCTGCGCCCTGCCACCCGGTCGCAGGAGCCGGTGGATGAGCTCGACGAACCATGTCTCCGGGCCGATCGCGCCGTGGAGCAGCGATCCCCAGGGCAGCGTCACGCGGAGCTCGTCGGCCAGACCGTCGAGATCGTGCGGCAGGCGTTCGGCGCCCACCACGAGGAACAGCGCGTTCGGCAGACCGAGGTGCCCCTGCGAGCGCCCCGCGGCGGCGGAGCGCTCGCGCATGGCGCCCGCGTCGGCGTCGATACCAACGACCAGTGTCCGCGGATGCGTCCGCGCCTCCCGCACGACCGCGCTCCCATCGCCGGTTCCCAGGTCGATGATCGTCCGCTCGTGGCGGGCCGCCAGTTCCAGGAGTTAGCCGACGTCCACCTCGTGGAGGCGCCGGCCGATCACACACCGCATGGCGCGGATGATAGCGCCACTGCGCCGCCGGCTCAGACAGGCGCAAGGCCTGTGCCGCCGAGACCGAGGCCATCGAAGTAGGCCTGCACAGCGATCACCAGGCGCGACGCGTCCGCCACCAGTTCCTCGGCCTCTTCGAGGTCGTATGGGGGTTCATCGGGTTGTGGATAGCGCGCGACCGCCTGGGCACCTGAGAGGGCGACGACGTCGACGAGCACGCCGCGCAGGGCCGCGTCGTCCGGACTCCGCTGAAGGAGGAAGAGCAGATCGTGCGTCAAGGGGGGTTCGTCGCCTTGGAGCGCGATGGTCGCCTTGAACGCCTTCTCCGCGGCCTGCTGGGCGAGGTAGGCGGCCTGGCGGGGCGGCACCGCCGCGACGGTCAGGAGGACACGTGCGGCGGCGAGGTCCCCGATCGCCGTTCGAAGCCACCAGAGCGCAGCCTCAGGCGGCATTGCCACGGTGATAGATGCCCCGCCCTTCCTGGAGGGCCCAGTACACGACGCCGGCTGGATGACCGGCAATGCGACCGTCGGTCTCCTCGACCGTGCTTACGATCACGTCCGCGGCCACCGGAAGATCCGCGAAGGATCGACGAATGGCGATGCGCATCGCGCGACGGTTCGCGACCGCATCAACGACCACGAGGAGGTCGTAGTCGCTATCCTCCCGGGCGCTTCCGCGCGCGCGCGAGCCGAACAGCACGATCCTGACGGGATCAACGAGGCGAACGATCCGCCCCACGATCGTCGACTGCCACGGGTCGGTCGTGACAGCTGGGCGGTCCAGGGCGGCGGGGAGATATGGCGCCACGGCCTCCCGGATCTGGTGGGCACGTTCCTCGCCGCCCTGGTGCAGGGCCAGCAGAATCGCTCGATCCGTCGGCGTCCGATCCGGGTCGAGCTTGGGCAATGGCCCTGCAGCCACGGCGTGAACAGCGCGAGCCAGGTCGTCTTCGTCGAGCACGTGCTGCGTGCCGACCTTCCGCGATGGGAGCTTCCCTGCCCTGATCCAGCGACGGATGGTCTCGGGGTTGCGGCCGACGCGTCGAGCCGCCTCGGGCACGGTGAGGGTCATCGGGTTCTCCGGTGCAGATTGCGGTCTCGTGCGGACGATGTGTTGTAGCATACTACAACATCAGTCCAGCGCTCCTCCAGGTACGATCCCGGGTACGCGAACCGGCGCCCTCTCACGGGCGCCGGTGTCTCGATTTGATGTCAGTTGACATCAACAGGTTCCAGCTGGGCGGGCGGGGCCGGGCACTGGTCCCGCCCGCCTCAGAGGCCGGCGCGGGTATCGGAGCTGATGTTGCCCGCTCGGGGCCGGGTGGCGAGGTTCGTCACACCGCGCGTCGAGTCGGCCGTGCAGGGCAGCGTCGCAGTCGGCTGAGCCGAGCGAGCCCTTCGTGCACGATCCGGTCTTCCGACCATGGCCGACGACGTCACTGCGCACCCCGCACGCGGCAGAAGCGGGCGTCTGATACGTCGATGCTACGCCCACGGTGCAAGTGACCCGACGCGTTCGCACGGGCGTCCGGCCCCGGACCGCCCTCCCCTCCCCGACCCGCTCAGCCCCCGGAGAAGACCGGCGAGACCAGGATCCGGTCGCCGTCGCGGACCTCGTCGTCCGTCTCGATGGCCCAGCCAGAGCGACCGACGATGAGGGGCCGGGCAGGGTCGATGCCGATCGCCTCGAGGAGCCCGGCGACGGTCGTCCCCGCCGGGAGGTCGAGCACCCGCTCGCTGAACCCGATGGTGTGGATCAGGCCGCCCACGAGCTTGACCGTGATCGTCATCGTCAGCGCAGCGTGGCGAACGCCTCCGCGGCCGCGGCCTCGGCGCCGAGCCCCAGGCCCTCCAGGGTGGCGCGGGTGGGCACCCCGCGGGTGTCGTAGCCGCGGATGTCGTAGTAGTGCGCCAGCATCCCGTCGTACTGCTCGCGGTCGAGGATCATGCCCGCGATCGGACCCTCGGTGTCGGCATTGGACGGATCGAACCAGGCGGCCGGCGGGAAGTCGGCCGAGCGGTCCGTCTCCGGGTGCTCGCGAAGCCAGAACAGCTTCATGAGCGCGTAGATCCGGTCTGAGATGGGCCAGAAGTCCTCGAGCTTCCAGTCCTTGCCGGTGATCGTGTTGAAATACGTCGGGTAGTGCTCCACGCCCCAGCCCAGCTCGACCCAGGGGAAGCGGCAGGTGACGATCGACTCGAACAGGCCGCCGCGGATGCGCTGCAGGTCG
>JADGOR010000026.1 GCA_017882855.1 Cellulomonas sp. | reverse complement strand
AGGCCGCGCGGATGGCGGAGACCTCGAGCTCGATCCTCACGTTGTCCGACACGAGCAGTCCGCCCGTCTCGAGCGCCGCGTTCCAGGTCAGCCCGAACTCCTTGCGCGAGATCTGGGTGCTAGCGCTGAAGCCGACGCGGGTGTTGCCCATCGGGTCGTCGGCGCCACCGTTGAACTCGGTGGTGAGCGCGACCGGCCGGGTGACGCCGTGCAGGGTGAGGTCGCCGGCGATCACGAAGTCGTCACCCGAAGGGGTGACGCTCGTCGAGCTGAAGGTCCACTCGGGGTACTTCTCGACCTCGAAGAAGTCGGCCGAACGCAGGTGCGCGTCGCGCTTCTCGTCGCCGGTAGCGATGGAGGCGGAATCGATCGTGACGGCGACCTTCGAGTCTTCGACGTCGTCGCCGACGGTGATCTGGCCCGCGAAGCCGGTGGCGCGCCCGCGGACCTTGGAGATCCCGGCGTGGCGCACGATAAAGGCGACGTCGCTGTGGGCGGTGTCGATGGTCCAGGTTCCTGCGGTGAGGGCAGTGGGAAGGGCTGTCGTCATGGTGACTCCTGTCAGGGGGCGCCGATCGGCGCGTGATCTTATTGAACGATCAACTAAAGGACCAAGACGTCCAATCTATTCCCACCCGATCGTGCGAGTCGGCCCACGAACGGGCCACCGGTCGCGAATCCGAGCGGTAAATTCAGTGCATGACGTCCGGGACCATCGCGGGAACTCGCTGGCTGACTGCCGAGGAGCAGGTTCGGTGGCGCGCCTACCTCAACGCCAGCGTCCGGCTGATGAACGCCCTCGGCCGCCAGCTCGAGCAGGACTCCGACCTCTCGCTCAGCGAGTACGAGGTCCTCGTGCAGCTCTCCGAGTCGCCGGGCCGGATGATGCGGATGTCCCAGCTCGCCGCAGAGGTCGTGAACTCCCGCTCCAGGCTCACCCACACCGTTCGGCGGATGGAGGAGCGCGGCCTCGTCGAGCGGCAGAGCTGCGCCGATGACGGTCGTGGCGTGAATTGCGTCCTCACGCCCGCCGGCTTCGCCCGCCTCGAGGAGGCGGCACCGGGGCACGTCGCGGCCGTGCGCGAGCACCTGGTGGACCGGCTCGACGACGAGCAGTTCCGGACCCTCGGCGAGCTGATGGACAAGGTCGGCGAAGCGCTCCGCGACAGCTAGACCGGCACTGGACGGACCACACCGTCTCGTTTGGGACACTTGCTCCATGGCGTCCACCACGATCCACCTGCTGCGACACGGCGAGGTGCTCAACCCCGAGGGCATCCTCTACGGCCGCCTGCCCGGGTACCGCCTCTCCGAGCGGGGCGAGGCGATGGCGGAGCGGGTCGCCGGGTTCCTCTCCGCAAGCCGCCGGATCGACGCCGTGATCTCGTCCCCGCTCGAGCGCGCCCGGCAGACGGCAGCCCCGATCGCGTCCGCCTTCGGCCTGGACATCCAGACCGACGATCGCCTGATCGAGGCCGACAACTACTTCGAGGGCATGACTTTCGGGTTCGGCGACGGCTCGCTGCGACACCCTCGGCACTGGCCGAAGCTGCGCAACCCGTTCCGGCCGTCGTGGGGTGAGGCGTACCGCGACCAGGTCGGACGGATGACCGCCGCCATCGCCGCCGCGCGCAGCCAGGTTCCCGGACGCGAGGCCGTCCTCATCAGCCACCAGCTGCCGATCTGGGTCACCAGGCTGTCTTTCGAGGGCCGGCACCTCTGGCACGACCCGCGCAATCGGACCTGCTCCTTGGCCTCCCTTACGACGCTCCACTTCGACGGCGGCACTCTCACCGGGATCGACTACCTCGAGCCGGCCGCAGACCTGCTCCCCGGGGCCGCCACCGTCGCAGGCGCGTGAGAGAGGGCCGATGAACCGCCGCGCCGCGCTCGTTGGCGTCGCCCTGGTGGGACTGCTCGCCGTCGGTGGCTGCTCGGCGTCGTCCGGGAGCAACCCGAACGCCGACGCCGGCAACGCCGGGTACGTCTCGGGGGACGGCAGCGTCACGACGTGGACGGTCGGCGACCGCGGGAAGCCGGTCGAGCTGGCCGGGACCGACTTCAGCGGCGCCCGGGTGGACCTGGCGACGCACCGCGGCCAGGTGGTGGTGATCAACACCTGGTACGCGGCCTGCCGACCGTGCCGGGCGGAAGCCCCGGGCCTCGTCCGGTTGGCCACCGACGATGCCGCGAAGGGCGTCACCGTGATCGGGCTCAACGGCACCGACGACGCGTCGACGCTGCGGAGCCTGGTGGACGACCTCATCGCTGCAGCTCCGGCCGGAGCATCATGAGCGGCTCGCCCGCGGCGCAGCCGCGGTTCTTCCGGTTCCTCGACGCGCTCCCCACGCCGCGTGAGCTCGAGGCGCTGGCCTTCCGGCTCAACGCCATCGGCTTCGTGCTCTGGACGTTCACCCTGATCGCGGGGGCGATCTGGGCCGAGCACGCGTGGGGCCGGTACTGGGGCTGGGACCCCAAGGAGGTCTGGACCTTCGTCGTCTGGGTCGTCTACGCCTCGTACCTGCACGCCCGGACGACTCGAGGTTGGACCGGTCGACGCGCGGCGTACTTCGTCCTCGTCGGCTACGCGTGCGTGCTGTTCAACTTCACCGGGGTCAACCTGCTCTTCGCCGGCAAGCACGCGTACAGCGGCCGGCCGAGCTAGCTCGCGCCGTCGCCCTGGTCCTGGTCGCCCGGTCCGCTCGGCTCGATGCCGGGCTCGTGCGGTTGCGCCGCATCGGGCGCCGAGGCCTGACCGTCCGCTCCGGGCGGCGGCGGGGTGGACCGTTGTGCCGCGCGGCGGCGCTCGCTCTCGAGGCGCCAGAGGAACTCCGGGTCGTCATCGGGCGCGACCGGGGAGGGTGGGATGGTGGGGTCCTGCCCCGAGCGGGACGCGTTGCGGCGCGAGCGGCTCACAACGAACCACGCGATCGACCCGACGATCGGGAAGACCACGATCAGGACGATCCAGATCCCTTTTTGCAGACCGACACGCTCGTCGTCGCTGCTCTGGACGCACTCGGCGAGCGCGAAGACCATCAGCCCGAGCAAGATAAGCAGCGACAAGTACTCCATCACCCGCCAACCCTAGTCCGCCGGCCTACCCTGGACGGGTGCGAGTCCTGACCTACACCGCGACGCGCCTCGGCGTCTTCGGCGTTTGTGTCGTCCTGCTGTGGCGTTTCGGCATGGGCGGATGGTTGTTGGTGGCGGTGGCGGCAGTTGCGGCGTGGGCGATCTCCTACCTGGTGCTGCCCGGACAGCGTGCCGCGGCCATCCGCGAGCTGGCGGAGCGCGACGAGCGGCGGCGGGCTGCGGGTCGGCGCTTCACCGCAGGGATCGACGACGATGCCGCAGCGGAGAACGCCGCGACCGCCGCCCCGGATCCGGGCTAGGCCCAGAGCCCGATCGTGAGCAGCACGGCGAAGGCCAGCTCGAGCTGAGCCGTCGTGGCGAGGATCGGGACGAGCGCGCGCCCGCGCGCACCGATCAGCACCGCACTGGCCGCGATGCCGGTCGGCAGCGCGATCAGCAGGACGAGCAGGCTCCACGGCTGCTGGATCGCGCAGATCGCGCCGAGCAGGATCGGCACCCCCAGGAAGACCGCATAGCACCAGCGCGCCTTCCGGTCACCGATCCGGACCGCGAGGGTGAGCTTGCCGTTCAGGGCATCGGTCGGGATGTCACGCAGGTTGTTGGCCATCAGCAACGCGCTCGCGAGCATCCCGATCGCAACCGCGCCGACGATCGCGATCCACGACACCCGTCCGGCTTGCGTGTAGGTGGTGCCGAGCACCGCAAAGAGGCCGAAGAACAGGAAGACGCCGACCTCGCCCAGACCGAGGTAGCCGTACGGCTTCGAGCCGCCGGTGTAGAACCACGCGGCGGCGAGCGCGAGGGCACCGACGAAGAGCAGCCACGGATGACCGCTGAGGATCACGAGCCAGAGACCGAGCGCGGCGCCGAGGGTGAGGAAGGCCATCGCCGCGATGCGGACCTGGCCGGGGGCGGCGGCCCGGGATGCCGTCAACCGGATCGGGCCGACCCGGTTCAGGTCCGTGCCCCGGACCCCGTCCGAGTAGTCGTTCGCGTAGTTGACGCCGACCTGGAGAGCGAGCGCGACACCGAGGGCGAGAAGGGCGCGCGGGAGCGACGCCGACCCGAGTGCAGCGGCCGCGCCGGTGCCGACCAGGACCGGTGCGGCCGCTGCCGGCAGCGTCCGCGGTCGTGCACCGGCTAGCCACTCGTCCCTGCTTGCCATCCTGCTCCGTTCGTTCCGTTCCGCGCGGCTGCCCCGGCCCTCGACCGGTCCGCGGGTCAGTCCGGCTCTGCGAGCCGCTCGGCGGCTGCGGTCGCCGTCGCTCGCCGGTCCACCTTGCCAGGTCCGCGCGTCGGAAGTGCGTCGAGAGCCACGACGGCGCGTGGCGCGTGGGCGGCCCCGAGGAGCTTCGTCACCCGAGCTCGAAGGTCCTCGAGCTCTGGGACGGCGACGCCTGGCTCGACCACGACCACCGCGACGACCTGCTCGCCCCATGATCCGTCAGCCAGCCCGACGACGCACACGTCCCGGATCCCGGGGACGGCGGCCACGATCGCCTCGACCGGTTCCGGCGCCACCTTGACGCCTCCGGTGACGATCACGTCGTCGGCGCGTCCCAGGACGACGACGCGGCCGGTTGCGTCCAGCTCACCGAGGTCCGAGCTGCGGACCCAGCGCACCCCGGACCGGCTCTCGAAAGCCGCCCCGAGGTCCCCGGGCACGGAGTCGGCCAGCTCCCCGCGGGCGAGCGTCTCGTCGTCGATCACGTAACCGGACGCGAGCGTCGGCCCGGTCAGCAGGATCCGCCCGACGCGGTCGAGGGCGACCCGGGTTCCGTCGAGCGGCACCCCGTCGTAGACGCAACCGCCGGCGGTCTCGGTCATCCCGTAGGTCATGACTACGCGCAGCCCGGCTGCGCGCGCCCGTTCCAGCAGCCTCGGCGGGCACGGGGCGCCGCCGACCAGGACGGCATCGAAGGTCCGGAGCGCGTCGGTTCCCTCGGGCTCGGCGGTCACCAGGCGGTGCAGCTGGGTCGGGACGAGCGAGGTGTAGCGGCGCGGCGCGGCAAGCTTGGCGGCAGCGGCAGCGAACGCGGCAGCCGTGAAGGTGACCCCCGGCGGGAGAGTGGCAGGTGCCCGACCGGCGATGATCGACCGGATCACGACCTGCGCCCCGGCGATGTGTTCCATGGGCAGCGCGAGCAGCCACCCGCCGTGGCCGCCGAGGCGTTCGGCCGAGGCGTCCGCGGCTGAACGAAGGGCCGCCGCGCTCAACGCGACCTCGCGTGGCCGCCCGGTCGAGCCCGACGTCGAGACGGTCAGGGCGAGGCCGTCCGTCGCGAGGGCGACCTCGAGCGCACGCTGAAGTTCACCCAGCGGTCGCGGCGTTCTCCCCAGTCGCACGGGCTCTGATGGCACCTCCCTAGGGTAAGAGGCATCTACAGTGGGTTCGTACCCTGGTTACCCGCAGCAAGGAGAGAGTCCCCCATGACCGAGACGTTCAGCACCGTGGCGACCGCCTCGACCCCGGGAGAGCGAGCGCCCCGGACGTCGATGCGGGGACGTCGCCGGGCGATCGCGCTCAGCGTGGTCTCCGTGGCATCCCTGCTCCTCGCGGGGTGCGGCAAGGCCGCCACCCAGGCGGATGTGACGCCACCCGCAGTCACCGCGACGCCCACGGTCGTCGCGGTCAAGGCAGCGCCGCCCAAGCCGGACGTCCCGGTCGTCTGGCCGCTCACCGGTGTCGCGACGACCGAGCTGGTGGAACGTCCCGCGCTCGCGATCAAGATCGAGAACCCGCGTGAAGGTCGCCCGCAGACCGGACTCGAGGCAGCGGACATGGTTTGGGAAGAGGTCGTCGAGGGCGGCGTCACACGCTATGTGGCCGTCTACCACTCGAGCATCCCTGCTGATGTCGGCCCGATCCGCTCGGTCCGCCCGATGGATCCGGCGATCGCGGCTCCGCTCAAGGGCCTGATCGCCTTCTCCGGTGGCGAGGCGCCGTTCGTCGCCGCGGTTCGCGCGGTCGGTCTGCAGGTGCTGGCGCAGGACGCGGGCAACGCGGGCTTCTACCGCTCCAAGGACCGGGCCGCCCCGCACAACGTGCACGCCACGATGTCGACCCTGTTCAACCAGGCCGACGCAAACCACCAGGCCTCGCCTCCCGCCCAGTTCTCGTTCGCGCGGACGGCGGCCCTGGCAACGGCGGCGGTGAGCGGTACGCCGGCAACCAACCTCAACATCAAGATGTCCGGGTACAGCAACCCGGTATGGACCTGGGACGGACCCGACGGCGCCTGGCTGCGTTCCGAGGGATCGACACCGGCCGTGGCTGCCTCGGGCGCTCGCCTCGCGGCTCAGAACGTGCTCATCCTGAGCGTCGTGATGGTCAACACCCAGTACATCGACCCGGCCGGCACCCCCGTACCGGAGACCAAGCTGGTCGGATCCGGAACGGGTCTGCTCGCCACCGGGGGCAAGACGATCCCGGTCAACTGGTCGAAGGCGTCCGTCGACGCGCCGATCAGCCTGTCGGCAGGAGCCGGCGCGAACGCGCTCTTGGCACCGGGCAAGACCTGGATCCAGCTCGTCCCGAACGGAAGCGGCTCGTTCTCGGTCTCCTGACCCAGCCGCGGCGGGACCTGGCTCAGAAGTAGTACGGGAACCCTGACCAGTCCGGCGCGCGCTGCTCGAGGAACGCGTCGCGCCCCTCGGCTGCCTCGTCGGTCATGTACGCGAGCCGCGTCGCCTCCCCGGCGAACACCTGCTGGCCGGCCAGACCGTCGTCGGCCAGGTTGAAGGCGAACTTCAGCATCCGGATGGCTTGCGGCGACTTGGTCGCAATGATCCGGGCGTAGTCCAGCGCGAGGTTCTCGACGTCGGCGTGCTCCGCCACCTCGTTCACGGCGCCCCACCGCTCGGCGTCGTCGGCGGAGTACTCACGGGCCAGGAAGAAGATCTCGCGGGCGCGCTTCTGCCCGACCTGGCGGGCCAGCAGGGCCGAGCCGTAGCCCGCGTCGAACGAGCCGACGTTCGCGTCGGTCTGCATGAACCGGCCGTGCTCGCGGCACGCGATCGAGAGGTCCGCGACCACGTGCAGACTGTGGCCGCCGCCCGCCGCCCAGCCGTCGACGACGGCGATGACCACCTTGGGCATGGTGCGCATCAGGCGCTGGACCTCGAGGATGTGCAGCCGGCCGGCCCGCGAGCCGCCGGCTACCTCGGCCGAGGTGATCGGAGCCGACGCGGTTCCGTCGGGCGCCCCGTCATCGGCGTAGCGGTACCCGTCCCTGGCGCGGACCCGCTGGTCGCCGCCCGAGCTGAACGCCCAACCGCCATCGCGAGGGCTCGGGCCGTTGCCGGTCAGGATCACCGCGGCGACGTCGGGGCTCATCCGGGCGTGGTCGAGCGCGCGGTAGAGCTCATCGACGGTGTGCGGCCGGAACGCGTTGCGTACCTCGGGTCGGTCGAACGCGACGCGCACCACCGGGAGGTCGCGCTCGGCCGCGCCGGTCCGCTCGACGCCGCGGTGGTAGGTGACGTCGGTGAGGTCGTCGAAGCCACCGATCGAGCGCCATCGGGCCGGGTCGAAGGTCGCCGATACGGCGCGGGGCACAGCGCTCATGCGGCTCACTGTAGGGCGCGCCCGACCGCACCGGTGACCCGACGGTGCGCACGGCGCGGTGGGCCCGGCCACCGGCGCACGCCGCGTCGCAGCGGAGGAACCGGGTCGCGACAACTACGGTGGAGGCGTGACCACCCCGACGGTGTTCTCGGTGCCGCTTCGCAGCCGGTTTCGCGGGCTCACGGTTCGCGAGGGCGTGCTGCTGCAGGGCGCGGCGGGGTGGGGAGAGTTCTCACCGTTCTGGGACTACGACGACGCCGAGTCGCTCGCCTGGTGGCGGGCGGCGCGCGAGGCCGCGGAGACGGGCTGGCCGGACCCGGTACGGATGAGCATCCCGGTGAACGTGACCGTCCCCGCCGTCGGCCCCGAGCTGGCGGCCCGGATCGTCGCCGAGAGCGGTTGCGGCACCGCGAAGGTCAAGGTGGCGGAAGCGGGCCAGGAGTTCTCCGAGGACCTGGCGCGGGTGACCGCGGTCCGGCGCGCGCTGGGCAAGCGCGGTCGGATCCGCGTCGATGCCAACGGTGCGTGGGACGTGCCGACCGCGATCGAGCGGATCCGCCGGCTCGATCGCGCGGCGCGCGGCCTCGAGTACGTCGAGCAGCCGTGCCGGACGGTCGCCGACCTCGCGGCGGTTCGCCGGGCGGTGGACGTGCTGATCGCCGCGGACGAGTCGATCCGGCGCTCGGAGGACCCGCTCGAGGTGGTCCGCGCCGAGGCCGCCGACATCGCGATCCTCAAGGTTCAGCCGCTCGGCGGGGTGCGCGCGGCGCTCGAGCTCGCCGAACGGCTCGCGCTCCCGGTCGTCGTCTCGTCCGCCCTCGAGAGCTCGATCGGCCTCGCTGCCGGGCTCGCGCTCGCGGCTGCCCTCCCCGAGCTGCCGTACGCGTGCGGGCTCGCCACGGCCGCTCTGCTCGAGCGTGACGTCGTCGCCGAGCCGCTCCTCCCGGTCGACGGCGAGATCGCCGTGCGCCGTCCCGAGCCCGAGCCGCGGCTGCTCGCCGCAGCGGGCGCCGACGAGGGCGTCATCGCTTCCTGGCGCGAACGGATCGCGGCAGTGTCCTCGTTGGAGGCGTCCAGATGAAGGCCAGCCCTTCGGTGACCGCGGCGCGAGTGATGGTCCAGGCACTCGCCGCGCTCGGCGTCCGCGATGCCGTGCTCTCGCCCGGCTCGCGCAGCGCACCGCTCGCGTATGCCCTGGCCGAAGCGGCCGACAACGGCGGCGTCGCCGCGGACGAGACCTGGTCCAGCACGAGCCCGCAGATCCCGGCGATCGGTCTGCACGTCCGGATCGACGAACGGTCAGCCGGCTTCCTCGCGCTCGGTCTCGCCCGGGGTGTCGCGGCGGGCGGCGAGCTGCGGCCGGTCGCGATCGTCACCACGTCCGGGACCGCCGTCGCGAACCTGCACCCCGCGGTGCTCGAGGCGCACCACAGTGGGATCCCGTTGATCGTGATCTCGGCGGACCGGCCGCACGAGCTGCGCGGCGTCGGTGCGAACCAGACCACGGTGCAGCCGGGCATCTTCGCCTCCGCGGTCCGGTTCGCCGCCGACGTGCCGGCAGCTACGGGCCGGCCCGGTGAGGACATCGACCTGCGCAGCCTGCTCTCCCGGGCCTTCGCGGCGGCCGTCGGTGCGCACGGAGACCCGCCCGGACCCGTGCACCTCAACGTCGCCTTCCGGGACCCGCTCACCCCTGGGGACTCCACCTGGCCGCCGGCGTCCGAGGCCGGGCTGACGGCGGTCGAGAGCGAGACGGCGGAGGTCGACGACCTGGTGCTGACCTCGGAGCCCCACACGGTTGTGGTCGCGGGGGACGGCGCGGGCGCCGAGGCCCGGGAGCTCGCCGAGGCGCACGGTTGGCCGCTGCTTGCCGAGCCCAGCTCGGGGGCCCGGAGCGGCCGACTCGCGATCGGGCCGTATCGCATCCTGCTCGGACGGGAGGACCTCGGCGGCGAGATCCGGCGCGCGATCGTCGTCGGCCGCCCGACCCTTTCCCGGCCGGTGCAGACGCTGATCGCCCGCGACGACGTCGACGTCGTCGCGATCGGTCACGGCGCCCTGTGGACGGAGGCACCGCGAGGCGCGACCCACGTGCTGCGCCGGATCCCGCGCGGTTGGCTGATGCCCATGCCGTCGCCCGCCACCGCGTGGCTCGCCCGCTGGCTCGCCGCGGCCGGACGCGCCGAATCCGCGATCGACGAGGTGTTGAACGCCGACGCGGCTGACGCGGCGCGACGAGGCGACGGCGAGGCCGTCGTGGCCGGCCCGGCGCTGGCGCGCGCGATCGCCGCGTCGCTGGAGGCCGCCGACGTGCTCGTCGTCGGTTCGAGCAGCCCGATCCGCGACCTGGACCTGGCCGGGCGCCCGTGGCCGGTCACCCGGGCGCCCCTGGTGGTCGCGAACCGCGGGCTCGCCGGCATCGACGGGACCGTCTCGACGGCCGCGGGCGTCGCGCTCGCGCTCCCGGAGCGGCGCGTGCGCGCTCTGCTCGGGGACCTGACCTTCTTGCACGACGTCGGCGGCTTGCTCCGCGGGACGCGCGAGCCCCGGTTCGACCTCCAGGTGATCGTCGCCAACGACGACGGCGGCTCGATCTTCGCGACGCTCGAGCACGGTGAGGCGGAGCCATCGGTCTTCGAGCGCGTGTTCGCGACCCCGCAGGGTGCCCGGCTGGCTCAGCTGTGTGCGGGCTACGGCGTCGCGCACACCTTCGTGAACGACCTGGGCGAGCTGCGGTCGCACCTCGCCCGCCCGCCGCGTGACCTGAGCGTGCTCGAGGTCGCAGTCGACCGTTCGCAGCGTCAGGTGCTGCATGAGCGGATCGGCGCCGCCGTCGCCGCGGCGCTCGACGCCTGACCGTCAGGACCCAGCACACTCACAGGGAACACCGAGGGGTTACCCAGTTCGAGAGCGTTACATGGTGTCCATCACCGATGGGAGGACACCGTGACCACCGAACCAACAGTGCCGACTGAGGCGTCCGTCCCTGACGTGAGCCTCTCGGTCGGGGCGTGGCACGCGCCATCCCCCGCAGCGCCCGCCCCGACCGAGACGACCGGACCCGCCCCGCTGCCCATCCCCGCCGGACCGCCGCTGTGGTTCGGCCCCGCCCCGGTCGGCTCGCCGTCGGCATCGTTCGTCCCGACGCCGCCCGGGATGCCGCCCGGGATGCCGCCCGCTCCGGCGGACGCGGGCCCGGTCCCGCCGGCGCGTCCGCGCTCGATCTGGAAGCCGGTCGTCGCGGCCGCCGCGGGGGCCGCGATCCTGGCCAGCGCGGGAACCGCGGGAGCCTTCGGCGTCTTCGACCTCGGTGGCACCCGAACGGTCACGACCACCGTCACCCGGCAGAACACCACACCCGTGGCCGACGGACCGGTGACGAGCTCGACCGCCACCAACCCCGACTGGGAGAAGGTCGCCGCGGCCGTCAAGGAGTCGGTGGTCGCGATCGACGTCAATACCGTCATGGGCGAGGCGCAGGGCTCGGGCTTCGTGCTGGACACGGCTGGGCACCTGCTCACGAACAACCACGTCGTCTCCGGCGCGAGCAACGGCACCGTGCAGATCAGCCTCGCGGACGGACGCCTCTACGACGCGACCGTGGTCGGCCAGGACACCTCCACCGATCTCGCCGTGCTCGCCCTGAAGAGTCCGCCCAGTGACCTGAAGCCCGTCGTCCTCGGTGACAGCTCGTCCGTCGTCGTCGGCGCGCCGGTGATGGCCGTCGGGAACCCGCTCGGCCTGGCCAACACGGTGACGGTCGGGATCGTCTCGGCGATCGACCGGCCGGTGAGCTCCACGTCGCAAGCGACGAACACCAGCGTCACCACGAACGCGATCCAGATCGACGCCGCGGTCAACCCCGGTAACAGCGGTGGTCCGCTCTTCGACTTCGAGGGTCGGGTCATCGGCATCACCTCGTCCATAGCCACGTTGAGCGGCTCCGCGCAGTCCGGGTCGATCGGTCTCGGTTTCGCCATCCCGATCAACCTCGCGCACGAGATCGCGACCCAGCTGATGGCCACCGGGAAGGCGCAGCACGCCTACCTCGGGGTTTCGCTCGGGGACGGGACGGCTACCGCCGCTGGCACGACGCGCGTCGGTGCGGTCGTCCGCACCCTCTCGGCGGGCTCGCCCGCGGACAAGGGCGGACTCCAGGTCAACGACGTGATCGTCGCGATCGACGGGATACCGGTCTCCGGCGCCGAATCGCTGACGGCCGCCATCCGCGAGCGCACGGCGAACCAGCAGGTCAACCTCACGGTGGTCCGTGGAGGAACGAGTCTGGACCTCACCGTGACCCTGGCCGCCAAGCCGGACGGCCCGTGAGGTCCCTCGACGACACACGCGTGGCACCAGCCGCGCTGGTGACAGCAGGAAATGGAGCAGGACATGAGCGAGAAGAGCAGCACGCCCGACGTCCCGGCCGAGGACGTCGCGGCGGCGCAGCGGGCCGCCGATGCCGGCGGGGTCACCGCGGAGCTCGGCGAGCCGGTCGTCGTCGCCACACCGGGCCTGGTGACGCCCACAGTGGTCGCGCCGGCTGTCGCGCCGATCCCGAGTGCCGCCCCGGCCGGCTACGGGACCGGGGGTGGTTGGCAGGCCCCGCCGCCGCCGACTCTCCGGCCGGTGCCGGGCTCGCGCCCGGGCGGGCTCCGGCCCAGCTGGCCGCTCGTCATCGGCGCGGCAGTGCTCGCGGCCATCATCGCCGCGGTAGGCACCGGCCTGATCGTCGGGTTCGCCGTTCATCGCCGCGACCAGGTCTCGGCTCGCAGTGGGCAGGGCGTCTACGCCCCGAACCAACGGTCGGGACAGAACAACGGCGCGATACCGAACCCGATGGGGCAGCGGATGCGTGGTGGCACGAACCAGGCGCCGCAGGGCACGCAGCCGAGCAACGGCTCAGGCACGCTGCCGGGCAACGGCACGGTCTCGCGCGGCTACCTCGGCGCCTCGGTCGCGGACACCGCCCAGGGCGTGAGCCCGGCCGGCGCTGAGGTCCGCGCGGTCCAGGCCGGGTCACCCGCTCAGAAGGCGGGCCTCGCCGTCGGCGATGTCATCACGGCGGTGAACGGGACGACCATCTCGAACGTCTCGGGCCTGATGCAGGTGCTCGACCCGCTGGCGCCGGGTTCGACGCTCAAGCTGATGGTGTCGCGCTCAGGCCAGTCGACGGCTATCGACGTGACCACTGTCGGCGCCAACGACCTGTGAGCACCCGGGCCTGACTCGCGGGCGCGCCGTCACTCGGTGACGAGCGCGCTCCGCATCGGCTCGAGCTTCGCCTCGGACTCCGCGAGCTCGTCGGCGGGGTCCGAGGCCGCTACGATCCCGCAGCCCGCGAACAGACGGAGCCGGCGCGGGTCGTCCCGGTCGAACTCGGCCGAGCGCAGCGCGATCCCCCACTCGCCGTCGCCGTCGGCACCGATCCACCCGACCGGTCCGGCGTAGCGCCCCCGGTCCATCCCCTCGATCCGCGAGATGAGCGCGCGAGCAGCCCCGGTCGGGGTGCCGCAGACGGCGGCCGTGGGGTGCAGGGCTGCCGCGAGAGCGAGGCTCGACGGCCCCGCGCCGTGCTCCGCGCCGGTCGCGAGCACACCAGTGACGTCGCTGGCCAGGTGCAGCACGTTCGGCAGGTGCAGCACGAACGGCACGTCCGGCACGTTCGTCGACGAGCAGAACGGCTCGAGCGAGTGTGCGACCGACGCGACCGCGTACTCGTGCTCCTCGAGGTCCTTCGAGGAGTGCGCCAGGATGGCCGCCCGGGCCACGTCGGCGTCGTCGTCGCCGGTGCGGCGGATCGTCCCGGCCAGCACCCGTGACGTGACCAGACCTTTGTCGCTCCGGATCAGCAGCTCGGGTGTCGCGCCCAGGATGCCGTCGACGCTGAACGTCCAGCAGGACTCGTAGCCCGCCGCGAGCCGGCTCAGCACCCAGCGCGGATCGATCTCCCGCTCGGCGGTCGCGTTGACGTCTCGCGCCAGCACAACCTTGTCCACCTCGCCCCGGCGAATCGCCTCGACCCCTTGGGCGACGACGTCGCGCCACCCGGCCACGCTGAGCGCGCCCGCCGTGAAGGAGACGGCTCCTGGCGCGAGCACCGGCTCGCGCGTATCCAGGACCGCGGCCAGGGCGGGCGCCGGTCCGATCTGGGCCGCCGGCTCGATCGTGGTGAGCCACGCGCTCGACCCGCGCCGCCCGACGACGACGCGCGGCACGACCAGGACGCCCTCGCCGTCGTCGGCGAACGAGAAGGACCCGAAAGCGATCGGCCCGCTGCCGGGCAGGGACACCTCATCGCGGACGACCGAGTGCTGCACGGTGTCGTGCCAGGCCCGCTCGGCCTCGGCGAACCGCTTCGTACCGTGGGTCCGGATCTCCGCGACCCGGCCCCAGCCGACCAGTCCGTCGCCGCGGCGGACCCAGGCGAGAGCCTCGTGCCGGGGCACCAGGTCCAGGAGCGCCCCGGGGTCGTCGATCGCGACCGTGCGCACGACCAGGGGGTGCGGCGCGGTCCGCGACGTCGCAGTCATCTCGGCAGTCATCGGGATCAGCGTAGGTCTCTCGGGTCGCCGGGCCGCATTCGGTACCAGGTCGCGGCACCTGAGACGATGGGCCGGTGAGCCGCGCCAGCCTGGACAAGAAGCCGCACGAGGTCGCCGCGATGTTCGACGCGATCGCGGGGCGGTACGACCTGGCGAACGACGTGCTCTCGCTGGGCCAGGCGCGCCGATGGCGAACGGCCACCCTGCACGCCGTGGACGGCGAGCCGGGCGAGCGGGTGCTCGACCTCGCCGCGGGGACCGGCACCTCGAGCGAGGTCTTCGCGGACGCGGGCCTGGACGTCGTCCCGTGCGACTTCTCGTTCGGCATGCTGCGGGTCGGCAAGGCGCGGCGTCCCGATCTCGGCTTCACCGCCGGAGACGCCACGAAGCTCCCGTTCGCCGACGCATCCTTCGACGCGGTGACCATCTCCTTCGGGCTGCGCAACGTGGTCGACACCGCTGCGGCGCTCGCGGAGATGCGCCGGGTGACCAAGCCGGGCGGTCGCCTGGTGGTGTGCGAGTTCTCCCGACCGACCTGGGCACCGTTCCGCACGGTCTACACGGAGTACCTGATGCGCGCCCTGCCCGGGGTGGCGCGCATCGTCACCCGCAAGCCGGACGCCTACGTGTACCTCGCGGAGTCCATCCGCGCCTGGCCGGATCAGCGGGCCCTCGGAGCCGTGATCCGCGCCGCCGGCTGGACCGACGTGAGATTCCGCAACCTCAGCGGCGGCATCGTCGCCCTGCATCGGGCGCGGGCTCTGGATTAGGACGGCCGAACAGCGCCAGCTAGGGTCGGAAGCGCCGAGGCAAGCCCTCCCAGCCGGTCCTCCGGCAGCGCAGTTACACTCGGCCGAGATCGATACGATCAGCCGCCTGGAACACGTGAGGAAGCTTAGTGGGCACCGTGAGAGATGATGACGCCGATGTCGTCGTCGTCGGTGCCGGGCCGGCCGGTTCCACCGCAGCTCACTACTTGGCGTCGGCGGGCCTGCGCGTAGTCGTACTGGAGAAGGCGGCGTTCCCGCGGGACAAGGTCTGCGGCGACGGACTGACGCCGCGAGCGGTGCGCGAGCTGGTCGCGATGGGTGTGCCGACGCGCCCTGAGGACGGCTGGCTGCGGAACAAGGGGCTGCGCGTCCACGGCGGCGGTCATCGGCTCGAGATCCCGTGGCCCGAGCTGGCCTCGTTCCCCAACTACGGTCTGACCCGGACCCGCCGCGACTTCGACGCGATCCTGGCCGAGCACGCCCGCAAGGCCGGAGCGCAGGTTCAAGAACGGATGAACGTCTCCGGCGCCCTGCGCGACGAGCGCACCGGGCGCGTCGTCGGCGTCGTCGCCCGACCGGTGGACGACGACGGCCACCGCGCCGGCGACCCGGTGGAGGTCCGGGCTCGCACCGTGATCGCGGCCGACGGCGTCTCGTCCCGTCTCGCGACCGACCTCGGCATCACGAAGCGCACCGACCGCCCGATGGGCGTCGCGGTCCGCACCTACTTCCGCACGCCGCGGCACGACGACGAATGGATGGAGAGCTGGCTCGAGCTCTGGGACGGCGCACCGGGGAGATCGAACCTGTTGCCCGGTTACGGCTGGGTCTTCGGCCTCGGCGACGGCACCGCGAACGTCGGTCTCGGCAGCGTCACCTCGTCGGCCCGCTCGGCGCGGATCGACTACAAGGACCTGCTGACCCGCTGGGTCGCGAACACGCCGCCGGAGTGGGGCTTCAGCCCGGAGAACCAGGTCGGCCCGGTGCGCGGCGCGGCGCTTCCGATGGGCTTCAACCGGACCCCGCACTACGTCCCGGGGATGCTGCTCGTCGGTGACGCCGGCGGCATGGTCAACCCGTTCAACGGTGAGGGGATCGCCTACGCGATGCAGGCCGCACGCCGTGCCTCCGAGGTGATCGTTCAGGCCGGGTCGCGCAGCACCGATCTCAGTCGCGAGAGAGTGCTGCGGAGCTACCCCGCGATCATGAAGGATGACCTTGGCGGCTACTTCACGCTGGGCCGGTATTTTGTGAAGCTCATCGAGCATCCCGAGGTGATGCGGATCTGCACCCGCTACGGGTTGCCGCGTCCGCTCCTGATGAGGTTCACGATGAAGCTCTTGGCCGACGTCTACGAACCGCGCGGTGGCGACCTCGTCGACCGCACGATCGCGACCCTGACCCGGCTGGCACCCGCAGCATGACCCGCACGATGACCCGCGCGCAGCCTGAGGCTCGCACTCGGCGAATGGAGAGGGGCACCCGATGAAGGACCCGTATGTGCCGATCCTGATCATGATGGCGGTCGCCGGTGTGATGGCGCTCGGCGGGGTCGTTGCGAGCACGCTGATCGGACCCAAGCGGTACAACCGGGCCAAGCTGGACGCCTACGAGTGCGGTATCGAGCCGACGCCGCACGCCGTCGGCGGCGGTCGCTTCCCGATCAAGTACTACCTGGTCGCGATGACGTTCATCATCTTCGACATCGAGGTCGTCTTCCTCTACCCGTGGGCGGTCGCGTTCCACGAGCTGGCCATGTTCGGACTCATCGCGATGCTGACCTTCCTTGCCCTGATCACGGTGCCGTTCGTGTACGAGTGGCGTCGTGGCGGGTTCGAGTGGGACTGAGGACGGCGAGATGGGACTCGAGGAGAAGGCATCGTCAGGCTTCCTGCTGACGACGATCGAGGGGTTCGCGGGCTACGTCCGCAAGGCGTCGGTGTGGCCGGTCACATTCGGCCTGGCCTGCTGCGCGATCGAGATGATGGCGACCGGTGGCCCGCGGTACGACATCTCGCGGTTCGGCATGGAGGTCTTCCGCGCGTCCCCGCGCCAGGCGGACCTGATGATCGTCGCGGGCCGGGTCAGCCAGAAGATGGCCCCCGTCGTCCGCCAGGTGTACGACCAGATGCCGGAGCCCAAGTGGGTGCTCTCGATGGGGGTGTGCGCCTCGTCCGGCGGGATGTTCAACAACTACGCGGTGGTGCAGGGGGTCGACCACATCGTGCCGGTCGACATCTACCTGCCCGGTTGTCCGCCTCGCCCCGAGATGCTGCTCAACGCGATCCTCGCGCTGCACGATCAGATCCAGAAGTCGCCGCTCGGCGTCGACCGCCGGCAGGCCGCGAAGGCAGCCGAGGCGGCCGCGCTCGAAGCCACCCCGACCTCGCGGATGACGGGCCTGCTGCAATGACCGATCCTGACGCCACGCCCACCGGGGTCACCCCGACCGAGCTGAGCCCCGCTGAGCCCACCGGACCCGAACAGGGTGACCGCACCACCGTCGACGTCGTCGGCGTGCGGACCGGCATGTTCGGCGCGGAGGGCTCGGGGGACACCTCGGGCTACGACAACCTGGTGAGTCCGATCGTGATGCCCGGGCCGAGCGACCGGCCCTACGGCAGCTGGTTCGACGAGGCTGCCGACGTGCTCGCCGAGGTGCTCGAGGACGCGGGCAGCTCGTGGGACGCGGCGATCGAGAAGGTCGTCGTGTACCGCGGGGAGCTCACCCTGCACGTCCGGCGCGAACACCTGGTCGAGGTGTGCCAAGCGCTGCGCGACGATCAGGACCTGCGCTTCGAGCTGAGCCTCGGCGTCTCCGGCGTGCACTACCCGGGCGAGCTCGGTCGCGAGCTGCACGCGGTGTACCACCTCGTCTCGGTCACGCACAGCCATCGCTTGCGGCTCGACGTCGCGGCACCCGATGCCGATCCGCACGTCCCGTCGACGGTCTCGGTCTACCCGACGAACGACTGGCACGAGCGAGAGACCTGGGACTTCTTCGGGATCGTCTTCGACGGGCACCCCGCGCTCGCGCGGATCGAGATGCCGGACGACTGGCCGGGGCACCCGCAACGCAAGGACTACCCTCTGGGCGGTATCCCGGTGGAGTACAAGGGCGCCACCGTGCCACCACCCGACGAGCGGAGGCTGTACCACTGATGGCCACCTCATCGGGCGCCACGAGCAAGCCCACTGCCACCCAGAGCATCGTCGACGACGCCGACGTGCCCACCTTCGACGCCGTCGGCGGCGACTGGTCGGACATCGCCGAGGAGGCCGCGCGGCTCGGCGAGGAGCGCATCGTCGTCAACATGGGCCCGCAGCACCCGTCCACCCACGGCGTGCTCCGGCTGATGCTCGAGATCGACGGCGAGACGGTCACCGAGGCACGCGCCGGCATCGGCTACCTGCATACCGGCATCGAGAAGAGCATGGAGTTCCGGTCCTGGACGCAGGGCGTCACGTTCTGCACCCGGATGGACTACCTGGCACCGCTGTTCCAGGAGACGGCATACTGCCTCGCGGTCGAGAGGCTGCTCGACATCACCGACCAGATCCCGGAACGGGCCACGGTGATCCGGGTCATGATGATGGAGCTCAACCGGATCGCGTCGCACCTGATCTGCCTCGGTACCGGCGGGAACGAGCTCGGCGCGACCACCATCATGGTGAACGGCTTCCAGGCTCGTGAGCACATCCTCAAGATCTTCGAGATGGTCACCGGCCTGCGGATGAACCACGCGTACGTCCGCCCCGGCGGCGTCGCCCAGGACATCCCGCCCGGGACCCTCGAGGCCGTCCGGGAGGCCGACGGCCAGATCCGCAAGGCACTGCGCGGTCTCGAAGACCTGATGCTGGCCAACCCGATCTTCAAGGGACGCCTGGTCGGCGTCGGGCACCTCAACCTGAGTGCCTGCATGGCGCTCGGGATGACCGGGCCGGTGCTCCGCTCCGCGGGCCTGCCGTACGACGTGCGCAAGGCGAACCCGTACTGCGGCTACGAGACCTATGACTTCGCCGTGCCGACGTCGACCGGCGCCGACGCCTACTCACGGGTGGTGCTGCGGTTCGAGGAGTGCTACCAGTCGCTGCGGATCGTCGAGCAGTGCGTCGAGCGGTTGCACGCGATGGGTCAGGGGCCGGTGATGGTCGCGGACAAGAAGATCGCCTGGCCCGCTCAGCTGGCGATCGGCTCGGACGGGATGGGGAACAGCCTCGATCACATCCGGGAGATCATGGGCTCCTCGATGGAGGCGCTCATCCACCACTTCAAGCTGGTGACCGAGGGGTTCCGCGTCCCGCCCGGCCAGGTCTTCGTCAGCATCGAGGCCCCACGCGGCGAGCTGGGTGTCCACCTCGTCTCCGACGGCGGCAACAAGCCGTATCGGGCCCACTTCCGCGATCCGTCGTTCAACAACCTCCAGGCTGTGTCGATGATGTGCGAGGGCGGCATGCTCGCCGACGTCGTCGTCTCGGTGGCCTCTCTCGATCCCGTCCTGGGAGGGGTGGACCGCTGATGTCGTATGACGCCACGACGCACGCCTCGCTGACCGCGGATGCCGCCGCGATCATCGCGCGCTACCCGCGACGGCGGTCCGCGCTGATCCCGATGCTGCACCTGGTGCAGAGCGTCGACGGGTACGTCAGCCCGGACGGCATCGCGTTCTGCGCCGAGACCTTGGACCTCGCGACCACGGAGGTCTCGGCCGTCGCCACGTTCTACACCCAGTTCAAGCGGCACCCGAACGGCACGTACACGGTCGGGGTCTGCACCAACACGCTGTGCGCGATCATGGGCGGCGACGAGGTCTTCGACTCCCTGGCCGACCACCTCGACGTCGGGCCGGACGAGACCACCGAGGACGGTGCGATCACTCTCGAGCGGATCGAGTGCAACGCGGCCTGCGACTACGCGCCGGTGATGATGGTGAACTGGGAGTTCTTCGACAACCAGACGCCCGAGTCGGCCCGCGCGGTGGTGGAGCGCTTGCGTGGCGGCAAGCAGGTCGCTCCGAGCCGGGGCGCGAACAGCGTGTGCACCTTCAAGCAGATGTCGCGGGTGCTGGCCGGGTTCACGGACGGCCGCGCGGACGAGGGCATCGGCGCGGGTCCCGCGACCCTCGCGGGTCTCGACCTGGCGAAGGACAACGGCTGGGCCGCCGAGGCTGCACCGACGGCGCCCGCCGCCCCGAACAAGGCGAAGGAGACCCGATGAGCGCGGACATCCTCACCCCGGTCCTCAGCGCCCGCTGGGACACCAAGCGGTCCTGGACCCTCGCGACGTACGAGGCGAATGGCGGCTACGCGGGCCTGCGCACCGCGCTCGGGATGGACCAGGCCGCTGTGATCGAGGCGGTCAAGGCTTCCGGCCTCCGCGGCCGCGGCGGTGCGGGCTTCCCGACCGGGATGAAGTGGGGCTTCCTGCCCGCGCCCGACGGCGGCCCGCGCTACCTGGTCGTCAACGCGGACGAGTCGGAGCCGGGCACCTGCAAGGACATCCCGCTGATGCTGGCGAGCCCCCAGCTCTTGCTCGAGGGCGTCATCATCAGCTCCTACGCGATCGACTGCCACCACGCCTTCATCTACGTTCGGGGCGAGGTGCTGCACGTCTACCGCCGGGTGCTCCGCGCGGTCGAAGAGGCATACCAGCGGGGCTACCTGGGCCGGAACATCCTGGGCAGCGGCTACGACTTGGACGTGACCGTTCACGCGGGTGCGGGTGCCTACATCTGTGGCGAGGAGACCGCTCTGCTGGACTCGCTCGAGGGCCTGCGCGGACAGCCGCGGCTCAAGCCGCCGTTCCCCGCGGTCGAGGGCCTGTACTCGCGTCCGACCGCGGTCAACAACGTCGAGTCGATCGCGTCGGTACCCGGGATCATCACGCACGGTGCGGCATGGTTCGCCGGGATGGGCACCCCGAAGTCGACCGGTCACGCGCTCTTCTCGCTCTCCGGTCACGTCACCCGCCCAGGCCAGTACGAGGCGCCGCTCGGTGTCACACTGCGCGAGCTGCTCGAGCTGGCCGGTGGCGTCCGAGAGGGCCACGAGCTGAAGTTCTGGACCCCCGGCGGATCGTCGACGCCGCTCCTCACGGCCGAGCACCTCGACATCGCGCTGGACTACGAGTCGGTCGGTGCGGCGGGCTCGATGCTCGGGACCCGGGCGCTGCAGATCTTCGACGAGACGACGTGCGTGGTGCGCGCCATCGCGCGGTGGACGGAGTTCTACGAGCACGAGTCCTGTGGCAAGTGCACGCCGTGCCGCGAGGGCACGTTCTGGTTGCGTCGGATCCTGGACCGGATCGAGGGCGGCACCGGGACGATGGACGACCTCGACGTCCTGCTCGGCACCTGCGACAACATCTTGGGCCGCGCGTTCTGTGCGCTCGGCGACGGCGCGACCTCGCCGATCCTCTCGGGTCTCCAGTTCTTCCGCGCGGAGTTCGAGAAGCACATCACCGGGCACGGCTGCCCGTTCGACCCGGCCGCCGCCGCTCTCTTCGAGTACACCTCGCGCTCGCGCGAGAACGAGGTCGCCCTGAGCGGCGCCGGGACGGTGGGGGCATGACCATCACGACGCCGACGTCGGGCGCCGGCCCGACCGCTGAGGTCGCGCGGACGGACCTCGTCACGCTGACGATCGACGGCATCGAGACCTCGGTGCCGAAGGGCACCCTCGCGATCCGGGCCGCCGAGGAGATCGGCATCGAGATCCCGAGGTTCTGCGACCACCCGCTGCTCGAGCCCGCGGGAGCCTGCCGTCAGTGCTTCGTCGAGGTCGCCACCCCGGATCGCGACGGGGAACTGCGCACGATGCCGAAGCCGCAGACGTCCTGCACCCTCGAGGTCTCGCCCGGCATGGTGATCAAGACGCAGCACACCTCCCCGGTGGCCGAGAAGGCCCAGCGGGGAAACATCGAGTTCCTGCTGATCAACCACCCGCTCGACTGCCCCGTCTGCGACAAGGGTGGCGAGTGCCCGCTGCAGAACCAGACGATGAGTGCCGGCCGCTCGACGAGCCGGTTCGTAGAGGCCAAGCGGACCTTCGCCAAGCCGATCGCGATCTCGACCCAGATCCTGCTCGACCGGGAACGCTGCATCTCCTGCGTGCGCTGCACCCGGTTCTCCGAGCAGATCGCCGGCGACCCGTTCATCGATCTCCAGGAGCGCGGCGCCCGGCAGCAGATCGGGCCCTTCTCGACCGAGATCCTCGGCTTCGCCGGCACCGAGGTCCCGGCGGGCGTGGCGGCCGAGGACACCTCCGGCCAGCAGTTCGGCTCCTACTTCTCCGGCAACACGGTGCAGATCTGCCCCGTCGGCGCGTTGACCAGCGCGGCCTATCGGTTCCGCGCTCGCCCGTTCGACCTTGTCTCCACGCCGTCGGTCGCCGAGCACGACGCGAACTGCTCCGCCATCCGGATCGATCACCGTCGCGGCGTCGTCCTGCGGCGCCTCTCCGGCGACGACGCCGCGGTGAACGAGGAGTGGATCACCGACAAGGACCGATTCGCGTTCCGGTGGCTCACCACCGGCGACCGGATCACCACGCCGCTGGTCCGCGGCGAGGACGGCGAGCTGCACCCGACGAACTGGGCCGAGGCACTCGATGCGGCCGCGACCGGTCTGAAGGCGGCCCGTGAGTCGGGCGGCGTCGGCGTGCTCCCCGGCGGTCGACTCACCCTGGAGGACGCGTACGCGTACGCCAAGTTCGCGCGCGTCGCCGTCGGGACGAACGACGTGGACTTCCGGGCTCGCCCGCACTCCGCTGAAGAGGCCGCCTTCCTCGCGCACCACGTCGCAGGTGCGCCGATGGGCGTGACCTTCGCCGATCTTGAGACCGCGCCGGCTGTGCTGCTGGCCGGCTTCGAACCGGAAGAGGAGGGCGGTATCGTCTTCCTCCGGCTCCGCAAGGGCGTACTGGCCGCCGGCACCCGGGTGTTCTCGCTGGCGCCCTTCGTCACCCGTGGCACCAAGCGTCTGAACGGGACGCTGCTCAGCGCGGCGCCCGGGGCCGAGCCGGGAGTGCTGCGCGCCATCGCATCTCGCTCGACCAAGGCGGAGCTGGCCGGTGCGGCCGAGGCGCTGGCGACCGCCGGCGCGATCATCCTCGTCGGCGAGCGACTGGCCGGGATCCCGGGTGCGCTGAGCGCCGCGCTCCAGCTCGCCAAGCGCACCGGCGCGAGGCTCGCCTGGATCCCGCGTCGGGTCGGGGAACGAGCCGCCCTCGAGGCGGGCGCGGCACCGAACCTGCTGGCCGGCGGGAGACCGCTCGCTGATCCTCGCGCTCGCGCCGAGGTCGCTGCCGTCTGGTCGGTCGACGCGCTGCCGCGCGCCGCCGGTCGGGACTCGGCTGCCATCCTCACCGCGGCGGCCAAGGGCACCCTCGGCGGTCTCGTCGTCGGCGGGGTGGAGATCGCGGACCTGCCTCGGCCCATCTTCGCCGAGCGCGCGTTCACGAAGGCGTTCGTCGTCTCGCTCGAGGTGCGCCCGTCGG
>JADGOR010000025.1 GCA_017882855.1 Cellulomonas sp. | reverse complement strand
CCGCCACCCGGCAGCTCCAGGTCCGCCTCCACCCAGCGGCCGCTGTCGGTGTCCAGGTCCGAGCCGATCCCGATCCGCACCGCGCGCATCGGCAGCCGAGACGCGACCGCGACGCCGGCCCGCCCCTTGAACGCGGCCTCTTGGTGCACGACGTCCCACTCCGCGCCGAGCAGCTCATGCACCAGCTCGTCCGGAGCGCGCACCTCCTGCAGGAGCAGCACGTCCGGCCGACGCTCGGCCAACCACTCGGTCATCCCCTTGCGCAGCGCGGCGCGGAGCCCGTTGACGTTGACGGTCGTGATGGTCAGCATCCGCCCATCCAACCTCATGTCACCGACCCGGGCGCCACCCCCACCACAGCCGGACGGTCAGCGTCGCCGTGGCCGACGACGCCGCAGTCGTCGCATCGCCCGGGTAGGCCACCGTGACCGCATGCGCGCCCACCGCGAGGTTCGCGGGCAGGAGCGCGAGCGCGAGACCCCCGGCGAGGGTCGCGGTCGAGACGACCGTGCCGTCGACGCTCACCGTGACCTGCCCCTGCGCCGGGGCAGACGACGACCAGGCCGCGGAGGGGTGAACGGCCGGTGACGGTTGGCGGGCAGATCAGCTCACAGGCTGCGCTCGGCGACTCACGATCCACAGGGGTGGCCAGATGGGCCGGACCGTCAGTTCTGCCTGGTTCGGTACGGGCATGCAGCTCCGACGACGGACGAAACCACCAGGCACACCCGCCCGAAGCCGGAAGGGACGCTGACATGACGACCGCGGATCTCGACGCCCTCCGCGAGCACTACGACACCACCGACACCACCGCCGAGCTCGAGAGCGCCGAGCTCGACACGTCCACGGTGAGCGAACCGATGGTTGGCATCACGATCCGCCTTCCGGCGTCCATCCTGGATGCCGGCCGAGCCATCGCGCGCAAGCAAGGCGTGAAGGTCACCGCCCTGCTGCGTCGGTGGATCGAACAGAACGTCGCCGAAGGCACCGACGAGGACCAGGTCGTCCCCGTGGCCGAGCTGAAGCGCCTGATCGCCCGCACCGCCCACGACCGCCGGGCCGGATGAGCCGCCATCGCCCGGCATCCTGGACGACGACGCCGGCCTACCGATCGGACCCTTCGACGTGCTCATCGCCGGGCAGGCGCTCGCGCGCGGGCTGACCCTGGTCACCCACAACACGCGGGAGTTCGCGCGCGTCGACGGCCTGACGGTCGAGGACTGGGCCTAGCGGCGTCCCGGCACCCCGCGAGTCTCACACGCTCCGCTCGGCCGCTTCCACGACGTTCATCAGCAGCATCGCGCGGGTCATCGGCCCGACGCCGCCCGGCATCGGCGCGATCCAGTCGGCGATCTCCCGCACCCCCGGGTCGACGTCCCCCGCGAGCCGCGCCTTGCCCGTCTCCGGGTCCGGAACGCGGGTGATCCCGACGTCGAGCACCGCGGCGCCCGGCTTGACCAGGTCCGGCGTGATGATCCCGGGCACCCCGGCCGCCGCGACGATGATGTCCGCGTTGCGGGTGTGCTCGGCGATGTCCTCAGTGGCGGTGTGGCACAGCGTCACGGTCGAGTTGACCTCGCGCCGGGTCAGCAGCAGGCCCAGCGGCCGGCCCACCGTCACACCGCGCCCGATGACGACGACGTCGGCCCCGGCGAGCGGCACGTCGTACCGCCGGAGCAGCTCGACGATGCCGCGCGGGGTGCACGGCAGCGGGGTCTCGATCGGTCCGTTGACCCGCAGCACCAGGCGACCCAGGTTCATCGGGTGCAAGCCGTCGGCGTCCTTGGCCGGGTCCATCAGCTCGAGCACCCGCTGCGCGTCCAGGTGACGCGGCAGCGGTAGCTGGACGATGTAGCCGGTGCATGCCGGGTCGGCATTGAGCGCCAGGACCGCAGCGTCGACCTCAGCCTGGCTCGCGTCGGCGGGCAGGTCGACCCGGATCGAGAAGATCCCGACCTCCTCGCAGTCCCGGTGCTTGCCGGCCACGTACGAGCGCGAGCCCGGGTCGTCACCGACCAGCACCGTGCCGAGACCCGGCGTGATGCCGCGGAGCCGCAGCGCGGTCACCCGCTCCTTGAGCTCAGCCTTGATCTCGGCCGCGGTCGCGGTCCCGTCCAGCACCCGAGCCGTCACTGCTGCAACCCGGGATACAGCGGGAAGGAGTCGGTCAGCGTGCGCACTCGAGCCCGCAGCGCGTCGATGTCGGCGCCGCCCTTGAGTGCGGTCGCGATGATGTCCCCCACCTCGGTGAACTCCGTCGCGCCGAAGCCGCGGGTCGCGAGCGCCGGGGTACCGATCCGCAGACCGGACGTCACCCGCGGCGGGCGCGGGTCGAACGGCACGGCGTTTCGGTTCACCGTGATGCCGGCCTCGTGCAGGAGGTCCTCGGCCTGCTGACCGTCCATCGCGGAGTTGCGCAGGTCGACCAGTACCAGGTGCACATCGGTGCCGCCGGTGAGAACCGAGACGCCCGCTGCCGCGACGTCGGCCGCGCTGAGGCGCTCGGCGATGATCGTGGCGCCCTCGAGGGTGCGCACCTGACGGTCGCGGAACTCCTCGCTCGCGGCGATCTTGAAGGCGACCGCCTTGGCGGCGATGACGTGCATCAGCGGACCACCCTGCTGGCCCGGGAACACCGCCGAGTCGATCCTCTTCGCGTACTCCTCGCGGGACAGGATGAAGCCGGAGCGCGGACCACCGATCGTCTTGTGGACGGTCGAGGAGACGACGTCGGAGAACGGCACCGGGCTCGGGTGCAGCCCCGCGGCGACGAGCCCCGCGAAGTGCGCCATGTCGACCCAGAGCTTCGCGCCGACCTCGTCGGCGATCGCGCGGAAGGCCGCGAAGTCGAGGTGCCGCGGGTAAGCGGACCAGCCGCCGATGATGACGTCGGGCCGCTGCTCGAGCGCGATCTCGCGAACCTTGTCCATGTCCACCAGGAAGGTGCCCGGGTCCACCCCGTACGAGCCGACCTGGTAGAGCCGGCCGGAGAAGTTGATCTTCATTCCGTGCGTGAGGTGCCCGCCGTGGGCCAGCGCGAGGCCGAGGATCTTGTCGCCCGGGTTGATGAGGGCGTGCAGGACGGCGGCGTTGGCGGTCGCACCCGAGTGCGGCTGGACGTTCGCGTGGTCGGCGCCGAAGAGGCTCTTGGCGCGGGTGATCGCGAGCGTCTCGGCGATGTCGACCTGCTCGCAGCCGCCGTAGTAACGCTTGCCCGGGTAGCCCTCGGCGTACTTGTTGGTCAGCACGGAGCCCTGCGCCTGCAGGACCGCGCGGGGCACGAAGTTCTCGCTCGCGATCATCTCGAGGGTCTCGCGCTGACGGGTGAGCTCGCCCTCGAGGACGGCGGCGATCTCGGGATCGACCTGTGCCAAGGGCAGGTTGTTGACAGACGGGTGATTCGACTCGGCGCTCATGATCTCCTCGCAAGCAGTTCAACGGTCAGTTGGCGGTCCGCGGGGGTCTGCACCTGCAGGCACGCCACGGCCCTACGACCTTCGGCCCAGGCGTACGACCTGAAGTCAACTGCTGCGTCGCTCCCCGGTGGTCCTCCACCCGTTGCGCCAGTCGCGACGCGCACAGCCTACCAAGTCAGTTGGTGCCGTCGTCAGCCACATTGTCGGGCGCGTCGCCGGGCGCATCGCCGGGCGGTTCGTCGGCGTCGCCGGTGTCGTCGTCGTCGACGATCTCGCCCTCGCCGAGGATGCGGCGCAGGTACGCGTAGGTGAGGTCCCCGGCGGTCTTGTCGTACTGGTGCTCGAAGCCGTGCTTCGCGTACAGCGAGATGTTCTGCTTGGAGTCCTGGGCGGTGAACACCCACACCTCGCGGGTGTTCTCGGGCAGGTACTGGAGCACCTGGAAGAGCAGCTGGGTGCCGATCCCCTGACCTTGGATGTCGGGCGCGACGGCGAGTCGGCCGAGGGTTGCCTTGTCGTCCTCGATGCCGACCCGGATCGAGCCGACGAGCCTCGGCCCGATCCACGCGCCGATCGTGATGACGTCGTCGCGCGCCATGTCCTCGCGCAGCTCGGCAAGGGTCTGGGTGAGGGGCGGGATATTGGGGTTGCCGCTGATCTGAGCCTCACTCACGAAGGCGGCGCGGCGCAGGGTCAGGAGCTCGCCGGCAGCCTCGGCGGGAACACGGTCGAGGCGTACGTCAGCGTCTGTCATGCGGTTATCGTCTCAGGTCGCCGGAGTGGCGACTACCCTCACACACGTGTCCGACGCCGAATCCGTCCCCGCAGCAGTGCCCGACGCCGGGCCCGATGGCGTTCCGACCGCCACCGCCACCACCTCCTGGGTGCTCAGCCTGTCCTGCCCGGACCGCCCCGGCATCGTGCACGCGGTCGCGGGGCTGCTCGCCGAGCACAACGGCAACATCACCGAGTCGCAACAGTTCGGCGATGCGCTGTCGGGGCTGTTCTTCATGCGGGTGCAGGTGGACTCCGCCGCCTCGAAGGAGGACCTGGAGGCAGCGCTGACCCGACTCGCCGGGCGGTTCTCGATGACCTGGAACCTGGACGTCGCCGGCCGGCGGATGCGGACCCTGGTGCTCGTCTCGGCGGCGGCGCACTGCCTGCACGACCTGCTGTTCCGGCAGCAGTCCGAGAACCTGCCGATCGACATCGTCGGCATCGTCGGTAACCACACGGACCTCGCGGGGCTCGCCGAGTTCTACGGCGTGCCGTTCCACCACATCCCGGTGACCGCCGCCACCAAGGCCGACGCCGAGGCCGCGCTCCTCGCGCTGGTCGCCGAGCTCGACGTCGAGCTGGTGGTGCTGGCCCGGTACATGCAGATCCTGTCCGACGACCTGTGCCGCGCGCTGGCGGGGCGGGCGATCAACATCCACCACTCGTTCCTGCCGAGCTTCAAGGGCGCTCGCCCGTACGCGCAGGCGCACGACCGCGGCGTCAAGCTGATCGGGGCGACGGCGCACTACGTGACGGGCGACCTCGACGAGGGCCCGATCATCGAGCAGGACGTCGAGCGGGTGGACCACTCGCGCACGGCCGAGGACCTGGTCGCGCTGGGTCAGGACGTCGAGCGGCGGGCGCTGGCCCGGGCCGTGCGTTGGCACGCCGAGCACCGAGTGCTGCTCGACGGCCACCGCACCATCGTCTTCCGCTGACCCCGCCTTCGAGTCGAGTGACCCCTCAACCGGAGTGATTTCGCACGGACACGCGGAGCGTGCGTGCCACATCACTCCACTCGAACGTCAGATCAGGCCGAGCGAGTGGACCGCGTCGCGCTCCTCGATCAGCTCGGCGACGGATAGGTCGATCCCGGCCCGGGCGACGTCGCCGATCTCCAGGCCCTGAACGATCGACCACCGCCCGCCGGACGAGGTCGCCGGGAACGACGAGACAACCCCCGCCGGCACCCCGTACGAACCGTCCGTGGGCAGCGCGACCGAGATCCACTCCCCCTCGCGCGTCCCGAGGACCCAGTCGTGGACGTGGCCGATCACGGCGTTCGCAGCCGACGCCGCCGACGACGCCCCGCGCGCCTCGATGATCGCGGTGCCGCGCTTCGCGACGGTCGGCACGAAGACCTCGCGCACCCAGGCGTCGTCATCGATCACGTCGGCCGCCGAGCGGCCGCCGATCGTCGCGTGCGCGATATCGGCGTACTGGGTGGCCGAGTGGTTGCCCCAGATGATGACGTTCGCGACGTCCCGCACCGCCGCGCCGGACTTCGCTGCGAGCTGCGCGAGCGCGCGGTTGTGGTCCAGCCGCATCATCGCGTTGAACCGCTCGGCCGGGATGTCCGGCGCGTGCGAGGCCGCGATCAGGGCGTTCGTGTTGGCCGGGTTGCCGACCACCAGGATGCGTACGTCGTCGGCCGCGCCGGCGTTGATCGCCGCGCCCTGCGGGCCGAAGATACCGGCATTCGCCTCAAGCAGGTCACCACGCTCCATCCCCGGCCCGCGGGGCCGGGCGCCCACCAGCAGCGCCACGTTCACGCCCTCGAATGCGGCCCGCGCGTCGTCGAAGATGTCGACCCCGGCGAGCAGCGGGAACGCCGAGTCGGCCAGCTCCATCGCCGTGCCCTCGGCGCCTCGCACCGCTTGTGGGACCTCGAGCAGCCGCAGCCGCACGGGAGTGTGGGGCCCGAGCATCTGCCCGGACGCGATCCGGAACAGCAGGGCATAGCCGATCTGTCCGGCTGCGCCGGTCACCGTCACGTCTACCGGTGTGGTCACATCGAGTGGTGTGGTCACGTTCGTCCTCGAAGGTCGCGGGAATTGCGGCGCCGTGGCCGGGGCCGACTCAAGCATGCCTCAGCCGAGGCGAACCGACAGATTCTCGTCCAGAGACGCGAGGAACTCCTCGGTGGTCTGCCACGGCTGGTCGGGGCCGACCAGCAGCGCCAGGTCCTTGGTCATCTTGCCGCTCTCGACGGTCGCGATCACCACGTCCTCGAGAGTCTGGGCGAAGCCGGTCACCTCGGGGGTGCCGTCCAGCTTGCCGCGGTGCTTGAGCCCGCCGGTCCACGCGAAGATCGACGCGATCGGGTTCGTCGAGGTCGGCTTGCCGGCCTGGTGCTGGCGGTAGTGCCGGGTGACGGTGCCGTGCGCCGCCTCGGCCTCGACCGTCTTTCCGTCCGGCGTCAACAGGACCGAGGTCATCAGACCGAGCGAACCGAACCCCTGCGCGATCGTGTCGGACTGCACGTCGCCGTCGTAGTTCTTGCAGGCCCAGAGGTAACCGCCCTCCCACTTCATCACTGCGGCCACCATGTCGTCGATCAGCCGGTGCTCGTAGGTGAGTCCCGCGGCGTCGTACTGCGCCTTGTACTCGCGCTCGAACACGTCCGCGAAGATGTCCTTGAACGCGCCGTCGTAGGCCTTGAGGATCGTGTTCTTGGTGGACAGGTAGACCGGGAAGCCGCGCTGCAGGCCGTAGGCGAGCGAGGCGCGGGCGAAGTCGGCGATCGACTCGTTGAAGTTGTACATGCCCATCACGACCCCGCCGCCCTCGGGCATCTGGACGACCTCCATCTCGACCGGCGCACTGCCGTCGGCAGGGGTGTACGTGAGCGTCACCGCGCCGGCACCCGGCACCTTGAAGTCGGTCGCCTTGTACTGGTCGCCGTGCGCGTGACGGCCGATGACGATCGGCTTGGTCCAGCCCGGGACCAGCCGCGGGATGTTCGAGATGATGATCGGCTCGCGGAAGACGACGCCGCCCAGGATGTTGCGGATCGTGCCGTTCGGCGACTTCCACATCTTCTTCAGGCCGAACTCGGCGACCCGGGCCTCGTCCGGCGTGATCGTCGCGCACTTGACCCCGACGCCGTGCTCCTTGATCGCGTTCGCCGCGTCGATCGTGACCTGGTCCTCGGTGGCATCCCGGTTCTCGATCGACAGGTCGAAGTAGCGCAGGTCGACGTCCAGGTACGGGTGGATCAGCCGGTCCTTGATGACATGCCAGATGATGCGAGTCATCTCGTCGCCGTCGAGCTCGACGACGGGGCCGGCAACCGTGATCTTCGCCATGCGCTCAACACTCCCGATCAGTGCGTGGACGGCGCGCGGATCGGCGCCCGGACGGCCGCGCGAGCGGCTCCTGCGGCAAGATTACTCGACATCGAGAGATCGGACCGCGCCATCTCGGCGCCGACGTGTTCGCCGCCAGCCCGGGTGCCGACCCGCCGGGACTAGCATGATGCGTGGCAGCCGGCGATCCGCGGGCTCAGAAATCCTTCGATGACAGGAAGATCATGTCCAACGAGATTTACGCAGGTTCCGCAGGCACCGGGGACGTCGTCATCCTGGTCGATGAGCCGGTCCCGGCCATCCCCCGCCTCGCGGCCAGGCTGGGCGCGGAGTTCCTCGGCACCTTCTGGCTCGTTCTCGCCGGTGTCGGCCTTCTGCTGTTCAATGCCACCGGCGGCATCCCGTCGACGCTGGGCTTCGGCCTCGCCGTCATGACCGGCGGGTACGCGCTTGCGCACATCTCCGGAGCGCACTTCAACCCCGCTGTCACGATCGGCACGGCCGTTGCCGGCCGGACGCCGTGGCGCGATGTGATCCCGTACGTGGTCGCCCAGGTCGTCGGTGCTGCGACCGCCACCCTCGCCCTGTACGTCGTGATCAGGGAGTACCCGAACGTGGGCGAGACTCGCAAGCTGTTCAGCGGCGTCGCGAACGTCTGGAAGGACGGCACGAACCCGAGCTTCGGCTTCGCTGCCGCGCTCGTCGTGGAGTTCATCGTCGCCGCGGTCTTCCTGGCCGTCGTCCTCGGCTCGACCGACAAGCGCGCGTCCAAGGGCTTCGCGCCGGTCGCGATCGGCCTCGCCTATGCGCTCGCCATCCAGATCGCCGCGCCGATCACGGGCGGCTCGGTGAACCCGGCTCGTTCCACCGCGACGGCAATCTTCGCGACCGGCGCGGCCGCGGGCCAGGTGTGGCTGTTCTGGCTCGCGCCGCTCCTCGGCGCTGCCTTTGCTGGTTTCATCTACAAGGCGTTCCAGGCTCCGGCCAGCACCTCGTTCACCGAGAGGATCGAGGACGTCGTCGACGACTCCGAGCTCGACGACTCCGAGGCCTTCGACACCGAGGGCGAGGTCTGAGCACCACCAGGCCTGACACGCACGAGGGCCCGGTCCGGTTCGCCGGACCGGGCCCTCGTGCGTGTCAGGCGCCCGGGGCGAGCTGACCGAGCACGGCGATCCCGATGCCCAGCACCGCGAGCACCGCTGAGTCGGCGAGCCGCGACCGGACGACCAGCGAGGGGATCCGCGCGGCTGGGATCAGCAGCCGAGCCACGGCGGCGAGGACAAGCGCGGACCCGAGCAGCAACGTCGCGGGTGAGACCCCCCAGACGAGAACCACCACGACCGTGGCCACGAGAAGAACAGCAAGCGCTCGTCGCACCGGTCCGACGGCCGGCGGCGTCGCGCGGACGGGCGCATCGGCGGCGGGAACCGTGGGCACGTTCACCGAGGACTCCTCACGGCTGGTGACACTACCGTGACACTGTGACCGCCCACGCCCCGAACGCACCTACCGCCCGCCCGGAGCGCGAGATCCGCTCGATTCTCGTCGTCGGCGCCGGCCTGGCCGGCTTCGAGACGGTCCGGGCCCTTCGCGATCACTCCTTCGCCGGGCACATCACCCTGCTGGGCGCCGAGGGCATCGCCCCGTACGACCGGCCACCGCTGTCCAAGGAGCTGCTGGCCCGCACGACACCGGCTTGGCTCACCGAGGACCAGCACTTCGACCTCGAAGCCGCCGTCGACGACCTGCGCCTCGGTGAGCCGGCGATCGCGCTCACGGTCTCCGACAGGTCCGCCGAGGTCACGACCTCGGCCGGGACGTACCGGGCCGACGCCGTCGTCCTCGCGTGCGGTGCCCGGGCACGAAGGCCCGCCGGCTGGGAGTCGGCGCTCACCCTGCACACCGCAGCCGACGCCGACGCCCTGCGGGCCGCGCTCGGGACCGGCCGGCACCTTGTCTGCATCGGCGCCGGCTGGATCGGCGGGGAGCTAGCCGGCGTCGCCCGCGCCGCAGGCCTTCAGGTCACGGTGATCGAAGGCGCCGTCGCGCCGCTGGGCCCGATCCTCGGCGACCGGGTCGGCGGACGGCTCCGTCCGTGGTACGACGCGCTCGGCATCACTCTCGAGCTCGGGATGCCGGTCGCCGAGCTGACCCCTGGACGCGTGCTGCTCCGGGACAGCCGCGCGGTGAGAGGCGACGTCGTGGTCGCGGCGGTCGGCGCCCGGCCGGCGACCGAGTGGCTGGTAGGGACGGTTCCGCTCGCACCCAGCGGCTCGATCCGGGTGGACGGCGGCTACCGGGTGCTCGACCTCCCGCCGCACGTCGTCGCGGTCGGGGACTGCGTCGAACGTCTCTCAGCGCGCCATGGATGGGTCCCGGGCGGGCACTGGGACGCCGCGCTGCGCGGGCCCGAGCTCGCCGTGCGCACTCTCCTCGGGGTGGCCGACCACGCGGGCGACCCGAGCACCGACCTCGCGCCGTACGTCTTCTCGAGCCAGCTGGGGCACGAGCTGACGCTCACCGGCCTGCCGCGGCGCGGCGACGACGTGGTGCTCCGGGAGGACGAGCCCGGTTGGGCCGCTCTGTACTTCGCACCGCAGTCGCGACGCGGCCCGCGCGAGCTGCGCGCCGTGCTCACGGTGGACCGGCCACGCGACGCCGCAGCCGCCCGGCGGATGTTCCGCGGCGCTGCCCTGCCGATCGCAGACCCGCGGATCGCCGCCGACGCCGCGCGTGACCTGCGCGACGCGCTCGGCCAGTGACGCCCTGAGCCAGTTCCCCGCCCAGCGAGTGACGCCCTGGGCCAGCGACCCGCTCAGTGTGCGAAGTGTCGGGTTCCGGTGAAGTAGAGCGTGATGCCGGCCGCCTGTGCCGCTGCAATCGCCTCGGCATCGCGCACCGATCCACCCGGCTCCACGACGGCGCGCACCCCGGCGTCGATGAGCACCTGCAGCCCGTCGGCGAACGGGAAGAACGCGTCGGAGGCCGCCACTGCGCCGTCGGCTCGCTCGGCCCCGGCCCGGGCGACCGCCAGCTTGCACGAGTCCACCCGGTTGACCTGACCCATCCCGACGCCGACCGAGGCGCCGTCCCGGGCGAGCAGGATCGCATTGGACTTGACCGCGCGCACCGCGCGCCACGCGAAGGCGAGGTCCACGAGCGTCGCCGCGTCCGCGGTCTCGCCCGTCGCCAGGGTCCAGTTGACGGGGTCGTCGCCGCCGGCGTCGATGTGGTCGCTCGCCTGCACCAGCAGGCCGCCGGTGATCGCTCGCTGCTCCAGGCCCTGTTGGGACGCCCGCTCCACCTTGAGCACCCTGAGGTTCTTCTTCTTCTGCAGGATCTCGAGTGCCCCCGGCTCGAAGTCCGGCGCGAGCACCACCTCGGTGAAGATCGGCGCGATCTGCTCGGCCGCAGCAACCGTCAACGTCCGGTTGGCCGCGATGACCCCGCCGTACGCGGAGAGCGGGTCACACGCGTGGGCCTTGGCGTGCGCGTCGGCGATATCCGTTCCGACCGCGATCCCGCACGGGTTGGCGTGCTTGATGATCGCGACCGCCGGGGCGGCATGGTCGTGCGCGGCCCGCCACGCGGCGTCGGCGTCGACGTAGTTGTTGTACGACATCTCCTTGCCGTGCAGCTGCTCGGCACGTGCGAGGCCGCCGGTGCCCTGCTCGGACACGTACAGCGCGGCGCGCTGGTGCGGGTTCTCGCCGTACCGGAGCACCGTGGACCGCTCCGCGGTCGTGCCGACCCAGCCCGGGAAGCCGGAACCGTGGTCGTCCGGGGCCAGCACGCTGGCGAACCACGACGCGACCTGCACGTCGTACGTAGCGGTGTGCCGGAAGGCTTGACCGGCGAGGGCCTGGCGCTCGTCGAGCGTGAAACCGCCCTCGCGCACCGCCTCGAGGACAGCCGGGTAGCTCGCCGGGTCCACGACGACGGCGACGCTCGGGTGGTTCTTGGCAGCGGCCCGCACCATCGAGGGGCCCCCGATGTCGATCTGCTCGACCACTTCGTCCGGGCCGGCGCCCGACTCGACCGTGGCGGCGAACGGGTACAGGTTCGAGACGACGAGGTCGAAGGGCTCGATGCCGAGCTCCGCGAGCTGATCGCGGTGCGCCGCCTTGCGACGGTCGGCGAGGATACCGGCGTGCACCTTCGGGTGCAGGGTCTTGACCCGGCCGTCCAGGCACTCTGGGAACCCGGTGAGCTCCTCGACCGGCGTGACCGGGACCCCCGCATCGCGGATCCGGGCCGCCGTCGTGCCAGTCGAGACGAGGCTGACGCCTGCCTCGTGCAGGCCGCGCGCCAGATCCTCCAGGCCGGTCTTGTCGTAGACGGAGACGAGCGCGCGGCGGACGGGCTGACGTGCTGGGGTGCTCATGACCGAGACCTTTCGTTGAGATGCGCGTGACGTCCGTCGGACTGCCAGCCGTCGTTCGCCAGCCGGTGGACGACGGTGACGAGGAGCAGGCGTTCGACGGTCTTGATGCGTTCGTGCAAGGTGGTTTCGGTGTCGCCCTGTTCGACCGGCACCGCCGCCTGCGCGAGGATCGGCCCGGTGTCGACGCCGGCGTCGACGAGGTGGACCGTACAGCCGGTGACCTTCACCCCCCGCTCGAGCGCGTCCCGGACGGCGTGATGGCCCGGGAACGACGGCAGCAGCGCAGGGTGGGTGTTGATCGTGCGGCCGCCGAACCGCTCCAGGAACGGCGCTCCGAGGATCCGCATGAAGCCCGCACTCACCACGAGGTCGGGCGAGAAGACGGCCACCGCATCTGCGAGAGCCGCATCCCACGAGGCACGGTCCGCGAAGTCGGCCAGGGCCACGACCGCCGTCGGGACCCGAGCCTCGCGTGCGATCGCGAGGCCACCCGCCTCGGCCGTGTCGCTGACGACCGCGACCACGCGCGCTCCGTACGACGGGTCGACGTGAGCGGCGAGCAACGCCGCGAGGTTGGTGCCGGTCCCCGAGACGAGGACCACGACGCGTCGACCCGCGGAGACGGGTACCGCCGCACCCGTCGGTGTCGTCACGGAGGTTTCGGCCCGGCCCGGCTCGGAGATCACGCACGAGACCCTATCGTCGGTGCGGGACAATGGTGGCGGTGTCGCCGTCATCCGGATGGCTGTGCCGGGCAGAAGGGAGAGTGGTCATGCCGCTCGAGCCGAAACGCGCGCCGCTCGGCGCGCCGAGCGGGATCGACCTCCCCGGCGCTCGCGCCGGCAGCCGTCGGGTCGTGTACCTCGGTCTGCTGATGTTCGGCACCCTCGCGTGCAGCTCGCTTCCGCTGCCCTGGCAGATGGGGGGACTCGCCTTTGCGGGCGCGGCGATCGTGGTCGGCGTGATGGCGCTGCGGAGCCTGCGGCGGGCGCACGTTCGCGGAATCCTGCCGGCCGTCGTCGTGCTCGCGCTCGTCTTCAGCGGTCTGAGCGTGCTCTCCTACGGTGCGACCGCATTCTTCTGGACGGTCTCCATGCAGCGGCAGGACTGCCTTCGGGACGCCATCACCGTGTCGGCCCAGGCACAGTGCGAGACCGACTACCGCAACGCGCTGCAAGCGAAGCTCGATCAGCTGACGGGCGTGAGTCGTCCGTCGACGTCTTCGACCCCGTGAGACGGGTACCGGCCGCGAGAGAAGAGGCGTCGCCAGGACCGGCGGACCGCCGCGCGGAACTCCGGACTGCTTGGGGCCACCACGAGCACCAGACCAAGCCCGACCTCGGCGGCGATGAGCAGCGGGACCACCCCGAGATGAGCGCCGACGACGGCGAGCCGGCCGGGCCCGGCTGATCCGCTCGCGCACGCCAGCAGCACGAAGGCACCGAGCCACGTGGTCGCCGTTCCGGCGAGCGCCGCGAGCAGTGGTGTCCGCCAGGTGCTCCGGACGATGCGGCGGCTCAGGTACCACCCCGCGACGGCTCCGATCAGGACGATGAGGAGCGGGACGAGCTCGGGCGCGCTCGCCACGTCGACCCGGCTCGGCAGCGCACCCATGATCGGCAGCGCCGGCAGTGGCGCCCCGACGACCTCGGTCGGCGAGTACTGACTTCCTTGCCCGACGACGAAGCCCGGCCCGGCGAGCCAGGCGGCGATCCAGACGACCAGGTTGGGCAGGATGGCCAGCTGAGCGAGACCGAGCGCGATGCCGCCGATCGCGTCGAGCCCGAGGCCGGCGACGATCGCCCCGATCGCCGCGCGACCGTTGATGATCCAGCCGACGGCCACCAGCGATGCGCAAGCGATCACCAGGCCGACCGCGACGACGCCGGCGGCCGCCCCCGAGCGGACCGGCGCCGGTAGCCGGCGCCACCACCGACGCGTGAGCTCCGGCAGGCTCGGTGCGTCCGCTCGGGCCGCGATGCCCGCACCGAGACCCAGGGCTGCGACCACGGCGGCACCGAGGGCCGCCCGAACCGCGGCCAGCGGCGCGACCGACTGCGTGAGCGAGAGCAGCGTCGCGAGTGCGGCGTACGAGCCGATGCCGGCAAACCAGCTGCTCCACGCGGTCCGGGCGGAGCGACGGGCCGACGCGTAGCAGGCGAAGAGGGCGAGCGCCGTCAGGCCGAGCGGCGTGATGGTGATGACGGCCGCGTGGGTGACCAGGTGGGTGCCCTGGCCGAGCAGCCACAACCCGATCCCGACGCTGATCGAGCGCCACCACCCGACGTCGGACAGCGTCGGATCGGCCGAGGTGGCCACATACGCTGCGAGCGCCGGCAGGACGACGACCAAGAGCGAGAGGACCGCCGCCTGCAAACCGGAGAGCAGGCCCGACACCCAGATCGGGGCGCCGTCGAGGGCGCTCGCCCACGGGCGGGGCGGCCGCTCGTCGGAGATCATCCGGCGGCGCAGCGCGGTGAACCGCTCAGCGGTCGAGGCCGGCGTCGTGGCCGATGACTCGATCGCAGCGGGCCGGACGGGCAGCTCGGGGCGACTCACGTTTCCATCGTCCCTATCCCCGCCTCAAGTGGAGCGATCTGACACGCGCTCATGGCGTGTCTGTGTCAGATAGCTCCACTCGGCGGGAGAACGACGTACTGAATCAGGCGACGATGGCGCGGATCAGTGCCGCGGTCTCACTCGGCGTCCGGCCGACCTTGACCCCGGCCGCTTCGAGCGCTTCCTTCTTCGCTTGCGCCGTGCCCGACGTTCCGGAGACGATCGCGCCCGCGTGCCCCATCGTCTTGCCCTCGGGCGCCGTGAAGCCCGCCACGTACCCCACCACGGGCTTCGTCACGTGCTCCCGGATGAAGGCGGCTGCGCGCTCCTCGGCGTCGCCCCCGATCTCGCCGATCATCACGATCGCGTCGGTCTCCGGGTCCGCCTCGAAAGCGGCCAGTGCGTCGATGTGGGTCGTCCCGATGATCGGGTCACCGCCGATGCCGATCGCGGTCGAGAACCCGAGGTCCCGCAGCTCGTACATCATCTGGTAGGTGAGCGTCCCGGACTTGCTCACCAGTCCGATCCGGCCGGGGCCCGTGATGTCGGCCGGAGTGATGCCCACGTTCGACTTCCCGGGCGAGATCAGCCCCGGGCAGTTCGGGCCGATCAGCCGGACACCGGCGGCCCGCGCGTAGTTGAAGAACACGGCGGTGTCCGCGACCGGGATTCCCTCGGTGATGATCACGACGAGCGGGACCCCGGCGTCGACCGCCTCGATCACGGCCGACCTGGCGAAGGCCGGCGGCACGAAGATGACCGAGACGTCGGCGCCGGTCGCCGCGACGGCGTCGGCCACGGTCCCGAACACGGGGATCGACCGCGCACCGTCGGCGAGCGCGAACTCCACCGTGGTCCCGGCCTTGCGCGGGTTGACGCCACCGACGATCGCGGTCCCCGCCGCAAGCATCCGCGCGGTGTGCTTCTGGCCCTCGGAGCCGGTCATGCCCTGCACGATCACGCGGGAGGACCCGGTCAGGAAGATCGCCATCGGTGTTCTCGCTCCTCCTCGGGTTCAGACCGCGGCCAGGTGGGCCAGCTCGGCGGCCGCAGCCGCGCCGCCGTCCATCGTGTCGGCGAGGGTGACGAGCGGGTGCGCGGCCTCGATCAGGATCCGCCGCCCTGCCAGGACGTTGTTGCCGTCCAGTCGGACGACGAGCGGCTTGGTCGCGTGGTCGCCCAGGATCTCGAGGGCGTGCACGATGCCGGTCGCCACCGCGTCGCACGCGGTGATCCCGCCGAAGACGTTCACGAAGACGGCCCGCACCTGCGGGTCGGACAGGATGATGTCGAGCCCGGCCGCCATCACCTCGGCCGAGGCGCCGCCGCCGATGTCCAGGAAGTTCGCCGGCTTCACGCCGCCGAAGGCCTCGCCCGCGAGGGCGACGACATCGAGCGTGCTCATCACGAGACCGGCACCGTTCCCGATGACGCCGACCTCGCCGTCGAGCTTGACGTAGTTCAGTCCCGCGGCCTTGGCGCGCGCCTCGAGCGGATCCGTGGCCGCGACGTCCGCCAGCTCCGCGTGTCCCGGGTGCCGGAACGCGGCGTTGTCGTCCAGGGTGACCTTGCCGTCGAGCGCGACGATCGCGCCGTCCTCGGTGCGGACCAGGGGGTTGACCTCGACGAGCGTCGCGTCCTCCGCGAGGTAGACCCCCCACAGCTTCTGGATCGCCGCCGCGACGTCGGCGGCGACGTCGGGCGCGAACCCCGCGGCGGCGACGATCTCGGCCGCCTTGGCGGCGTCGATCCCGACCAGCGGGTCCACAGCGACCTTGGCGAGCGCATCCGGCCGCTCGACCGCCAGCTGCTCGATCTCCATGCCACCCTCGACGGAGCACATCGCCAGGTAGCGGCGCTCGGCCCGGTCCAGCAGCACCGAGAAGTAGTACTCCTCGGCGATCCGCGCGCCCTGGGCGACCATCACCCGCTGCACCGGGTGGCCCTTGATGTCCATCCCGAGGATCGCAGCGGCGGCGGCCTCGGCCTCCTCCGGCGAGTGGGCCAGCTTGACGCCGCCGGCCTTGCCCCGGCCGCCGGTCTTGACCTGCGCCTTGACGACGACGGTGCCACCGATGCGTTCGGCCGCCGCGCGCGCCTCGGCGGGGGTCTCCGCGACGATGCCGGCCAGCACCGGGACACCGTGCGCCTCGAAGAGGTCACGGGCCTGGTACTCGAACAGATCCACCGGGCTGCGTCCTTCCGTCGACGGGCAACGTGCCCCGAACGAGCGATCAACGCGAATCGTAGCCGCGCCGCGAAGATATCTTCACATCGAGAGACTCGCGTCCCGACGAACGGGCCCGGTCGCGGTTCAGGGTCTGTTCAGGGACAACCCCGATACCGTCGGCCGCCAATAGCCGGTTGGCTGGGAGGCGTCACCCACCCGGTCTCCGACGAAGGGCTCGATCGATGGACCTCACCAGGCGCGGCGCCAGGACCACCGCCGTTATCGCGCTCGCTCTCGGACTCGCGTCGCTCGGCGGCTGCATGCTCACCGTCGTCTCGGGCTCGGGGGTGTTGCGAACCGAGGCGCGCGACGTCGCGAGCTTCACCGCGATCGACCTGCGCGCCGTCGGCGACGCCGTCGTCGAGGTCGGCCCGACCGCTTCCATCGAGATCGATGCCGAGGACAACCTGCTCCCCTACCTCGCCACCAGCGTGGTCGACGGCACCCTGCGGATCGAGACGAAGGCGGGCGTGACGCTGCGGACCACGAAGGCGATCCTGTACCGGATCACGGTGCCCACTCTGACCCGGACCTCCGTTGCCGGCAGCGGCACCGTGCACGCGGAGGGAATCCAGGGGACCGACTTCGCGGCCGATGTGAGCGGATCAGGCCAGATCGTCGTCAAGGGCACCGCGCAGACGGCGGCCCTCGACGTGAGCGGCTCGGGCCGCGTCGACACGACCGCTCTCGCGTCGGACGCTCTCACCGTCGACGTGTCCGGGAGCGGCCACGTGGCGGCTCGGGCGACCGGGTCGCTGTCCGCCAGCGTCGGCGGCTCGGGCGACATCTCTGTCAGCGGCACGGCCCAGCAGTGCCGGATCAACGTGGCCGGCAGTGGGTCGGTCGACGCCCGCAGCATGACGTCGACGAACGCTGACGTCACGATCTCAGGCAGCGGCGCGGCTCGAGTGAACGTGACCGGAGAGCTGAGCGTGCACATCCAAGGCTCCGGCGACGTCACCTACCAGGGTGCGCCTGATGTCACGTCCGACATCCAGGGCTCGGGCCGGGTCCGGCAAGGCTGACCCCGCGGCCGCCTACAGCTTGGTGACCGGCGAGTAGCGCAGCAAGAGCCGCTTCTCGCCGTTGCTGCCGAAGTTGATCTTCGCCACCGCGTTCGGCCCGACGCCTTCCATCGCGACGACCGTGCCTAGGCCGTATGAGTCGTGCGTCACCCGGTCGCCGACCTCGAGCGAGGGAACCTCGGAGACGGGCCGCGGCGTCGCCGAACCGAACATGGGGCCACCCGGCGTCGGGCTCGCCGCAGCTCGCCGGGACGTCACCAAGATGCTCCCCCGACCGCCCGACGAGGACCTCCCGCCGAGGAACCCGCCGGGGCCGCGGAGCGCGGCCGTCGACGACTCGCGCCGACGCCAGTCGAGCAGCTCCTCCGGCAGGTCGTCCAGGAACCGGCTCGCCGGGAACTCGTTCGGCACACCCCATGACGTACGCATGGCAGCGCGCGAGATGTACAGGCGCTGGCGGGCCCGGGTCAGGCCGACGTAAGCCAACCGGCGCTCCTCGGCCAGCTGGGCGGTGTCCGCGAGCGAGCGCACGTGCGGGAAGGTCCCGTCCTCCATCCCGGTGAGGAACACGACCGGGAACTCGAGCCCCTTGGCCGTGTGCAGGGTCATCAGAGTGACGACCCCCTGGTCGACGCGGGGCGCGCCGTCCGACGCCGCGACATCGGCCGCCGGGATCTGGTCCGAGTCCGCGACCAGTGAGACCCGCTCGAGGAAGTCACCGAGATCCCCTTCGGGCTCGCCCTGCTCGAACTCGAGCGCGACGGCGTGCAGCTCCGCGAGGTTCTCGACCCGGGACTGGTCCTGCGGGTCGTCGCTGGCGCGCAGCTCGGCGAGGTAGCCGGTGCGGTCGAGCGTGGCACCGAGCACCTCGGCCGGCCCGGCGCCGGTCGCGGCCAGCTCGCGCAGCTCGGCCATCAGGGTCGCGAAGGCACGCAGGCCGTTCAGCGATCGGGTCGCCAGCCCGGGCACGTCGTCGACCTGCTCGAGAGCGGTGCCGAACGAGATCCGGTTCCGCTCGGCATGGGCCGCGACCATCGCCTCGGCACGGTCTCCGAGGCCGCGCTTGGGCACGTTCATGATGCGGCGCAGGTTGACGTCGTCGTCGGGGTTGACGATGGCGCGCAGGTAGGCGACCGCATCCTTGATCTCGCGCCGCTCGTAGAACCGCGTCCCACCGACCACCTTGTACGGCAGGCCGACCCGGATCAGCACCTCCTCGAGCGCGCGCGACTGTGCGTTCGCGCGGTAGAACACGGCGACATCGCCGGGCCGCACCCCCTCGACGTCGCCGAGCCGGTCGATCTCCTCGGCGACGAAACGAGCCTCCTCGTGCTCGTCGTCGGCCACGTAGCCCACGATGCGGGCCCCCGGTCCGGAGTCCGTCCACAGGTTCTTCGCCTTGCGACCCGGGTTGCGCGCGATCACCGCGTTCGCCGCGCTGAGGATCGTCTGGGTGCTGCGGTAGTTCTGCTCGAGCACGATCGTGCGGGCGTCCGGGTAGTCCGCCTCGAACTCGAGGATGTTGCGGATCGTCGCGCCACGGAACGCGTAGATGGACTGATCGGCGTCGCCGACGACGGTCAGCTCGCCGTGCGGGCCGGCCGGCGCGGTCGGCGTCGGCTCGTCGTCCACGGCGCGCGGCCGACTGCCGGGAGCGCCGGCTCGCGCGGTGATCCCGGCGAGCTCGCGGACCAGCATGTACTGCGCGTGGTTGGTGTCCTGGTACTCGTCGACCAGCACGTGGCGGAACCTGCGCCGGTAGTGCTCCGCGACCGCCGGGAACGCCTGCAGGAGGTTCACGGTGGTCATGATGAGATCGTCGAAGTCGAGGGCGTGGGCCTGCTTCAAGCGCGCCTGGTACATCGTGTAGGCCTGCGCGACGACGGTGTCGAGGTCGCCACGGCCGGCCGTCTGCCCCACGGTGCCGGCGTAGGTCTCCGGGTCGACCAGCTCGTCCTTGAGCGCGGAGATCTTGTGGATCAGCATCTTCGGCGGGTAGCGCTTGACGTCCAGGTCCAGCTCGCGCGCCACCAGAGTCATCAGCCGTTGGGCGTCCGCAGCGTCGTAGATCGAGAACGTCGACCGCAGGCCGAGAGTGGCCGCCTCGCGCCGCAGGATCCGGACGCAGGCCGAGTGGAAGGTCGAGACCCACATCGTCCGCGCATCCGCACCGACGAGCGCGGCGACCCGGTCCCGCATCTCGGCGGCCGCCTTGTTCGTGAACGTGATGGCGAGGATCTCGCCGGGGCGGGCCCGGTGCGTCGCCAGCAGGTACCCGATCCGGTGGGTGAGGACCCGCGTCTTGCCCGAGCCGGCCCCGGCCACGATGAGCAGCGGCGATCCCTGGTGCAGCACGGCCTCGCGCTGCTGCGGGTTGAGGCCGTCGAGGAGTCGCTCGGCCGCGGCAGCGTCGCCGGTCTCGCCCGAGGGCGGTGCGTCGGGAACGCTCGGCCCGCGGCCGGCGGCCACGGCCGGTTCACCTCCCGGGGGGTCACCCGCGGCGTCGCTCGACTCGCGCGGGGGCACTGCCGAGGGCAAGCGCGCGTCATCCGAGACGACGGGGAAGCCGGGCAGCGGGAGGTTCTCGAACAGCGTGCTCATGTCGGGGTCAAGCCTAAGCGCCCACACCGACGCCGGACGCCGCCACCGACGCCACGCAGTGGAGCTCAGTTCCAGAAGACGGCGAGAACCACGTTGAGCATCGTGAGCGAGCCGATCGCAGTGGTGTTGATACGGCTCTCGCGCTCCGGGCTGCGGTGCGCCTCCCACGCGAGCGCCGTCACGACGAGCGCGATGACGAACTTGGCGACGAGCTTGAGCGGGCTGACGTCTTCCTTGACCAGCTTCAGACCGATCATCCCCGCCATCAGCAGACCGGTCACGAGTGCCGTCAGCGCTCCGTGGAACGTGCCGCGTGCCGGCGATCCGGACCGCAGGTTCACCAGCCAGCCACCGAGCACGATCGACCAGCCGACGAGGTGCAGGACGAGCAGGCCCTCAAAGACGTACGTCATGCCGGTGATCGTAGGGCCAGCGCGCCCAGGACGCAGGCACACGTCGGGTGGAGCGATCTGGCACAGACACGCCGCGCGAGCGTGCCAGATCGCTCCGCCCGATTGCGACGGAATGCTTCAGAGCAGGTGTCGGGCGGCGGCCCAGCGGGTCAGCTCGTGGCGGGACGACAGCTGGAGCTTGCGCAGCACCGCCGAGACATGTGTCTCGACCGTCTTGATCGAGATGAACAGCGCGGACGCGACCTCGCGGTAGCTGAAGCCGCGCGCGATCAGCCGCATCACCTCTTGCTCGCGCGCCGAGAGCCGGTCGAGCTCGTCGTCGGTCACCGCGACGTCCCCGGCGCCGGTCCCGAAGGCATCGAGCACGAACCCGGCGAGTCGCGGTGAGAAGACCGCGTCGCCGCCGGCCACCTGCTTGATCGCGTCGCCGAGCTCGGGGCCGGTGATCGCCTTCGTCACGTACCCGCGAGCGCCGGCCCGGATCACCGATACGACGTCGTCGGCCGCGTCGGACACCGACAGGGCGAGGAAACGGGTCTCGTCCAGCAGGTCGGCACAGCCGGCGATCACCTCTGCCCCGCCACCGCCGCAGCCGCCCGGCAGGTGCACGTCGAGCAGCACGACGCTCGGCCGGAGCTCATGGACGGCGCGAACAGCTCCTTCGACATCTTCGGCCTCCCCGACGACGTCGAAGGCGTCGTCGAGCGAGGCGCGCACCCCGGCACGGAACATCCGGTGGTCGTCGACCAGCACGACCGTGATCGCGTCGTCGTCCATCTCAGCCGACCTCCCCGCCCGCCGCCGGTAGTGCGAGGTGCACCTCGGTACCGCGCTCGCCAGAATTCTGCACCGTTGCCGTGCCGCCGCGCCGCCGGACCCGGCCGATGATCGACTCACGAACGCCGAGCCGGTCGGCGGGAACCGCGGCCAGATCGAAACCCTGGCCGTGGTCGCGGACGAAGACCTCGACCGCTTCGGGTCGGACCTCGACGTACAGCGAGATCGGCGCGGCGCCGTGCCGAACGGCGTTGAGCAGCGCCTCCCGGGTCGCCTGGAGCATCGCGTCCGTGTTCGCGTCGGGTGCCCGGTCCCCCACCACGACGGCCTCGATCGGCTCCGCGGCCGCGTCCTCGACCTCGCCGACGACGCCGCGGACCGCTTGCGCGATCGAGGTGCCGGGAGCCGCGCGGTCCTCGTACAGCCAGCCGCGCAGCTCTCGCTCCTGGGCGCGCGCGAGGCGTGCGACCGCTTCCGGATCGGAGCTCTGCGCGCGGATCAGGGCCAGTGTCTGCAGCACCGAGTCGTGCAGGTGGGCGGCGATGTCCGCGCGCTCGGCCTCGCGCTCGCGGGCCGCCCGGACGTCGCCCAGCTCTCGAACGAGCCGCAGCCACCACGGGGCGAGGGCGAGCGCCACGCCGATCAGGACCGCGAGCGTAGCGGCCGCCGAGCGCAGCAACGACGCGGGCGGCGCATCCTGCCAGACCAGCAGCAGGACCCCGACGAGCACCAGCAGCACGCCGCCGGCAAGTCGAAGGATGCTGACCGGTGTCCCGCCTCCGGTCCGCATCAACCACTGCTCACGCTGCACGGCGTCGAGCTGGCTCCACGCGAGCGCCACCCCAGCGAGCAGCAGCAGCGCCGGCAACAGCCAGTTGGCGTCCAGACTGTGCCCCTGGCGCTGGGCGATCATCAGCCCGGCGCCGATGACGAGCACCAGCCCGACCGCGATCTCGGCGACGGGCAGGTCCGCGGCGCCGGTGCGCAGCCGGGGAGCGAGACGGGACATCGCCACCGCCCGCTGGTCCAGGGCGGCGCCCACCGGGTCGCCGGCGGGCACCGTGATCCAGAGCCAGACGTAGAGCACCGCGCCCGCGCCCCCGACGAGCGTCGCGAACACCATCACGAGCCGGACGATCCCGACCGGCTGGCCGAGGTGCGCCGCGAGCCCGGCGCAGACGCCACCCAGGACGCGGCCGCGGCGAGGCCGCCGGAGCGGCAACCTCGCCGTCGGCTCCGCGCTCGCCGGCGCCGGGGGTGACGTGCTCACGCCCCGATCGTCACACGTTCCGGAGCCAAAGAGCACGTTTCCGCGGGTCGATCAGGGGATTCGGGTGCAGGATTCAGGGTCGCTTCAGGGAAGTACCTGATGGCACGGGCCCCGCCGGGCCACGACGATGACAGGTATGGACGCGACACCGGACCCCAGCACCTCCTACCCAGCGCCGCCGCCGCGCGCGCCGCGCGCCGGTCTCGACTCGTTCTTCGACTCGATCCGCCGGATCGGGATCGTACGGACCGACTCGAGGTGGATCGGCGGCGTGTCCGGCGGTCTCGCTCGTCGGCTCGGCATCGATGTCGCGCTGACCCGCGGCATCCTGCTCGTCCTCGCGATCTTCGGCGGCCTCGGGCTCGTGCTCTACGGCGCCGCATGGGCCCTGCTCCCCGAGGAGCGCGACGGCCGGATCCACCTCCAGGAGGCGATCCGCGGGAACGTCGACGGCGCCATCGTCGGTGCCATCGCACTCGTCGTGCTCGGCGCCGCGCGGCCCGACTCGGTGTGGCCGACGTCGTTCTTCCCGTGGGGACGGCTGGGATCCGCCGTCAGTGCCCTGTTCGGCGCGCTGGTGGTGGCCGGCATCGTCGTGCTCATCGTCCGGTCGATCGGCTCCGGCAAGAAGTCCGGCGTCAGCGCCGGTCCGGTCGCGCTCCCGCGCACCGGCTACCCGGTCGCACCCGCGGCAGGCATCGTGAACGAAGGGATGACCATGGACCGCGGAACGGCACCCCGACCGGGAGTCGCCGACAACGGGACCGATGCCTCGGCACCGGGCGCCGACGGC
>JADGOR010000155.1 GCA_017882855.1 Cellulomonas sp. | reverse complement strand
GCCGCTCTGCTGGATCTTCTTGTTGAACCGGCGCAGGGCACTCTCGAAGCTTTCGTTCTCACCCACACGGACTTCTGCCAATCCGGAAATCACCTCCTTCGGGGCTCGTTCACGATCGCAGTCCAGGATCGCGCTCCGGGAAGCGCGCATAAACCACCCGCGAACAGGGCTGCCGGAGTGTATCCCGGGACCCGCGACGTTGTCTACCGGACGCCACCCGTATCCCGCAAGAAGAGCGACGGGCTCGACCGGCTGTCGCCGATCAACCGCCGCCAAGGGAGTGCCAGAACCTAGAACGGGACTTGATGCCAGGTCAGGCCGCCGTCGTTTGTGACGTAGACCGACCCGTAGTGGCTGCAGGCCGTTCCCTGCGTGCAACTGATGCCACCCTGCAGCATGCCGTGCTGGTCGTCGGTCCAGCCCATTGAGCCGACCAAGAACTCGCCGGTTCCCACGCGGCTCCAGGTCCGGCCGCCGTCGCGGGTTTCCAACAGCCAGGCGAAGTTGCCGTCGCCGCCGCCGAGTGCCCGCCAGCGATCGGCCGAGAATGCCGTGAGGCCGGCGTTCACGTTATGTGAGCTGAAGCGGTATTCCTCGACCCAGGTCGTGCCGCCGTCGGAGCTCTCGTACACGACCATAGGCAGCTCGCCGGTCGAGTTCCCCGAAACCGGCCAGTACCGGCCGACAAGCCGTAGCTTCCCGGGCGCGTCCAGTTGGATGAGGAGCGATCCCTGGACCCACATGTTGTCCGGCACGCCCGGCAGGGTGCCGGTCCGCCAGCTTCGGCCGCCGTCCGTCGTGATTTCGGCGACCGACGGAGACTTGCTCGCGAGCACGAACGCGGTGGACGAGTTGAACCAGCTCGGCCCCCCACCGGTCAAGCAGGGGCCGGCGGCTGCCCCAGACCAGCTGACGCCGCCGTCGTCGCTCGTGTAGAGCCGACAATCCTGCTTCAGCACCGGGAAGACCAAGGAGCCACTTGTAATTGGGCCCGAGCGGGTTACGAGGACAGCGCCATGGCCGGCATCGGAGAAGTGGCTATTGACGGACAGGCTCAGCGAGGGGTCGAGCGGAAGCGTGGCCACCTCGGACGACTGCCATGTCTTCCCTCCATCGGACGTTCGATAGACGACGATGTGGGACTGGGTGGCGTCGTCGTTCACCCAGGCCGTCCAGCCGTGCCTCGCGTCGACGAACGTGAGGCCGAGGTCCGTCGACGCTGGGAGCTGACGTGCCTCGGACCAGGTGATCCCGCCGTCGGTGGTCATGTGCAACTCCCGGTCTCCGACCACGATGTAGCCGGTCAGCCCTTCGATCCAGCGGAACTGCCCCACCTGCTGTCGCGGGCCGTTGGGCCCGGGCGGGAACGTCGGGCCAGGCGTGGCGGACGGAGTCGGCACGGTCGACGGCGTCGCGGTGGACACCGGGCCAGCGGGCTGGGGGCCGGTGCCACGCAAGACGAGGCCCGCGGCCACAAGGGCCACGATCGCGACCGCGGCCGCGAGGCGCCCAAAGCCGGCTACTCCCCGCCGCCAAGCCGGCACGCTCCGCTGATAGCCGGCCTCCTCCACGCCCTGCGTCGCGAGCCGCTCCACTCGGGCCCGGACGTACTCCGGGGTCGGGGGGGGCACGATTGTCCGCTTGAGTTCGGCGCTCACATCCGCTTCGAACGCGCGATCGAGGTCGTTGTCGTTCATCGGTGATCCTCCAGCCGCGGTCGCAACGACCGCAGCGCGTAGTGGAGGCGGGACTTGACCGTGCCGGCCGGTACGTCGAGCCGGGCCGCGATCTCCTCGACCGTCAGATCCGCCCAGTAGCGCAGGATGACCACGATCCGGTGGTCGGCGTCGAGCCGGACCATGGCACGGGAGATAGCGTCTCTGTCGGACGTCGGTTGGCCGGCGTCGGATATGGCCGGGCCAGCTTCGATATCGAGCCACTTGGTCAGTTGACGCGAGCGTTGACGGAGACGCTGTCGGCAGACGTTGACCAGGATCCGGCCGAACCAGGCGTCGAAGCGGGCCGGGTCGCGCAGGCTGCGGCGATTCCGCCAGGCCAGGGCGAACGCGTCCTGCGTGGCATCGTCCGCGTCCCCGGTGTCATTGAGGATCGCCCAGGCCAGGCGGTAGGCCGAGTCGAGATGCCGGCGCGTCAGCGCCGCGAATGCCTCGTCGTTCGACTCACTGGCCACCAATCGCCTCCCCAACCTCACGTCCGATCGACCGAGTGTGCGCTCCATGCCCTATTCGATTGCCTGCGATGCTGATTCGTTCATCCCATTTCACGATCGGGACGCCCGGCGCGTTGGGCATATGATGTCGCCCCGATGGATCGACTCGACAGCCTCCTCGACATCATCGACCAGGGCGAAGACCGGTACGGCGATCGGTTCGCCTTCGGCATGCGCGGCGACGATGGGTCGACCATGCAGTGGACCTACCGCGAGCTGAACCGCCGCAGCCGGATCATCGCCTGGCGGCTGCGGGCGCTCGGGCTGCAGCCGGGCGATCGGCTGCTGGTCTGGACCCCGTCGAGCCCGTCTGTGCCGGCGGTCTACTTTGGGGCAATGCGGGCCGGCATCACCACCGTCCCGCTGGACCTGCGTATGTCCAGCGGCGCGATCGAGCGGATCGTCGCCCGGGCGGACGCCCGCCACCTCGTCCTCGGGACCGGCCGCGACACCCCCGATCCGGCCGACGCGTGCCTGGAACACTTCCCCGCGTCCGTCGCCGAGCATCTCTCCGCGGAGCCGGACGCCAGTTTCCCGGCCGACTGGGAGGAGCAGGTCAAGGCCTGGCGGCGTCCCGGCCGCGAGGATCTGGCCGAGGTCATCTTCACTTCGGGCACAACCGGCGAGCCCAAAGGGGTGATGCTGACTCACGGAAATCTGATCGGCACCCTGGAGGCGGCCCACAACCTGATCCCGGAGCAGGAGCACCGCGCCGTTTCGTTGCTGCCGCTGTCGCATCTGCTCGAACAGGTCGCGACCGTTTATTACGCGATGAGCGTCGGCGCGCACGTTCTGTACATTCGCAGCCGCAACCCGCGCGTCATCTTCGAGGCGATCCGCGACCACCGGACCACCACGCTCGTGCTGGTTCCGCAGATCGTCGATCTCTTCTGGTCGGCCATCGAAACCGAGGTCGCACGTCAGGGCAAGCTCGCCACATTCAGTCGGCTGCGCCGGATTGCGCGCCGGCTCCCCTACCCCGCCCGACGCCGGATCTTCGCCCGGGTCCATCGCCAGCTCGGCGGCTCGCTCAACCTCATCGTGTCGGCCGCCGCATTCCTGCCGCCCTCGCTGCAGCAGGCCTGGGAGGACATCGGGGTCGTGGTCATGCAGGGCTACGGCGCCACCGAATGCGGCGTCACTTCGGCCACGAACCAGCGCGACCACGGGCTCGGGACGGTGGGGCGGACGATCCCTCCGGTCCAGGTCAAGCTCGCCGACGACGGCGAGATCCT
>JADGOR010000154.1 GCA_017882855.1 Cellulomonas sp. | reverse complement strand
CGCCCGCCGGGGGGTTTCCAGCCTCGACCTCAAGACCGGCATGGCGCTCCACGCGTCCCCGCTCGCGGTGACCGATGTGGCGCTCGCGGCGCGATCGGGCTCGGGGGCGCGGGTGCTGGCGGTGACCGAAAGGTGGCGTACGGCGACCGGGTCCATGCCCCAGGTCCGGCCCAGCGACGATCCGCCCGAGCAGGCGTTGTGGACCATGCTGCGCAAGCTCCGCTCCGACCAGCGCGACGCCGAGCCGGGCACGGACCTCGCCGAGAACCGGCGAGCGGTCAGCCGTACGGTCAGGGCGCTCCGAGAGACTTCCTGGGCGCGGGATCTGGGAGAGACAGCCGACGACGTGGCGTCATCTACCGCCGAGATCCGGGCTCTACTGGCCGAGCGGAACACCGCGTTGACCAGCATGGCGATCACGGGCGACAGCCTCGTCGCCGTCGTCGTCCGACCCGGACGACGCTTCAAGCTCATCAGTGTGGCCGGCGCGCGGGACATCCTCGAGTTCGGACGCCAGGCATCCGCGGATGTCGAGGCGCTAGCTCGTATCACCTCGTCGGTGCAGGGTTCCTCGCTGCGAGCCGGGATCACGGGCTCGCTGATGGGCACGCTCGAGGCGCTCGGCCGTGCGCTGTCATCGGCGCTGCCGACGGGTGGCGACCCGCTCCTTCTCGTACCACCCGCTCAGCTCGCCGCGTTCCCCTGGGCGATGCTGCCGAGCCTGCGCGGACGGAGCCTCACGGTGTCGCTGTCCGCGACCCACTGGGTACGGCATGACGTGGTCGTCGAGAACCCGTTGGTACGGGCGGTGGCTGGTCCCGACCTGCGGTCGGCGGGCGCAGAGCAGGCGGCTGTCGCGGCCACCTGGCGTCAACCGGACAAACCCTGGTCGACGGGCCATGACTTCCGGGACGGGCTGGTGACGAGCGACCTCGTCCATGTCGCCGCGCACGGCCAGCACGAACCCGACAACCCCCTGTTCAGCTCGCTGCTGCTCGCCGACGGGCCGACATTCGTCCACGAGGTCGAGGGCCTCCGCGTAAGGGCGCGCCACGTGGTGCTGTCGGCGTGCCGCGCGGGGAGGGTGAACGTACGACCGGGCGACGAGGCCCTCGGCCTCACCGCGTGCCTGCTGGCCTTCGGCGTCTCCACCGTCGTCGCGCCCGTGAGCGTCGTCGACGACGAGCTCGCGCTCGCGACGATGACCGCGTACCACGAGGGCCTCAGCGCTGGCCTCGACGCGGCGGCGGCCCTGGCTGCTGCCACGTCCGATGGCCCCCTGCTGGCCGCGTCGTTCACGTGCTTCGGGGCGGGCTGGCGGGCCGACTGACCGTACTCTTCAATCAATGGTACTGCCGTCATCCTCTTGCTTCGTTGATACATCTAGAGTATAATCGTACGTATGTACGTATCGCCTAGGCACTTCGTGGTCTCTGACCCGGCGCCTGTGGTCGTGCCCGCGAACGCGCGTGAGTTGTTCGCGAAGCTGGATCATTCGGAGCGGGCCATGATCGCGGATGAGATCGCGAAGCTGGAGACGATCCACGAGCTGTGCCTGGCGTTCCGGGCGGTCGATGAGGATGCGTTCGGTGAGGCAGCCGAAAGACTGGTCTTCCATGGTGCGCACGGCACACCCGGGGTCGCAGAATACCTGAGTCTCGAGGTCTCGGCCCTGTTGGCGATCAGCCCAGGATCCGGGGCGTGTCTGATCGGGCAGGTGCTGAACTGCGTCTACCGGCATCCGCTGTTGTGGGACGCGGTCCGGGCCGGGGCGGTCCGCTGGTACCGGGCGAGCGAGATCATCAGCGAGGTCAACGCGGCCGGCTTGTGCCAGGCGGCTGCCCTGTGGGTCGATCAGCAGATCACCCCGCGGCTGGTCAGCCTGCCCCGAGGCCGGGCGATGCGGCTGCTGCGTGGCTACATCGCGTTGGCGGATCCGGAGGAAGCCCGAGAGCGGGAACTCAAGGCCCGGACCCACCGCCACGTCACGTTGTGGGACCCGAGCCTGGAGTCCGGCCCGTGCCGGAACCTGACCGGACGGCTCGACGTCACCGACGCGGTCGCCCTCGATGCCACCCTGAACCAGCTCGCCGCCGTGCTCGCCGCGGATGGGGATCTGGAGTCGCTGGATCAGCGCCGGGCGAGTGCGCTCGGGATCCTGGCCGACCCGGCCCGGGCGTTCCAGCTCCTCACCGGCCAAGACGCGCCCTGCCAGCAGAAGGCCACCCTGATCGTTCACCTCGACCCGCAGACCACCGACACTGACCTGGCGGTCGCCCGCATCGAAGGCCACGGCTCACTCTCCCGTGAGACGTGGGTCGAGCTTCTCGGCAACTCTCGGGTCACGGTTCGCCCGGTGCTCGACCTGAACGCGATCAGCCCGGTCGACGCGTACGAGATCCCGAACCGGATCCGAACCACCGTCTGCTCGCGATCCCCGGTCGACATGTTCCCGTACGGCACCCAGCCGAGCAGGAACCTCGACCTCGACCACACCGACCCCTACGTCCACGGCTCATCCGGACCCCCCGGCCAGACCCGGACTGACAACCTGGCCCCGCTCACCCGCAGACCCCACAGAGCGAAGACAGCCAGAGCATGGAGACTCACCCAATACGACGGCGGCTGGCTCGAATGGACCTCACCAACCGGCTACCGCTACGCCACAGGACCCTTCGGAACCCTGCGAGAACTCCGCGCGCCCGCCGCCTGATCAGTGGCGGTGCTTTGTCGGTCAAGCACAGTCAGTACTCAGCCTTGATCACGAAGAAGGAGCCGCGGATCACCCCGGCCAGCTTCGACTTCTGTCTCGCGAACTTGAAGCGCGACGCGAGCTCCTCGGGAATCTCCATCCCCTCGGACAGCTTGAACCCCACCGCACGCTTGGCGCCGTCCGCGAGGCCGTACATGACGTTGATGGCCAGGCCCGACTCGTAGAACACGTACGCCATCCGGAGACCGTCGACCTCGAAGGACGTCGCCTCGAGAGGGCGGGACGAGATCACGATGTCCCGCTCGTCGGAAAGGACTCGGCTCACCCAGGCGACTGTCTCTGTCGCCTCGTCCGCACGGTCGACGGTGAAGACATGGCCGTACTTGTTCTTGTAGTAGCGCGCCTCGTTGGCTCGCAGGCCTGCGAGAGTCTCCGCTACTGGGGAGGATTCCAGCCCGATGGTTGACACGTTCTCGAAGTCGACGACGTACGACACGATGACCTCCCGGAGCAGAGGGAAAGGAGGAGCGTAGCGTCAGTGACGCGCGACGATCGGCCACCGCTCGTACGAACCGTCAGGCTGGATCGCGATCAGCTCGCTCCACATGTTGACCGTGGCGCACGCGTGGTGCGGCAGGATCCGGACAAGGTCGCCCACCGCGAGTGACGCAGTTCCCGGGCCGACCAGGAAGCCATGCTCCTCGTTGGCGCGAGGGAACGAGACACCGAGCCGGGGAGCACCGGCGGCATCCAGCACCATCCC
>JADGOR010000002.1 GCA_017882855.1 Cellulomonas sp. | reverse complement strand
GCCGGCGCCTGGGTCAGCGGGTCGTAGCCGCCACCGGACTTCGGGAACGCGATGACGTCCCGGATCGACTCGGTCTTCGCGAGCAGCGCGACGATCCGGTCCCAGCCGAACGCGATCCCGCCGTGCGGCGGCGCGCCGAAGGTGAAGGCGTCGAGCAGGAAGCCGAACTTCTCCTGCGCCTCTGCTTCGCCGATGCCCATCACCTCGAACACTCGCTGCTGGACGTCGCGGCGGTGGATACGGATCGAGCCGCCGCCGATCTCGTTCCCGTTGCAGACGATGTCGTAGGCGTACGCAAGCGCGTTGCCCGGGTCTTGCTCGAAGCGGTCGATCCACTCCGGCGTCGGCGAGGTGAAGGCGTGGTGCACGGCCGTCCACGCACCACCACCGACGGCGACGTCGTCGTCCTCGCCGGTCGGCTTGAACAGCGGTGCGTCGGTCACCCACAGGAACGACCAGGCGTCCGGGTCGATCAGGTCCCCGCGACGCCCGATCTCGAGCCGAGTCGCGCCGAGCAGGGCTCGGGCGGACCCGACGGTGCCGGCCGCGAAGAAGACGCAGTCGCCAGGCACCGCGCCCACCGCCGCGGCGAGACCCGCGCGCTCCTCGTCGCTGAGGTTCTTGGCCACCGGGCCGCCGGCCTCGCCGTCCGGCCCGACAAGTACGTAGGCGAGCCCCTTGGCGCCGCGCTGCTTGGCCCAGTCCTGCCAGGCGTCGAGGGTCTTGCGCGGCTGCGAGGCACCGCCCGGCATGACGACGGCCCCCACATACGGCGCCTGAAACACCCGGAACGGGGTGCTCGCGAAGTAGTCGGTGAGCTCGGTGAGCTCGAGCCCGAAGCGCAGGTCGGGCTTGTCGGTGCCGAACCGACGCATCGCCTCGGCAAAGGTCATCCGCGGGATCGGCGTGCTCAGCTCGGAGCCGATCAGCGCCCACACCTCGGCGAGGATCTCCTCCGAGAGGGCGATCACGTCGTCCTGCTCGACGAAGCTCATCTCCACGTCGAGCTGGGTGAACTCCGGCTGCCGGTCCGCCCGGAAGTCCTCGTCGCGGTAGCAGCGGGCGATCTGGTAGTACCGCTCCATCCCGGCGACCATGAGCAGCTGCTTGAAGAGCTGGGGCGACTGCGGCAACGCGTACCAGCATCCCGGTTGCAGCCGGGCCGGAACCAGGAAATCGCGCGCGCCCTCGGGGGTCGAGCGGGTCAGCGTGGGCGTCTCGATCTCGATGAACTCGTGCGCGTCGAGGACCCGACGGGCGGCGGCGCTGACCTTCGAGCGCAGCCGCAGCGCCGCTGCGGGGCCGCTCCGGCGCAGGTCCAGGTAGCGGTACTTCAAGCGCGCCTCTTCGCCGACCTCGACGTGTTCGTCGATCTGGAACGGCAGCGGGGCCGCCTCGTTGAGGACGACGACGTCGCGCGCGATGACCTCGATCTCGCCGGTCGGGAGGTTGGGGTTCTCGTTCCCGGCCGGCCGACGGGAGACCTCGCCGGTGACCTTCAGCACGAACTCGTTGCGCAGGCCGTGGGCGACGGCCTCGTCCCGGATCACCACCTGAGCGATGCCCGAGGCGTCCCGCAGGTCGATGAAGGCCACACCACCGTGATCGCGCCGCCGCGCGACCCAGCCGGTCAGGGTGACGGTCTCGCCGGTCTGCCCGGCCCGAAGTGAGCCGGCGTTGTGAGTTCGGAGCACGAAGGGTCCTTCCAGGGACGAACGGGAGTGCGCCGGGGCGCCCGCCTGATCTTAGTGCGTCCCCACGACGCGCCCTCCCCGAATAATCTGGGGTGACACGGCAGCCAGGCCCGGAGCGCTGGCGCCAGATCACTCCACTTCGTCGGAGGAGAACCCATGGCATGCATGCTGAACGAGATCGTGATCGACAGCCACGACACCACGGCGCAGGCCGCCTGGTGGTCGCAGGTCCTCGGTTGGCCGATCACCAGCCCGTGGGGCGAGGGCTCGTTGCGGCTCGAGGCACCCGGCGGTGCGGGGCCTCGTATCCTCTTTGAGCCCGTCCCGGACGCCAAGACCGTCAAGAACCGGCTGCACCTCGACGTCGAGCCCCGGGAGGCGACGATCGAGCAAGAGCTCGAACGCCTGCTCGCCCTCGGCGCACGACACGCCGACATCGGCCAGGGCGACGTGCAGTGGTTCGTGCTGGCCGACCTGGAGGGGAACGAGTTCTGTCTGATCCCCGCGCAGGAGAGCTAGGCGTCGATCGCGGTCACCGCCGGGTAGCAGTCCGCCGACGGCGCGACCACCGGCAGGACACGACCCCGCGCCTGGCCGGCGTTCTGTTGGCGCGATATGTCGAACCGAGCGCGAATACTGCGAATACATGACAAAGTGTCTTCCGTCCGAGCGACCACGACAGCAACCAGGAGGCCTCTTATGGCACTGACCGCCGAACTCTCCACCCTCCAGACGCTCTACACGACGCTCAAGAGCAACGTCACGAACGCCTACGAGATCCGCACGTCCACGGATCGAGACCTCGGCAACGCCGTCTGGCAGACGCCGAACGCCGAGGCGTTCCGCGCAGCCTGGGAGCAGTTCCGCCCGCACCTCCAGAAGTTCGAGGAGACGCTGGCCGCCGCTGCGACCGACGTGGCCCACAACCACAACAACAACGCCGCCGTCAACGGCGTGACGGATGCGCCGGACCTCGCTGCGGTCACGGCGCTCTGACGTCTCGCACAAGTGCCGAAGGGCGCCGAGCCGGCTGGCTCTGGCGCCCTTCGCGCGCGCCGGGTCCGGTCAGTTCACAGGTCGACGCCGGCACCCTCAGGACTCGCCCAGCGTGACCAGGGCTTGGATCTCGGCCACCGGCACCGACACGTTCTGCCACGGCGACTCCAACGTGCCCGGCAGACCCGCCACCTCGAACGGCGCACCGTTGTTCTCAAACCGCACCCGATACACCAACCGCATCCGAACCGTGTACGCCGGCTGCCCACCAGGACCCACCCGCTGACCCACCGACGACCGGGCGTACGTATACGCACACACCCCCGACGCCGCCGTCGACCACGGGCAGTCCAGCACACCAGAACCATCCCCCGGGTCAACCTCCAACCGGGCCGGCTCCCCGAACGCCACCACACCAAGAGCCGACGAACCAGTGATCACCCCGACCTGCGCGGTCTGCGCCCACAACCACGTCGGAACGCCCACCACCGCCCGCCCCGGCGGGTTGAACCCCACCGTGAACCCCGGTGTGGCCAACAACCCGAACGCCTCCCGCGCCGCCTGCGCTGCGCTCATCTGCGGCGGCGTGTACCACGACCACCCCGTCAACGTCCCCGACGGATCAGGATCACACGACTGATACGTGTAGATCGCATCCACCGACGGACGCGAATCCACCGGCCACGACTCCACCGGCAACGCCGACGGCACATTCGACCAACACGCACTCGCACCAATGCAATAGTCATTCAGCCCCGACAACACGCACGACGGCCCGGCCGGACCAGACGACCCGCCCGACGAACCACCCGGGTTGCCAGGACAGACGACCACGTACGAGGCCTCCCCGCCGCGTACCCCTGCGTCCTCAAGGTGACAACCGGGAGGCACTTCGACGGCGACGGCGACGCCGGACACGAAGACGGCCAACAGCGCCGCGGCGCCGAGCACCCCCGCGGCTGCCCTGCGACCCATCGTCAGCACGCGAAGCCCGCAGGCGGGTCGACATACTTGGTCACGAACCAGGCATCACCGATCAGCTCAAGGTGCAGGCCTCCAGGGAGGACGCCGGGCGGCGCGCCGGTCGCCTCCGGTACGATCCATTTCGAGTTGTCCACACACGCCAGCACTGTCGCCTGGTCCCCTTGGACCTCGACAGTCACATTCGCAAAGCTCGGTGCCCCCTGCCGGACGATCCCGTACTTCTGGTACTGCGTGGCCACGGCGAGCTTCTCCTCCACCAGGGCGCCCTTCGTGTTGTCAGCGAACAGGGCCGGATCGGGGTTGCCGCGTTCTGCGGCAACAACCGCGTCCCAGTAGCGGTGGTACACGGCCAGGACCGCAGCCTGCACCGCGGCCGCGCTCGCCGACGGATCCGGCGACAGGCTCGCAGATGCGGTCGGCGCGGCCGTCGATGACGACGGCTTCACCGGCGACGAACACCCCACCACCGCCCCGGCCACCAGAGCGACCCCAGCCACCACGGAGAGCACCCGCCTACGCCCCATCGCAACCACCACCCCCATCAGTTCCCCACCGTCCGCTTCGGCGCGCCCACGCCACCGCAAACCCACGGCAACATCGACACCACGAGGTTGCTCAGGTCCTGCTCGGCGTCCCGGCCGTCGTCGAAGACGCCCTTGGCCATCACCTCCAGGTACCTGTCCCCGCAGGACCAAGCAGCCGTCAGGTCACCCTTCCTCGAGCCGTAAACCGCACCGACACCCGGCGCCGAGGCCGTGATCAGCCGCCCTGTCGTCGCCCGAAGCTCCGCCTGAGCCGCCTCCGCGCTGCCGTAGATCGTCGCGGCCACCCGTTGGTCGATCACCGTCAGCCCCCGGAACAGCCCGACGTCCTGCTCAACGGTGACCGTGCAGTAGAAGGCCCCGTCGTCCTGCCCCCAACGCCCGATCTGCTCCACCTTGGGAGCCGATGCCCCGGTGAGGAGTTCGACCCCGCGCGCCGGCACACCGTCGCACAGGTACGGTGCGGCGGCCTCCGTCGGCACCGGGGTGCTGACGTCCCGACTCGTGCACCCCGCAAGGAGGCACACCACTGACACGGCAACCACAACCTCGCGCATTCTCACCGCGCGCCTCCCGAGCCACTGTTCACGCCATGGTCGAACTCCGCCGCGACGTCCGGCAAGAGCGCGGTCAGCGTCTGGCCGCCCTCGCCGCTGTTCATCCATGAGATGAAATCGTTGCGGACACTCGGATCGGCCAGCGAGTCAGCGTTGAACTGCCCGCCCTTGAACCACGGGTACGTCACTCCGGACTCGTTGGTCAACGCCCCGCTCGGAAGCTTGCCCTCCTCCGCCAGCGCCACCGCCAGTGCAATCTGCAGGTCGGTGAACGCAACCTCTCGCACCGAGTGCTGCTCGCCCGCAACGCGGGACTCGTTTCCCGTGAACTGGTCGCTCAGAGCATCGCCCCCCGCGCTGAGCGCCTGATCCGCAAGGAACGACGTGAACGTCCCACCCGTCGGGATCAACCCGACCACGCTCGAGGCAAGGTCGATGTAGGTCTGGGCGCGCTCGTCGGCGCTCTTCGCCTCACCGGTCAGGCCGGTGTCCATCGCCCCGAGGACGAACCCGGTCAGCCGGCTGCCCTCATTGACCGCCGCCTGGAGGCGCGCGGTGTCGGAACCCTCCCCGCCCCACCCGTCCGCCGCAATCGCGATGCGGTAGCCGTTCCAGGCCGCAGTCGCCCGACCGAGCTGGGCCGCCGCACCCTTGTCGGTGAGCGTCTCGTTGAGCACGGCAATCAGATCGTCCTTCGAGAAGTCCGCGCCGACGGGCAGTCCGGCATCCCACGGCGCGTTCTGGTTTGACGGATGCGTCCCCAGCCCGCCATCAGCCCCACCCGCGATGCGGTCGACGTCGTAGATGTAGGTGGCGAGGATGTGGGCGAGGCTGTCCTTGCCGGCGTCACCGATCCGCCGGTGATGCCAACCCGGGGCGCGGTCGGCGAGGTAGGAGATGGTCGCCGACGCCATCCATGCCGAGCGTTCCTGCAGGTCCACCGAGACACCAGGCTGGTGGAACGCGGTCGAAGCCGCGTCCAGGGCCAGACCCAACGCGTTGAAGTCGTCCGCCCGCCAGGTGCGGTCCGTGATGAAGTACTTCGCGCGCTCCTGGGCAGCCGAGCCGCCGGCGTCGGGGTTGAAGAAGTCCAACGATGCCTTCGGGGTCCGCCCCATCGCCTCGAACAACCCCACGAACGGGTCGTAGTGGCCCCCGTTGTCGTCCGTCCCCAACCGCCAGCCCATCACCTGGGAGTCCAGCTGGGGTCCCCAGACGGCCCCGTTCTGGTCCTTCTCCCAGTCGTACAGCTCCGTGCCGAGAGTGGTCAGGAACCCGGGCTCGTAGTTGCCGAACCGCAGCACCTGGGACAACCCCCAACCCTGACCACTCGGGGTCCGCGTCGCCGCAGCGGCCAGATCCTTCGCGAAGTCCGGGTTCGCACCACGGAAGGCGTCCGACTTCGTCGAGGTCGCCAAACCTGCACCGAAAGACTCCATGAACCGCTGCTGCAAATCGGAGATCCGCTGGTTGATGTGAGTCGTGGCATCCCACATCACATCGTCATCCGACAGGTAGGCCAGGTCCCGCTGGTACGCCTCCGCGAAGTCCTTGAGGATGATCGGCGCCTGGACCACGCCCTCGGGCCCGAACTTGTTGAACATCGCATCCGTCACAGCGGCATCCGCGCTGTACTTCTCCATCAACGTCGTGAAGTACTCGAACCGCTCGACATCCTCCCGGTGCAGAATGTTCCCGCCCGGTTCCAGCTTCTGCACGCCCTCAGCGATCTCGATACCCAGCTGGGCCTTCACCGCAGCCAAGGTGTCGTCACTGACCTGATAGGTCAACACGGTGCCCGTCGGCAGCTGCCCCTTGTCGCCCGTGTTGTAGGTGACTGCCAGATCCACCCGGGTTGCCAGCTCCCCGGCAAGACGGAGCATCTCCTCCAGCGGGTCGGAGAGCCCGCGCAACGACGCGGTCGAGCACAGGCCGCGCTGAGCCACGAGCCCCACGGCGTTCCACTCGTCGAGCACCGTATTCGCGACTGTGCGGATGCCGGCCGTGACCCCTTTGGCCGCCTCCACGTCGATCGACACCGTGACCATCAGGACCCACCCCGCAGATACGGGTTCTGCAGCATCCCGGTGACCCGCGCGTCGATCCGCGAGGCGTCGGCCTTCCAGCCGTCGTGCGGGTCGTCGTGGTCGACCTCCGCCGGCTCCGCCGAAGCCTCCGAGCGGCACACCGCGGCCTGGCTGCGGAACGCTCCCGGCACCGCGCTCCCCGTGCCGTCGAGGGTCTCGGCGAAGATCCGGCGTGCATCCGACGGCGACACCCACGCACCCTCGAGCGACGACAGCACCGCGGACAGCGGGTTGCCGCCCCGCGGTGCCAGGTTGCCCAGCCCGGCATCGGCGCGCGTCGCGGCCGCGTACTTGCGCTGCCTGAGCACATTGGTCCGCAGGTCCGGTACGACTACTGGTTCGGACATATGACCCTCATCCCCACGAAACGCCCGCCATGACCCGCCGTCACCCTAGCGAACGGAGCTCAGCGACGCTGGGCAGCCCGGCCGATGCGAATAGCCCGGTGTCCGCCGGCTGGGGTCGCCGTCGCATCACTGGCCGTCCGTTGCGGGCACCCACGGCACCTGCACCCACTCCCATGACCCGGCCCGCACCAGGATCGACCGTCCCGCCGGTACCGCACTGCCGACCGACCGTGGCAGGCGAGTCGAGAACACATCGCCATCCGCTGCAGACCGGGGCGCAAGCAGCAGACCCGTGCGGGTCTTCCGGAGCACCGCGGCGACACCCCGGTACATGCTGGCGACCTCGTCGACGCCGCAAGCGACCGCAATGGCATCACCGCTGTCCCGGATCCCTTTGAGGTACTCCTCTGCGACCACCGCGAGCACATGTTCGGCACCGAGGACCTCGAAGTCGTCGATGACCAGGAGCCGGGGCCCACGCGAGTCAAGGGCAGAACGCAGCGCATCGGGCGGGTCGTCAGCCGTGAGAACCGCGCGGATACCCGGTTGACCCGCAAGGTCACGCAAGGGACTGCGCCGCGGTGCCACCACGGTGACCTTCCAGCCGTGCTCTGCGGCGTCCAGGACCACGACAAGGAGCGCGGTGCTGCGTCCCGATCGCTGCGGGCCGACGACGAGCAGTCCCGGTCCGTCGCGCTCGACGTCGAGTGATCGGACCCCGAGGGTGTCGCCACCGACGCCGACCAGCAGCTCGCTGCGGCGTGCGGCCTCCTCCCGCAGAGCAACGGCATCGGCCAGCGAGATGATCACCGGGAGCTCGTCCACCCGGTCGGGGCGCAGCGCGGGCGGCATCGGCCCAGCGAGCTCGCGGGCCCGCCCGGCCAGACGCTGCAGCTCGGCGACCTGCGCCGTCCCCGCCGGGTCCGGCGCGACCAGGGCCAGCTGCACCTCCACGGCGACTGCGCCGCTGCGGAACGCCCGCCCCGGGGGCATCCGAGTCGGCACGTCCTTCTGCCGCATCCCGACGAACGAGTAGTCGTCGGCCGACGGCATGCGCAGCAGCAAGCGGTCCTCGAGGGCGGTCCCCATCCGGCCGGTCAGCATGCTGCGGTCGCCGGCCAGCACCGCGCGCAACCCGACGGCCGCGCCCTCCCGCAGCAGCGTCAGCATCTGGTCCAGCATCTGGCCCCCGTCGGTCTGCTCGAAGGCGCCGACAAAGCCCTCCCACCGATCGAGCATCAGCACCAGGAAGGGCAGTCGCTCGTCAGCGTTCGCTGCGGCCCGTTGCTCGGCGATGTCCGCATACCCGCCCCTGGCCAGCAGCTGCTGACGGCGCGCCACCTCACCGCCCAGCAGGGCGAGCAGCCGACGGACCCGGTCGGGTTGGTCACGGGTGACCACCGCCCCGACATGCGGCATGGCCACCAGCGGCAGGAGTGCGCCGTTTCCGCAGTCGAGCCCGTAGACGTGGACGTCCTGCGGCGCGACGAGTCGTGCGATCCCGGCCGCGACGAGGCGCAGGGCGCTGGACCGGCCGGCGCGCGTCTGGCCGGCGATCGCGAGATGCGTCCCACCGGCGAAGTCCCACGTCATCGTCTCCTGACGCTGCTGCGCCGGCAGATCTGCCAGGCCGAGAGGCAGCGGTGGCAGATACCCGCGGCGGGGCCCGCCGTCGCCGGCCAGGTCGGCCAGAAGCACCTCATCCGGCAAGGCCGGCAACCACGGGCTCGGTTGCCGCTCAAGACGCGACGACTCGGTCGCCGCCGCCACAGCCGTGACCAACCGGGCCAGGTCGGTGGGTGTGCTCACGTCGTCCCCGGCTCCGGTCGGAGCGGACACCCCACCCGACGCGCCCAACGTCCGCCACGTGAGCGGGCGCACCTTGACCGACACCGGGCCTTCCCCGCGCGGGCGTCCTCCCACCCGGGAGGACTGGAACGGGATGAGCTGCGAGTGACCCAGCCGGGCGTAGGCGCGACCCGGGAGAGACGGGGAGATGTGGGCCGCGACGTCGGACTCGACGACGTCCTGGCTGTCCCCCGGGTCGGTCACCCGGAGCGCAATCCGCAGATTGGTGTTCGACTTGATGTCCGCGCTGACAACACCGGCGGGCCGTTGGGTCGCGAGCACCAGGTGTACCCCGAGTGACCGCCCGCGCCGGGCGATGTCGACCAGCCCCGTGACGAAGTCCGGGAGCTCCGCGACCAGCGCCGCGAACTCATCGATGACGATCAGCAGGCGCGGCATCGGTTCGTCGCCGGTGGCGCGGGCTGCCAGGTAGTCGTCGATGTCCTTGGCCCCGGCCGCGGCCAGCAGGTGCTCCCGCCGGCGAAGCTCGGCACCGAGGGACTCCAGCGCTCGGGTCGTCAGGTGCCCGTCCAGGTCGGTGACCATTCCGACGGTGTGCGGCAAGTTCGCGCAGTCTTTGAAGGCAGCGCCGCCCTTGTAGTCCACCAGCACGAAGTTCATCTCGTCCGGCCGGTTTCCCACCGCCAGCGACGCGATCAGGGTCTGGAGCAGCTCGGACTTGCCGGATCCGGTGGTGCCGGCGATCAGGCCGTGCGGCCCGTCCGTGCGCAGGTCCACCGCGAACGGACCGTCAGCCCCTTCCCCGATGACCGCCGTCGTCGTGCGGCCACCGCCGGCCCACCGCCGGGTGATCGCGTCCGCAGACGGCGGGTCCAGGCCGAGGACGGCCAGCAACCGGCTGTGCGCCGGAACCGAGCTGACCGGACCGACGGTGCTGACGTCGTGCACCGGGGACAGGGCCCGTGCGACCCGCTCGCACCAGTCGGTGGACACCAGGTCCGGGCGCACCACCTCGACCACCCGACGCCCGGTCGACTCCACCCGCAAGCCGGCGTGACTGCTGCTGACGACGACGCGGCACTCCTCCGGGAGCAACCTCACGTCCGCGTCCAGGCAGAGGAACGTCAGGCCGTAAGCCGGACCGTCCCGGAGCAGGCTGACCATCCCGGGCAGCAAACGCAGGGCGCGGGCGCCGTCGAGCACTACGAGCACGGGTTCGAACCGGGTGGCGCCGCCGTTCGCGGCTGCTTCGCGGCGAGCGTCGAGGGCGGCGACCAGCTCGGCGACGCGCCGGGCCGTGGTCTCGTCGTCGGTACCGACGGTCGCCAGCACATCCGCGCCGTCCGTGCGCACGTGCGGCAGCCAGCGAACCCACGCCCACGGCTCGGCGCTGTCACCACCGGTGAGCACGACGATCCGTAGATCGGCCGGGCTGTGAAGCGCCGCGACCTGGGCCACCACCCAATCGCCCACCCGCCTGGGCAAACCGTCCGGTCCGGCGACACCCGTCACCCCGGCCTCCCCGAGCGCCACCGTGACCGGTACGTCCGGAGCCGTCCAGGTCAGAGCACCCTGGTGACGCTCACGGGCCGGGTCGTTCAGCACCACCTCGCTGGGGAGGTCCGCCGTGCCGACGCGCGCGACCAACCAGTCCGGATCGGCCACCCGCCGCTCCCACAGCCGGGACCGGGGTCCGGTGGCCTGCAGCAGGACCTCGGCAGGGTCGGGGACGTCGCGTCGTCGGGCCTCCCGCTCGGTCAGCAACGCATCGAACGCGGCGCCCTCGATCATGGCCTTCTTGCTCGCGTGTTCCGCGACCTGCTCGACATACCGGCGCCCCTGGGCCTTCCGGCTCTGCCACCAGTTGGCGATCATCATCAGCGGGGAGAGCGCGACGAACAGCAGCGTCGCGACTCTCTGCGTGATGAAGTACATCCCCGCGCCCATGGCCACCGGCGCGAGCACCACCAGGAACGGGATCGGCTGCCGGGTGGGCAGCGTGGGTTCCTTCGGCAGGACGAACTCGGTCAGCCTCGGCGGCGGACGCAGCCGCGGAGGCCGGTTGAAGTCCATCGTCGCGCCACCGGGGCTCGGGCTCAGCGAGGCGTCCGCTTCGGTCGGGCGCCTCAGGTCCAGCAAGCTCGAGCCGACGGTCAGGGACGTCCCGGGCCCCCACCCCACCGGCGTGTCCAGCGGCAGCCGGTCGAGCTCGACCGATGCCCGGTCCTCCGCGGGGTCGATACTGATGAAGCGCGCAGCCGGGGCGTCGCCGTCCGCTGCCGACGTGCGCGCCCGACGCCGCGCCGCGGGGCCCGGGGCGCTCTCGCGTCGGGGCACCACGATGGGGCCGTCCAGGGCCACCGACCGCGGCGGCGGGCGGACCTCACGCGATGCGCCACCATCTGGCGGGAGCAGCCGGACCTCGCCCCGCGCGTCGACCTCGACCGGGACGGTCGGCCCGTCCGGAAGCCGGACCGAGCACTCCGGTCCCGGCCCGATCCGGTGGGATCCGACGCCGAGGCGTCGGACGGTCCCCGCACCCGGTCCCGAGACGACCCGGACCTCGACCACGCCGGTCGGCTCGTCGAGAATCGCGACGGGTGGGGCGTGCAGCCCGACGACGACGCCGTTTCGCACCGGGCTGGCAGCCACGGCAAGGCCGGGGTCGACCGGCTCGAGCCCGACATAGAGCGCCGGTGCCGGCCCCGCGGGGAGGGCGGGGTGCGCCACCACGGCGGGCTCCGACCCAGGCTCGCTGTCGATGACGACCCCGAGGCGCCGTCCGGTGTCCCGCACCCGGACATTCGGCGATCCGGCCGCACCCGGCGCACCGAGCGTCTGCTCGAGGTGCCGCGCAAGGTCGCCCACGGTGGCATCGTCGTCGCAATCGACGGCAACATCCGTCAAGGACGCGTCCGGCCCGGTGCCGACACTCAGGAGCAACCGCACGCCGCCTCCGTCACGCCTGGCCGGCGACGGCGCGACCCGGGTCCGAGCCGCCGGGCAGGAACTCGTCCACGAGCGCAGCGGTGGGGGCGGCCATCTCGCCCAACCCGGCCGAGTGCAGCGCGAGCTCCAGCTCTGCCGCGACCTCCTGTACCGCCGCGGCCCCGCCCGTCGCGGCCGTGGCGCGCAAGAGGTCACGCCACAACAGCTCCTCGGTCGGCGCAACCCGAAGGCCCGCCCGCGCGGCTCCCCCCGCAGCACCCGGGTCGTCATCGCACCAGCACACGATCGCCAAGCGGTGCGCGGCATCGACGAGCAGGTCTCGGGACGCCCGTTCCAGCCGGACGCGCGTCAGCCACGCATAGTGGCCCGCAGGCCATTCCGCGAGCACCGCGCCGTGCGCCAGGCGGAGCGCGTGAGTGAGCAGACGACGTTCCTCCGCCAGGTCTCCGACCGTGCGGGAACGCGCAAGCAAGGTCCGGACCACGTCCCAGTCCAGAACGACGCCCGGCCCGAGCCGCAGCCGGCCGTCACCTCCGTGACGCAAGTGGGGCACGCCCGCGCCGTCGACGCCCAGCCAGACCCGGGCGCGTTCGACCGTGGCGTCGCGGACCTCGGCTGTGACGCCTCGGGGCCACAGTGAGGCGGCGAGCACCGTCGGATGCACGCCGTCCGGGTGGAGAGCGAGGTGCACGACCAGCTCGGTGGCCAGAGCGACACGTTCGGCGTCGATCACCCCGTGGGCCTCGACCCCCGGCGCACCCAGGACCTGGACGCGGACAGCGGCGGTCGCGAACCCGGCGAGGTCGACGGGATGCTCCGGCAGGTCGACGTCGGGGCGACCGACGGTCCCTTCGTTCTCGAGGGCCACGCGGCTCTCGTCCAGGTGATCGGGTTCCGGAGACGGCGTGAGCAACTCGGCCACCGCGGCGACCTGGGCGCGGTTGAGCCGGTTTCCGGTGACATTCAAGCCGAGCAGGTGGACCGCAAGCGATCCGCTGCTGTCGACCTCCAACCGCCAGCGGGCGCCGGGGAACTCGCCCACGCACACGACGCCGAGCGGGGATCTGGCCTCGGTCGCGGCGAGATCGAGGATCTCCGCCACCGCGGCGCCCTCCGGTGGCACCCCGAGGATCAGGTACTCCGGCATCCACGCCGACGGGCCGGACTGCCGCAACCGGCCTGACAGGACTCCAGACCCCAAGATGTCCGCACGCCGCTTGCGCAGCTCAGGCAGCACATCCTCGACCGAGCCGACGGCCCGATACCGAGCCGGATCGAGCACGCAGAGCTCCGTCGGAAGGTCCACGCCTGTGACGCGCAACCGGTCGGACCACCGGTTCGTGGCCAGCTCCATCGCCAGTGCCGTCGCGACCTCCAGCGCCGCGGTCGGGTCCCCGACGACGGCGACCGGTCCCTGCGCGGCCTCCAGGTCCACGAGGACATCAGCACCCAACGCATCCCGGCCGAGGGAGACGAGACCCGGGAACGGCGCGATTGCCGGACGGCGCCCCACCCCGAGATGCGCCCCCACGTCGAGGACCCAGCGCCGCCCGTCGTCGTGCGCCTGCCACGGCGCGGGCGCGGCGTCGTCCATCGGCGCAAGGTGGAGAGTGATCGCGACGTCATCGACCGTTGCGGCGTACACCCCCGGCAGGTCGCGCCCGGTCTCCCGGAGCACCCCGGCGAGGTGGCGGAGGCTCCGATCGAGAGCGGCTGCCCGGTCCGGGTCCGCCCCGACGCGCAGCGCGACCTCGAGCTCGACGGCTTCCTCGGACGGCTCCGGGGTGCGGCGGCGGCGGCGCAGCTGCTCGATCGCTGCCAGGACGCAGAAGGCCAGGAGCCCGGCCCCGAGCAGTCTGTTGTTCGCATCGCTCTGGGCCCTGATCACGTCGGTCGCGTCGACCGCTCCCGGCGCCGGGTCGACCGTGGTCGTGCCCGCGTCAGCGACCCCGTTGCCCGAAGCCTGCGTGAGACCGGCCGAGGCCGACGTGAGACCGGCCGGGGCCGACAGCGCGGGAGTCTGTACCGCGACCACCCGCTCGACGCCGACCGCGTCCGCCGGCATGATCATCAGCCAGTTGGGGTGGATCAGCCGGGCGAGGGTCAGCTCGCGGCCGTCATCCTGCAGGCGCCCCTTGTTGAGCTCGAAGAGCTCCTGGTACCGACGGCCGTCCCCCAGGCTTCGCTCCGCGATGCTCCACAGGTTGTCATGGTGGCGCCCCTCGGGAGGCTGCACGACGAGCACCTTTCGGCCGAGGAGCGCGGCGCCCTCCTCGGGACTGAGTTCGAGATCGCCGAGGCGGTAGGTGACAGCGGCGACGGGCGCCGTCGAGGCGTCACCCGCGCGCACCGCCGCCGAGGCATCACCACTGATGACCCCGAGGGACCCGGACTCGCCCACCGTCGCAACAGCGACCGTCTGGGAACCGTGCTCGGGAAGGTGCATGGGCGCCCGCGCGACCGCAGACGTCGGTCCCACCGCCGTGACGAGAAGGAGCACCGAGGCCACGAGGATCTGGGCAAACCGCTGGCTGGGGCCCGACAGCGGTACCCGGGCCGGGAGGCCCACTCCGGACAGGGCGCTGCGCAGCTCGACCAGGACGCAGATGGCGAATTGCAGCCACGCCAGCCAGACCACCCACACCAGGACCGAGAGGACCTGCTCCGGGCCGATCGTCGCAGTGAGCTGCTCACGGGTCGGCACCGACGTGGGGAGGCGCGGAACCCCGTCGAGCCACAACAAGGCGGCTGGGATCGCGACGACGATGAGGAGGAGCAACAACGCGGCCCCGATCGAGCGCAACACGGCTGGGCGCGGGGGCGCTTGTTCAGGACGCTGGAAACGGGCCGGCCCGGTCTCCCGTGCTCGACCGGGGGGTGTTGTCTGCCGATCCGCAACAGTCATGGTGCTCCCGTGATCTCGTCGGCGATGCCGAGGGCGGCACGTGCGGTTGCGACGCCCTCGACCTCGAACGATCGGATGAAGATGAGCGACAGGAGCGTCGTGGGGATGTCGTCCCGCACGGTGACTGTCACCTGGGCCGCGTCGGCGGTGGCCGTGATGCGAGCGGCGTCGTACCCGCTCGCAACGAGGTAGTCGACCGCGACCGCCTGCGCCGCCGCCGGGTCCAATCGAGCCTCGCCGGTGGCCCGCAGCGTCGCGAGATCAACCTGGTTGGCCCCCGCACGCGCGGCCTGCTCGGCGGCGTCCATGGCTGCAGCGCGTCCATTCACGGCCCGGCCACCGTCGACCACGAGGCCCGCGACGACCATCAGCGCCACCACCAGGACGAGAACGAAGACCGAGACGGTTCCTTCCTCACCGTGCTTCGCGCGTCGGGCTCGGCCGACGGCGCGTACTGCGGCGGTCACGGCGCGGTCCGACGGAAGCGGTCGAGAGGCGCCGAGCTGGTGGCGTGGACCGCTACCGTCCCGCTGAGCCCGACGAGACCGAGGTTCTCCCACGACACCTGGCAGATCAGCTCGACGGTCACTGTTCCGCCGGGCACGAAGGCGCCGGAGAGAGCCGCCGGCGAGCAGGTCGACGACGCGGGCAGCATGGCCGTCGCGGCGTCCTGCGCAGCGATCTGCGCCGACGCAGGGTCGCGCTCGAGCGTCGCAGCACGAACCGCCTCGCGTGCCGCGGCCTGGGTGTCGCCCTCGGCAGACACGTACCGACCGAACGCGACCACCAAGACCATGACCATGACGAGCACAGGCACGAGGATCACGATCTCGACGGCCATCGTTCCTCGGTCATCGCTGCGCCCCCGCATCGTCCCTCCCTCGCTCACCTGCACCGCTCCGTCACACGTCAGGACGGAAAACCTCGACCGGCCCGAGGACCGACACGTGCACCCTCGGCGCGAACCCCGGCACGATCTCCACCGACCGTCCGGTCACCGTCACCGCGACCTCACCGTCCGCCGGCAAGGACACCTCGATGCTCACGTCCCTCAGGGCATCCCCACCGATCGCAGCCGCGTACTCGGCTCCCCTGGTCTTCGCCTGTGCGATCGCCGAGTCCGTCCCGCCACCTGCCCTGGCCACCCGGGCGGCCTCGCGCGCCACTGCCCCAGCGATCTGGTTGCCGTGCCAGGTCAGTGCGAACTGCACGGTCAGGAAGATCACCAGCATCAGCACCGGCGTGTAGACGACCAGCTCGACCGAGGTTGCACCCCGGTCCCTGGCGCCAGGCCGCCGCGCAGCGCTCCACGGCATCACGGTCCGCCGCCACCTCCGCCGGCCCCGCCGCCCGGGGCGGCCGGGATGTCGATGCTCGCCGCTTGCTTGGTCACCATGTTGTAGATGACCAGGCCGACGGCGACCGCGATCGCGACCAGGATCCCGGTGATGATCACCCACTCGATGGTCGAGGCACCGCGCTCAGGAGTGCTCCGGGCCCGGGCCACCCGCCAACGCAGCTCTGCGGCGAGGAATCCCCAGGGAGTCAGCGGGGAGAAGTTCATGTCTCCTACCGGTCCTTTCCATCATCGACGTTCTGAGTGGGTCGTCCGGTTCGTACCGGTGCGACGCTACCGGCCACCGAGCATCGTCTCCATTGCCGGGTATATCAGGAAGACCAGGAATCCGACCGAGAGCAGCAGCTGGGCGACCAGCATCGACTGGGAGTCTTCCCCCGCCTTGCCCTCCGACTCGGCCAGCTCACGCCGACGCATCGAGTTGGCTCTCGCGGCCAACGATTCACGAACCTTCGCACCGTCCTCCGCCACCAGGGCAAGCGCCGCTGCGAGGTCGCGCAGCTCGTTGATCCGGATCTCCTCGCCGAGCGCGCCGAGCGCCACCCAAGGGGTCTCGCCGCGGAGGCGGGCACCAGTCAGGGCATTGCGGATCCGAACCATCGCCCAGCCGTCGCTCAGCTCGGAGGCACCCTGGAGCGCCTCGGGAACCCCGCGTCCGCCTGCCAGGCTCATCGCGACGAGGTCGAGGAATGACCCGACCACGTGCCGGAAGTCCCGTCGGCGTTTCGCGGCGCGCGCGCGCACAGCCACCAGGGGCGTGGCGGCCGCGAGCGCTGCCGTGACCATGGCGAGCCCGACCGGCACGGCGAAGCCGACTCGTGCACCGGTCACCAAGACGGCCACGGACACCAGCAGCGGCGCCAGCAGCCCGCAGAGCGCGGCGATCACGATGCTGGCCAGGAACGTGTCCAGGGTCTGGCCGAGGAGCGCGAGGTCGGACCGCAGCTGCCCCAGCTCGACCCCCCAGCCACCGAGCACCCCGACGGTCTGCTTGCCGAGGCCGCGCAGCCACGTCGGGGCCTGCGCGCGGCGCGGATCGAGCCGTACCGCCGTGGCCTCGGCTCGGTGCTGCGACCTCGCCAGGTCCAACCGTGCCAACGCGCTGCCTGCCCGCACTCGCGGCGGCGCGAGCACCATGGCGAGCAACAGCACCCCGAGCCCGGCGACCCCACCGGCGACCATCACCGCGGTCATCGCGGAACCTCCGCCCGGGGAGCCGGGCGCCGTTCTTCGGTTGCCACCAGGAACCGCTCGGGCATGTCGATCCCGGAGAGCCGCTTCATCCACAAGAAGCCGCCGGCGAAGCAGGCGGCAACGACGACCAGCACGAGCTGGCCGGTCACCGAGCCATACGGCTCGACATACTTCGGGTTCAGCACGGTCAGGAGCGCGATCACGGCGACGGAGAAGATCATCACGATCTGCGCCGACCGCCGGGTGGCACTCCGGCCGGCCGCCACCCGCTGACGCATGTCGAGCTCGGCCCGAGCTGCCTCGGACAGCGACGTCAGCACTTGACGTAGCCCAGGCCCGCGCAGCTTGGCGTTGAGGATCAGAGCTGCGACAACCAGGTCGGCGCTCGGGTCGTCGAGCTCGTCCGCGAGTCGCTGCAGGGCTACCGGCAGGGGAACCCGCACCCGCAGGTGGTCGACCACCAGCCGCAGTTGCGTTCGGATCGCGGGCGAGGCGGCGTACACCGTGGCCGGGATCGCCTGTTCGAGCCCGACGGCGCCCGCGATCGTGTCGCGCAGCGACTCGGTCCAGGCGGCCAGGCCCTCGATCCTGGCGGCGGCCTGCCGCTCCAGCCGAGCCCCCCCGAACAGTGACGACCAGCCAAGGACGAGTGCCATCGATGCGAGCGCCGCGACCGGCCACGAGGTCACCAGCAGCACCACCGCGCCGACGATCACGGCGATCACAGCTTGCCGGCCGATCCGCTCATGCCACGAGGGGCCGCCGCGGACGAGGCCCCCGCCGCGTGGCGTGGTCCCCCTCAGTGCAGCGACGAGGAGCACGACGCCACCACCCGCCACAGCGCCGAGGAGAGTCACCAACAGAGTGGACGTGAGCATCAGAACCCCCGAGCCCCGGCGTAGCCCGGGGCGTAACCCGGGGCGTAACCCACGGCGGTGAGGTCGCCGATGCAGCCGATCGGTGCGGCCGCGACGGCCGTACCGTCGGCTGCCGGGGCGAACACCTCGCTCGACAGGACCCGACCGTCGACGCCGTTGACCTCACGGATGCTGGATACGAACCGGCGGAGCCGACCGCCCTCGTGGAAGTCGTTCTGCTTCTGGACGAAGACCACGAAATCGATCGCGCCGGCGATGAGCATCATGGTGGCCTCGACCGGCAGTCGCTCGACGGACTGGATGGCGTAGGTCGAGATGCGGTTGAACACCTCGATCGAGCTGTTCGCGTGGATCGTGGACAGCGACCCGTCGTTGCCCTGGCTCATGGCGTTGAGCATGGTGACGATCTCGTCCCCCAGCACCTCGCCCACGATGACGCGGCTGGGGTTCATCCGCAGGCTGCGCCGGACGAGCTCAGCCATCGTGATGGCCCCGTTGCCCTCGGAGTTGGGCAGCCGCTCCTCGAGGGCCACGACGTTGGGGTGCAGGTCGACGAACTCCCCGAGCCCCAGCTCCAGCGCCCGCTCCACGGTGATCAGCCGTTCGTACGGCGGGATCTCGTTGGCCAGCGCCCGCAACAATGTCGTCTTGCCGGCGTTGGTGGCACCGGCAATCATCACGTTCTTGCGCGCTGTGACCGCCGCGGAAAGGAACGCAGCCACCTCCGTGGTCATCGAACCCAGCCGCACCAGGTCCTCCAGGTGCACCCGCGCCAGGCGGGCCCGCCGGACCGACACCGACGGCCGGGCGCAGACGCCCATCACCGCCGACAGCCGACTCCCGTCGGGCAGCCGAATGTCCAGCTGAGAGTTCGCGGAGTCGAACGGACGGCTGGTCAAGCCGGAATACGCCCCCAGGATCTGGACCAGCTCCACGAGCTCGTCGTCGGACTCGGCGACCGGCGGCATCCTGGCCTCGCGTCCGTCGGAGTACTGCACGAAGACGTGGTCGTAGCCGTTGATGTCGATGTTCTCCACGTCGGGGTCGTCCAGGAGCGGTTGCAGGCGGCCGACGCCGAACAGGGCCGCGTGGATGCCCGAGGAGATGTCCTCCTCTTCGTGCGGGCCTGGCGGCGTGCGTCCGGCCGCGAGCTCCGAGCGTGCATAGCCGTCCAGCACGCGGTTGATCACCGCGCGCGCGAACTGCCGCTCGTCCTCGCCGGACATCGGCAGCATCCCGGCGGCAGCGTCGTCGCGTCGCTGCCGGGCGAGCACATCGGCGACCTCCTCCCGGAGGCGTCGCACCAGCGCCTGGTCCAGAGCCATGGTCCCCCTCGATCAGCTGCGCAGGTGCGCGAAGTCATGGCTCGCCGCAAGCTCGCGGATAGGCGAGACGAGCAGCCGAGCGGAGCGAGCGAGCAGGGACCTGCCGATGCCATGGTCGGCGCGACCGGCCAGGGCGTCCGCGGCACGCCTGTCCTCCGCGATCCGACCGAGCACGGGCGTCCCCAGCCCTTCGTGGGCGAGGAGCTGGCTGAGCGCACGGACGGCGTTCGTGTCGCGTGCTTCGGTCACCACGACGACGCCGACGGCCGGTCCGGTGCCGGCACCGGTATGGACGGTGGCCAGCCACCGCAGCCGCTCCCGCAGGTGCGCGTAGGACTCCAGGCGGGCCCGTACGACCAGGAGCAGGACATCCGCCGCGCCCAGCACGGGAAGCACCGGGGTTCCCGGTGTCACCCGGCCGCAGTCAACGACGACGTCGGTCCCAGGCAGGCCCGAGAAGGCGGCAGCGAGGGCCGGCCACGCCGGCCCGATCCCGGTCACCTGGTCAGGGTTGGAGACCCCGACCAGCACAGGAAGGCCACCGTCGAGGTACTGGAGGTGACCGGACAGCGCGTCTGCCGCGAGCCCGCGACGTGCGTCGGCGGCAAGAGAGAGGAGGCCCCGGTCCGGGTCAAGGACGGCGCCACCAGGTCCTCTGCCGAGGAGAGCGACGTCACCGCCCGCCGGATCGCAGTCCGCGAGCACCACGTCCTGGGGCCAGACCGACGCCAGCACACGAGCCGTCGTGGTCACCCCCGGCGAACCCTTCGCTGCAGCGACCGCGATCAGCACCTCAGCCTCCCCCGCCGGTACCGCGCTCCACGAGCACCACCGCGAGGTCCCCAGCGGCCGCGACTGCGGCGATCTGTGCGCCGTCCTGGCTCGGGACGATGAATGTCGCTGCCGCAACACCGGAACCCGTGGTCGCGCGATCGGCAGCGTGGTACGAGCTGACCCGGGCCTGCTCGACCAGCACCTTCCCGGTACCGTCGGCCACCCGCACGAGCTGCACGACGTCCCCGGGGAGCAGGCCGCTGGCCGGCATCCGGCCGGAAGCCAGCGAGGCACCCACCGCGACCGAGCCGGGCTGCAGAAGGGCCGTCGGGGTGAGCATCGCCGTGTCGAGGAGTTGTCCCTTGGTGATCGACACCCGCGCGTACTTGCCGCTCACGATGTTCGTCTGGGACGCCGGGATGAGCCTGGTGCCTTCGGACGCAACCGAGGTCGTCGTGAGCGCATCCTCGGCGATCGCCTCGCCTGCTGCGATGTCCCGAGCCGCTACCAGGACGGGCACCCGCTCGTCGGCCCGCAGCGCGAGCAGCCCGGCGCCGGCCGCTCCCCCGGCGATGAGCAGGACGGCAAGGGCGGCGAGCAGGGGACGCCGTTCTCGGGGTGCAGGCGGTAGGTGCTCGCCCTTCACTGCGCGGCTGGCCGAGACGAGACCTCGCTGTTCCCTTGCCCGGCGCCGGTCCTGGGCGTGGTCACCAACTGGAGTGCTCTCACTGGCTTTCATGGATCTGCTTCTGCGCCTCCAGTGCCGGGGACCAGGTCGGGTCGACTACGGGGCCATCATTGCGCAGACCGGGACGTAATCGAGCAATTCGGTCCGATGGGCGAGCTCCACTTGGCTCTCCGCGGACCCGAAGACGACCGAGAGCGCCCACGCAGAAGTCCGAGTCACTCGACGGAGTCGGCGCCGCTCGACACGACGCGGGGCCACAGATCCGACGCCGGGGGCACCCAGGTGGCGAGTTCCGCGGCCACCTGCTCACCGGTCCGGATGTCCTTGACCTCGTGGCCGGTCGCCGCCACAACAGTCCCGTCCGGCTGGGTCCGTTCGGCGGTCGCCGGGAACCAGACGAACGGCACGCCGCGGCGGTCGGCGAAACGGATCTGTCTGCCGAACTTGGCCGCCGACGGTGCCACCTCGACCGGGACTCCACGGCCACGCAGCGCGGCGGCCACCCGTTCGCTGTCGGTCCGGCTCTCCTCCGACGTCACAGCAACGACGACAGCGCTCGGCACCGACCGAGTGGCCCGCACCAGGCCAACCGACAGCAGGCGCGAGACCAGACGTGAGACACCGATCGAGAGCCCAACCCCCGGGTACGTGTTCGCGCCGTCGGTGGCCAGCTCGTCGTAGCGACCGCCCGAGCAGATGGACCCGAGCGACTCATGCCCCACGAGCACCGTCTCGTAGACGGAACCGGTGTAGTAGTCGAGCCCACGCGCGATCCGGAGGTCGGCCACCAGCACCCCGGGGGTCACCGCCGCGGCCGCCTCGACCAGGGCGACCAGCTCCGCCAGCCCCGTCTCGAGCAGCTCCGACGTCGCCCCGAACTCTCGGGCCAGTCGGGTCACCGCCTCGGCGATCCGCGCGTCGCTGCCCGAGATACCAGCCAGCGCGAGGCAGGCTCGGGCCTGCTCAGCACTCGCCCCCGCCTCTTGCTGGAGGAAGTCCGCCGCCACCCCAGGCCCGACCTTGTCGAGCTTGTCGATCGAGCGCAGTACGGCGTCGACGTCCTCCAGCCCGATGCCGCGGTAGAACCCCTCGGCGACCTTCCGGTTGTTCACCAGGATCCGCACCGGCGGGATCGGCAGCGCGGCCAGCGCCTCCGCCATCACCAGCGGAAGCTCGACCTCGACGTGGAACGGCAGCTCACCGGCCCCGACGACGTCGATGTCGGCCTGGTAGAACTCGCGGAACCGACCCTCCTGGGGTCGCTCGCCTCGCCACACCTTCTGGATCTGGTAGCGACGGAACGGGAAGGACAGCTGGCCGGCGTTCTCCAGGACGTAGCGCGCGAACGGCACCGTCAGATCGAAGTGCAGTCCGAGCGAGCTGTCATCGACGGCTGCTGCCTCGTCTGCCTCGGCCTGCAAACGCCGCAGGACATAGACCTCCTTCGATGTCTCCCCCTTGCGCAAGAGCTCACTCAGCGGCTCGACCGCGCGCGTCTCGATCCCGGCGAACCCGTTCAGCTCGAAGGTGCGGCGCAGCGTGTCCAGCACGTGCTGCTCGACGATCCGACCGGCCGGAAGCCACTCGGGGAACCCGGACAACGGGGTGGGGCGGGCCATGACTGCTCTCTTCGTCTGCGAACGTGAAGGCCGCTGGGACCTCGGTCAGAACTCTGCCAGGTACGGGTTGCGCGCGCGTTCACGGCCCATCGTGCTCGCCGGCCCGTGTCCCGGGATGATCAGGGTGTCGTCCGCGATCCGCCCCAGCCGGGTGCTGAGCGTCACGATCATCTCCGACTCGTCGCCGCCCGCCAGGTCGACCCGACCGATGCCGTCCGCGAACACCACGTCGCCCATCAGTGCCAGGCCCGATGGCGTGGCGGCGCCCGCCCCGGGCACCAGCGGCGGGAACGCGCTCGCGTCGTCGGGCGCACCGTCGAGAAGGAGGATCGTGGACCCCTCGGTGTGCCCCGGCGCGTGCAGCAGGTGGATCTCCACGCCCTCCACCGGCAGACGCCCGCCGTCCGGACCCGGATCGAACGTCTCGAGCCATGCCGGCGGTTGGTACGCCTCCGGAGCGAAGCCGAGCGAGGTGAGGGCTCCGCGCAACGTTCCGGCCACGCTCCCGAGACTGCTGAGCGGCTCAGCGACGCGGTACGCATCCGCGCGGTGCACCAAGAAGGGCACGTGGTAGGCCGCGCACAGGCCGCCCGCATCCCAGATGTGGTCCACGTGGCCGTGGGTCGCCACGACGGCGCGCGGTTGCAGGCCGTGCAGGTCGATCAGCGCGCGCACCTGCTCGCTCACGCCCGCACCCGCGTCGACGACGACGCACGGTCCACCTGGTCCAGCCGCCACGATGGTGCAGTTGGTCCCGAACACGGGCGCAACCACGGTCAGGACGAGCACCCCACCAGCGTAGTTGACCGCTCCCCCCCAGATCTGCGCTCGGCGCCACCCGCCGAATCCCACCTCAGGTTCGATTTCGCAACGGGACCGTGACCGAGGTGAAGACGCGCGTGGCGGGGACCCGCCTAGACTGTCCACGGTTTGACGGAGGACTGCGGCGGGATAAGGCCGGCGCAGCGGAGCGGGAGGTCTGGTGTCCCCGAACAAGCGCGAGCGCGAATACGCGCGACGTCGCCACGAGCAGTGGATGGAACGGCAGCGGACCGCGAAGATGCGCCGCCGACGGAAGCGCATCGCCGCGATCGCCGCGGTCGGTGTGCTCGGCATCGTGGGCGTGATCGCCTTGGTGTCCCAGACGGCCAACAAGAGCGCCGCGGTATCGAGCAGTTCTAGCCCGACGACGCCGAGCGCGGCGGCATCGGCCACTCCGACCTCCACCTCACCGAGTACCGCGGCCACTCCGCCCAGCCCCACCCTCGCCGAGGCGCGGGCCTGGACCGCGGATCTGACCACGAGCGCGGGCAACCTCGGCATCACGCTGGACGGAGCGCTCGCTCCCCAGGCGGTGGCTTCGTTCGTCTACCTCGCCAAGCTCGGCTACTTCGACAACACCAGCTGCCACCGGCTCACTGTGACGGGCATCTTTGTGCTCCAGTGCGGCGACCCGACCGGATCCGGTTCGGGCGGGCCCAGCTACCGCTTCGGACCGATCGAGAACGCTCCGGCGGACAACGTCTACCCCGCCGGCACGGTCGCGATGGCCAGGGTTGGCACCGACGCGAACTCGCAGGGCAGCCAGTTCTTCATCGTCTACAAGGACTCGACGATCCCGGCGGACACTGCCGGCGGATACACCGTCTTCGGTCACGTCACGACGGGCCTCGACGTCGTCACCACAGTGGCGGCATCCGGCGTGTCCGGCGGCAAGACCGACGGTCCCCCGTCCATACCGGTGACGATCCAGGGAGTGGCAGTCAAGTGACGGAGACACCCGAGACGGACCTTCCCGTCACCGAGGACGCCATCGTGGAGCCCGCGGCGACCGAAACACCCGAAACCGCCGTCGAGACGGACGACACTGTCGTCGATACGGACGAGGCAGGCGGCGAGCCCGAGATGGCCGAGCCCGCAGTCGCGGAGCCTGAGTCCGAGACGAGCGCGCCCGAACCCGAGCCCGAGCCCGCAGTCGCGGAGCCTGAGCCTGAGACGAGCGAGCCTGAGTCCGAGACGAGCGAGCTCGAGCCCGCGCTTACCGGGTCCGAGCCCGCGGCAGACCTGCCCGACGCTGGACCGCCGCACCCCACGCCTTCGCTGATCGGGCCGCGCCCGACTCCCCGGCCCCGCGCGACACCGGGAGTCGGCGCCGGGAAGACGAGCCCGAGCCACAAGGTGAAGGCGCCGGTCGACCCGGCCGCCGCAGCCAGCGCTCGCGCCTGGGGCCGAATCGACGACGACGGGACCGTCTGGGTCCGAGAGGCCGCGGGGGAACGCGTCGTCGGCCAGTACGCGGACGCTGAGGCAGATCAGGCCGTGGAGCTCTACGTTCTCCGCTTCCTCGACCTCCAGGCCCGGGTTGCGCTCTTCGAAGCCCGTCTCAGCGCGACGGACCTTCCGGTCAAGGAGATCGACGCGACACTGGCCAAGCTGCACGAGGAAGTCGCCGAGCCGGCTGCCGTCGGTGATCTGGACGGCCTACGCGCCCACGTGGCCGCCCTTGATCTGGTGGCGCAAGAGCGCCGCGCTCAGGCCGACGCGGCTCGGCTCGCAGCCAGGGAAGCCGCGCTCGCGGCCCGCACCGTGATCGTCGAGGAAGCCGAGAAGATCGCCGGCATCAGCCCGGAGAAGATGCAGTGGCGCCCGACCGGGGAGCGACTCCGCGTGCTCCTCGATCAGTGGAAGGAGCTCCAGCGCACGGGACCGAGAGTGGACCGCGCCGGTGAGGAAGACCTCTGGAAGCGGTTCAGTCACGCCCGGACCACGTTCGATCGCGAGCGACGCCACTACTTCGCGAGCCTCGAACAGCGCAACACCGACGCCAAGACCGTCAAGGAAGGCCTGGTCGGGGAGGCGGAGACTCTTGCGACAAGCACCGAGTGGGGCGACACCGCGCGCGCCTTCCGGGACCTGATGACGCAGTGGAAGACGGCCGGGCACGCCAGCCGGAAGGACGACGACGAGCTCTGGGCGAGGTTCCGGGCCGCGCAGGACGGCTTCTTTGCTCGGCGCACCACCGCATCCCAGCAGACCGACGACGAATTCAAGGCCAACCTCGAGGTCAAGCTCGGTCTGCTCGCACGCGCCGAGGCGCTTCTCCCGGTCACGAACCTCTCAGCCGCGCGGGCGACTCTTCGAGACGTCCAAGAGAAGTGGGAGCAGGCCGGGAAGGTTCCGCGCGCCGACGTCCAGCGCGTGGAGGGCCGGCTCCGCGACGTCGAGAAGGCAATTCGGGACGCCGAACAGGTGTCGTGGCAGCGCTCGAACCCCGAGACGAAGGCCAGGGCGGAAAGCGCGCTCGCTCAGCTCCAGTCAGCGATCGAGTCGCTCGAAGCCGATCTGGACAAGGCCAAGGGTGCTGGTGATGCGCGCGCCGTCGAGCAGGCCGAAGCCGCGCTCGCCGCTCGACGGGCGTGGTTCGAGCAGATCGAGCGGGCCGCCGAGGGCGAATAGCCCTTCGTCGTGCACAGGCACGCCGTTCGCGGAATGGTGCACAACCGCGTGGCACGTGCGACGGTCGACTCCGATCGAGGTGCCAGGGTTCCGCTGTGGTCGCTGAGCGATCCGCGACACCGCGCCCCCTTTCTGTCGGCGCGCATCGTCAGAGAGGGTCAGGCCCCGATGACCATGACGGAGCTGTGGCCAGGGGCACCGCGAGTGGTCGGCCCCGCCGACCTCGGAGCCGCCGCAGCCTTCACGGCCCTCGTGTCGCAGGGCTACCTGCGCGAGATCTGGAACGGCCGCGCCGTTGCCTCCGACGTCCCAGTCACGCCCGCTATCCGTGCTGATGCGCTCTTCGGATCGCTCTCGACCGCGGCACGCAGGTGCGTCATCGGGCGAGCCAGCGCCGTCTGGATCCACACCGGCGCACACCGTCCGAGACGAGCGGATCTCCTCGTCCCCGCCGGGGTGCGGATCCCGGCCCCCGAGGTCGGCCAGCTGGCCCATGAGACCCGGCTCGATCCCGACGAGTGGGTCACCGTCGGTCCGCTGCGCGTCACCAGCATCTGCCGGACCGCCGCCGATGTCGCGCGATGGCTACCGCTCTCCGTGGCCGCAGCTCTGCTGGCCACGCTCGCTGACCATCCCCACTTCGACGGTGCGGGTGCGGCGGCCGTTCTCGCCCGCGAGCACGGGCATCGAGGAGTGCGTCATGCACTGACCGTGCTGGAGAGCATGGGTGCGACCGCGGCTCAGGCCGGGTCACCGGCCATGCGCGCGCCTCGCGACCCCGTGATGCGATAGACGTCGAAGACGCCGTCGATCTTGCGGACGGCAGCAAGAACCGCGCCGAGGTGGACCGGATCCGCCATCTCGAACACGAATCGTGACACCGCGACCCGGTCTCTCGAGGTCGAGACGTTGGCCGAGAGGATGTTCACGTGGTTGTCCGAGAGCACCCGCGTCACGTCGGAGAGCAGCCTGCTGCGATCGAGTGCCTCGACCTGGATCTGAACCAGGAAGACGCTGGTCACCCCCGGAGCCCAGGCGACCTCGACGATGCGTTCGGGCTGTTGCAGGAGGCCCTCGACGTTCCCGCAGTCCTTTCGATGGACACTCACCCCCGACCCGCGGGTGATGAAGCCCACGATCTCGTCGCCGGGGACAGGGGTGCAGCACTTGGCGAGCTTGACCCAGAGGTCGGACACCCCGTGCACGATGATCCCCGGCTCTCCGGTGCGCATCTGGCGTGCCGCGACCCCTGGCCGCGCCGTCTCCGCGATGTCCTCCTCGGCGCCCTGCTCGCCGCCCATCGAGACGACCAGCCGCTGCACGACGGTCGCCGCCGAGATCTGGCCCTCACCGATCGCGGCGTACAGCGAGGAGACGTCGGCGTGACGCATGTCGCTCGCGATCCCGGCCAGCGCCTCATGGCTGAGGAGGCGCTGGATCGGTAGGTTCTGCTTGCGCATCGCCTTGGCGATCGCGTCCTTGCCGTGCTCGATCGCCTCTTCGCGGCGTTCCTTCGAAAACCACTGTCGGATCTTGTTCCGCGCGCGCGGACTCTTGACGAACCCGAGCCAGTCGCGCGACGGCGCCGCATCGAGCGACTTCGACGTCAGGACCTCGACTACGTCCCCGGTCGCGAGGGTCGAATCGAGCGGCACCAGTCGCCCGTTGACGCGGGCACCCATGGTTCGGTGCCCGACCTCGGTGTGGACCGAGTAGGCGAAGTCGACGGGCGTCGCGCCGGCCGGCAGCGCCTGCACGTCACCCTTGGGCGTGAAGACGTAGATCTCGCCCTCGCTGATCTCGAAGCGGAGCGATTCGAGGAACTCGGACGGATCCGCGGTCTCGCGCTGCCAGTCGACGAGCTGGCGCAACCAAGCCATGTCCGTCGAGGAGTCCGTCGAGGAGTCGCCCTTGGCGCCCTCCTTGTACTTCCAGTGGGCCGCGACGCCGTACTCCGCGCGCCGGTGCATGTCGTGCGTCCGGATCTGGATCTCGACCGGCTTGCCCCCGGGACCGATCACGGTCGTGTGCAGGGACTGGTACAGATTGAACTTGGGCATCGCGATGTAGTCCTTGAACCGCCCCGGAACCGGGTTCCACCGGGCGTGCAAGGCGCCGAGAGCCGCATAGCAGTCCCGAACGGAGTCGACCAGGACCCGGACCCCGACCAGGTCGTAGATGTCGGCGAAGTCATGCCCGCGCACGATCATCTTCTGGTAGATCGAGTAGTAGTGCTTGGGCCGACCGCTGACCGTGGCCTTGATCCTCGCGGCCCGGAGATCGGCGCTGACCACCTCCCGGACCGTCGCGAGGTACTCCTCCCGAGCCGGGGCGCGCTCCGCGACCAGGTGGACGATCTCCTCGTACACCTTGGGGTACAGCTGCGCGAACGAGAGATCCTCGAGCTCCCACTTGATCGTGTTCATGCCTAGGCGGTGAGCGAGCGGTGCGTAGATCTCGAGGGTCTCGCGGGCCTTCCGCTCGGCGGTGGCGGCCGAGACGTAGCGCCAGGTCCGGGCATTGTGCAACCGGTCCGCCAGCTTGATCACCAGTACCCGGATGTCCCGAGCCATGGCCACAACCATCTTGCGGACGGTCTCGGCCTGGGTCGCGTCCCCGTAGGAGACCCGGTCGAGCTTGGTGACGCCGTCCACGAGCATCGCGACCTCGGGCCCGAACTCCGCACGCAGCGTCTCGAGCGAGTAGTCGGTGTCCTCGACCGTGTCGTGCAGGAGCGCCGCCGCGAGGGTCGCCGGCGTCATGCCGAGCTCACCGAGAATGGTCGCGACCGCCACCGGGTGCGTGATGTACGCGTCGCCGCTCTTGCGGTACTGACCACGATGAGCTTCTTCGGCCACCGCGTACGCGCGGGAGATGAGGCTGAGGTCCGCCTTGGGATGGTTGTTCCGCACCGCGGCAAGGAGGGGTTCCACCGCGGGCGAGACGGTACTGGGTCGACCGCCGAATCGCACCAGTCGGGACCGGACCCTGCTGCCCGAGACCGCGACGTCAGCAGGAGTCACGGGCGGCGGCGCACCGGCGTCAGGTGCGGCCACGGGCGTGTCCGGCGACGCGATTGGCTCGCTCATCGCGGACACCTCCCTCGTCAGCGCGGACCAACAACCACCGCCCCAGTCTACGGCGCGGGTGTCAGACCGAGAGGATGACGTCCATCTCGCGCCCGGCGAGCAGCGCGCGACCGCCCAGCGCGGAGATCTCCAGCAGGAAGGCCAGCCGAGTGACCACCGCACCGGCCTCTTCGAGGAGTCGAGCGGTCGCCGCTGCCGTTCCCCCCGTGGCGAGCACGTCATCGACCACAAGGACGCGGGTCCCCGGCGAGACCGAGTCGGCGTGGATCTCGATCGACGCGCTGCCGTACTCGAGGTCATAGGAAGTCTGGAGTGTCACATGTGGCAGCTTCCCGGCCTTACGGACGGGGAGGAAGCCGACTCCCAGGGCGTGCGCCACGGGCGCACCGAAGATGAAGCCGCGAGCTTCCATGCCCGCGACCAGGTCGATCTCACCGGCGCAGCCGGCCAGGTAGTCGATCACCGCTGAGAAGGCAGGCCCGTCCGCGAGCAACGGCGTGATGTCCTTGAAGACGACGCCCGGTTCCGGGTAGTCCGGGATGTCCCGCACGAGCGCCCGGACCCGCTCAGCGATCTGAACCCGATCCGGGTTGGCAGTCATGCCAGTCACCGGCTTTCGGATCAGCGTCTCGGGCTCGGCGGGGACCGACGCTTCTTGCTCTTCGGTTGCGCAGCCGCGCCGCGGTGCTCACCGGCGTGCAGCGGCGCCGCGCTCACGATGACAGGCAACGGAACACCGGACTCCGTCACCGAGAGGCCTTCAGCGACCCGGCGCTGCAGGACGGCCGCCGTGTGCGCGGCGATATTCGCCTCGCGCCCGCGCAGCGCCACCTGGAGCGGCGTAGCGATGAAGATCGACGAGAACGTCCCGGCGATCATGCCGACGAAGAGCGCCAGGGCGATGTCGCGCAATGTTCCGGCCCCGAGCAGGAACGAGCCGATGAACAGAATCGCGGCAACTGGCAGCAGCGCCACGACCGAGGTGTTGATCGAGCGCACCAAGGTCTGGTTCAGCGCGAGATTTGCGAGCTCCGCATAGGTGTGGCGCTTCTGGTCCGCAACGCCCGCCGTGTTCTCGCGGACCTTGTCGAAGACGACCACCGTGTCGTAGATCGAATACCCGAGGATCGTCAAGAGGCCGATCACACCCGCGGGGGTCACCTCGAAGCCGACCGCGGCATACACGCCGACGGTGAGGATCAGGTCGTGGACGAGAGCGACCAGGCCCGAAACGGCCATTCGCCAGTCCCGGAAGTAGAGGGTCATCACGAGCGCGACGAGCACCATGAAGACGATCAGGCCGCGGACGGCCTTCTGGGTCACGTCGGCGCCCCAGCTCGGGCCGATGAACGTCGACGTGACGTCCGAGACCGCGACGCCGTAGCCGGACGCGAGGGCCGTCCGGATGCCGGTCACCTGCTCGGGTGTCAGGTCACCGGTCTGCACCCGGACCGAGCCGCCGCCCACCACCGAGACCAACGGCACGTCTGCCTGCTCAACGCCCGCGACGGCGTCCGTCGCGATCTGCTGCGAGGTGTTCGGCACGTTCGAGACCAGGAACTGTGAGCCACCCCGGAACTCGATCCCAGCGTTCAGACCGCGAACGAGAAGAAGCGTCACGGCCAGCGCGACGAGCACGCCGGACAGGATGAACCACCGGTTGCGCCGACCGACGATGTTGTAGGAACGCTTGCCGGAGTACAGGTCGTTGCCCCACTGGGCGAATCCCACGGCCATCAGCTGTCGCTCCCCATGCTCGATCCCGATCCCGCGTCAGTCGGCTTCTTCCGCTCGCCCGCCGCTTGGCTCCGCGCGGCTGCGGCGCGCCGCTCCGCGATGGTCAGTCGCTCGCCGTCATCGGGCGCCACGGACGCAACCCCGGCCAGAGCCGGCTTGCCGACCTGCCCGCGTCCCCGATAGCGAACACCAGCACTTCCGAGCAGGCTCGGATCGAGGCCGGAGAACTTGTGCCCCTCGGCGAAGAACGGGGTGCGCGCGAGCAGCCGCAGCACCTGGTGGGTGAAGGCGAAGACCACGAGCAGGTCGACCAGCGTCGTGAGGCCAAGGGTGTACGCGAAGCCTTGAACGCCGCCGACGGCGAGGAAGTACAGCACTACGGCGGCCAGGAAGTTCACCCCGTCGGCGGCCAGGATCGTGCGCCGGGCCCGCTCCCAGCCCTGTTCGATCGCGGCATACAGGGTGCGCCCCTCGCGCAGTTCATCGCGGACCCGCTCGAAGAACACGATGAACGAGTCCGCGGTGATACCGATCGACACGATGATGCCCGCGACGCCGGGGAGGCTCAGCCGGTAGCCCTGAGTCCACGACAGCAGGGTGATCAGCCCGTAGGTGATGAGGCCCGCGATCGTCAGCGACGCGACCGTGACCAGCCCCAGGGTCCGGTACTGGAGCATCGAGTAGATGACCACCAGGATCAGACCGATCAGGCCGGCCAAGAGTCCGCGCTGCAGCTGCTCGGCCCCCAGGGTGGCTGAGACCTGATCTTCGCTCAGCACCTTGAAGGTGAGTGGCAAGGCGCCGAAACTGAGCTGGTTGGCCAGGGTCGCCGCCGACGTGCGAGTCATGTTGCCGCCGGAGATCTCGGCCCGCCCATCGAGGATGGCCGACTGAACTGCCGGAGCGGAGATCACCAAACCATCCAGAACCATCGCAAACTGGTTCGACGGCGAGGTCAGGGGCAAGAGCCGCTGGGTGATCGTCGAGAACTTCGTTCCGCCGACTCCGTTGAACTGAAGCTCCACCACCCACTCGTTCGTCACCACGCCGTTCGGGCCCGTCTTCAGCCCGGAAGTGGCACTCGACAGATCATTGCCCTCGATCTCGGCCGGGCCGAGCATGTACTTGGCCGTTCCTTGGGGGTCGCACGCAACCAGCGGGAGGTCCAGAGCGTCCGCGCCGCCGCCGGTTCGGTTTTCCGGGTTCGTGCAGTCGAGGTTGTCGAAGGCGGCCGTCAGGGAAGGGGTGACCCACGCCTGGTCGCTCGCGGAGGTCGGCTTCGTCGTCGGGGTGTCGGTCGGCTGGGTGATCGGGGCCGCCGAGGCGGTCGGGCTCGCGGACGGCGATGCGCTGGCCGAGGCCGACGGTGACGCGCTGGCCGAGGCCGACGGTGACGCGCTGGCCGAGGCCGACGGTGACGCGGTCGGCGTAGCGCTGGTGGACTTTCCGTTAGGCGCTGCTTCGCCCAGAACCGCGCGGAACCGCATGAGCGCGGACTTCCGCACCAGATCCAACGTCGCCTGGTCGGGCTTGCCCGGTATCCCGACGACGATGTTCTGGCCGCCCTGGCTGGTGATCTGCGCCTCGGACACACCGGAGGAGTCGACCCGCTGCCGGATGATCCTGATGGCTTCCGAGATCGTCGTGTCGGAGACCTGGGCGCCCGAGCTGATGATCGGCGTCAGGATGACCTGCGTGCCGCCTTGGAGATCGAGGCCGAGCTTGGGGACCAAGGTCGCCTTCGACCAGTGGGTGCCGGCGATGATCGTCGCGAACAGGATCGCGATGGCCAGCGCGAGAACGACAATCGTTCGCACCGGGCGGGGTCCGCGCGTGTTTGAGACCACGGGTCTGTCTTCTCTCCTACGTGCGCGTCCATTGCTGGACGCGTTCTTGGGCCGCGCGCTTGCAGCGCCGGCAGGTCAGTTCGTGGGCGGCGCGCCTGTGTCGCCAGGGTCGAGCGAGGAGATGTCGTCAGGCACTTCGACGGTACCGGTTCCGTCGGCGTCAACCTCGTCATCGGGCACCGCAACCGGAGGTTCCGCCAGCTTCAGGACCGCGGCGCGGATCCAGATGCTACGGCTTCCGGCGGACTCGAGTGTGATCGCGTCGCCGTCCACCTCGACGACCGTGCCGAAGAACCCCGACCCCGTCATCACCTGCTGGCCCGGTGCCAAGTTCGCCCTGAAGCCCATCGCCGTGCGCTGCTGCCGACGGGTGCGGCTTGTCATGAACCACAACGCGCCGAGGGCCAGTGCTACGAAGGCAAAAGTTCCTGGGTCCATGAACGTGTGCCGATCTCTTCGAGTGGCCATTGTGTCGGGCGCAGTCTAGGCGAGCGCGGACCCGCAGACCAATGAGTCGGTCCGGCTAGTCGAAGAGGGCCGCGTCGCGAGGAGCTGTCAGCCCCAGGTGTTCCCACGCCAGGGTCGTCGCGACCCGACCGCGCGGGGTCCGTCCGATCAGGCCCTCGCGGACCAGGAACGGCTCCACCACCGTCTCGACCGTCTCCGGCTCCTCCCCGACTGCCACCGCGAGCGTGGTCAGTCCCACCGGGCCGCCCCGGAACTGCTCGCACAGGGCGCGCAGCACCGCACGGTCCAGGCGATCGAGGCCACGCACATCGACCTCGTACACGTCCAGCGCCGCTCGCGCCGCCGCCAGGTCGAGGCGGCCGGAGCCCCGCACCTGGGACCAGTCACGAACGCGCCGCAGCAACCGGTTCGCAATCCGCGGGGTCCCACGCGAACGGGTCGCGATCTCATCCGCCGCGTCGCCCGGCAGCTCGAGGCCCAGCAGCCGGGCCGAGCGGACGAGGACGCGCACGAGCTCCTCGGACGAGTAGAAGTCCAGGTGAGCCGTGAAGCCGAACCGGTCCCGGAGCGGCGCCGGGAGCAGCCCGGCCCGGGTGGTGGCGCCGACGACGGTGAACGGCGGCAGCGTGAGCGGGATCGCCGTCGCACCCGGACCCTTGCCGACGATGACGTCGACCCGGAAGTCCTCCATCGCCAGGTAGAGCATCTCCTCGACCGGGCGGGCCAGGCGGTGGATCTCGTCCAGGAAGAGCACCTCACCCTCCTCGAGGGACGAGAGCACCGCGGCGAGGTCGCCGGCGTGCTGGATCGCCGGACCGGAGGTGATCCGCAGCGGCGCGCCGAGCTCGGCGGCAATGATCATCGCCAGGGTGGTCTTGCCGAGGCCGGGCGGTCCCGAGAGCAGCACGTGGTCGGGCGCCGCGCCGCGCCCGAGTGCCGCGTGCAGCACCAGCGCGAGCTGGTCCTTGACCACGTCCTGGCCGACGAACTCGTCCAGCCGCCGCGGTCGAAGAGCAGCCTCGGCCGCCCGCTCCCGCGCGTCCGCGCCCGCGTCCACGACCCGCGGCGCGGCCCCGTCGAGCTCGGAGTCGATCAGGTCAGCCACGGGTCACTCCGCTCAGCTTCGCGAGTGCCGCCCGCAGCAGGGCCGCGACCTCGGCGTCGGTGGTCGGCCCTGGACCGGCCCCTACGACGGCAGCGACCGCGTCCTCCGCAGGTCGCGCGCTCCAGCCGAGGCCCGCCAGTGCTTCCGCAACCTGACCTCGCCGGTCCGGCGTCCGAGCCGCCGTCCGGCCGCCGGCACCTTCGGTCGAGCTGGTCCCGCTCGGCGGGCCGAGGCGGTCCGCCAGCTCGAGCACGAGCCGTTGAGCCCCCTTGCGGCCGATGCCGGGGACCCGCATCAGGGCCGCCAGGTCCTCCCCCGCCACCGCCCGTCGCAACCCCTCGGGCGTGTGCACGGCGAGCATCGCCATCGCGATCCGTGGCCCCACGCCTGAGACCGACTGGACGATCTCGAACACCTCGCGCTCATCGGCGTCGGCGAACCCGTACAGGGTGAGCGAGTCCTCACGCACCACCATCGACGTGTCCAGCGCAACCGCCTCGCCGACCCGCAGAGCGGCGAGGGTCGCCGGTGTCGCCTGCACCAGGAACCCGAGCCCGCCGACCTCGATCACCGCGCTGTCGAGCGAGACGGATTGCACGTTGCCGCGCACCGATGCGATCACTGGGTGCCCCCGTGGTAGCCGAACAGGTGTACGAACAGAACCGTACCGGCGGGCCGCGGTGCCCTCCAGCACGACGCGCCGAGGGCGCTACGGTCGCCGGGTCGCCCGCTCGGCCTCGGCCCACGCGCGCTGCGCCGCGGTGGGGCCGCTCGTCCCCGGGGCGGCCGTGCCAGCGGCAGCACGCCACACGTGGCAGATCGCCAGCGCGAGCGCGTCCGCGGCATCGGCCGGCTTGGGGACCTCCGGCAGCCCGAGGATGCGGGCGACCATCGCTTGCACCTGCGCCTTGTCGGCGCGCCCTGAACCGGACACCGCCGCCTTCACCTCGGTGGGTGTGTGCACCGCCACCGGGATGCCTCGGCGTGCCGCGGCGAGGATCGCGACACCCATCACCTGGGAGGTGCCCATCACGGTGTGCAGGTTGCGCTGCGCGAATACCTGCTCCACCGCGACAGCATCTGGCCGATACCGGTCCAGCCAGTCGTCAAGCTCGGTCGCGATGTGCAGCAGCCGGTCCGCGAGGGCCGCATCGGGCGGGGTTCGGCTCACCCCGACATCGACCAGGGCGACCCGCCGCGACGAGAGCGAGTCGACGACGCCGAGCCCGCACCGCGTGAGGCCCGGGTCGACGCCGAGGACGCGCACGAGCCGCCGGCTCGCAGCTACTCGGCGTCGAGGGCCGCGAGGACCTCGTCCGAGGCGTCGAAGTTCGCGAACACGTTCTGCACGTCGTCGCTGTCCTCGAGGGCGTCGATCAGCCGGAAGATCTTCCGCGCGCCATCCTCGTCGACCTCGATCTGGGTCGCCGGGAGGAACTGGACCTCGGCGGAGTCGTAGTCGATCCCGGCCGCCTGAAGCGCCTTCCGGACCGTGACGAGGTCGGTCGCCTCCGAGATCACCTCGTAGCTGTCGCCGATGTCGTTGACCTCCTCCGCGCCAGCGTCGAGGACGGCGCTCAGGACGTCGTCCTCACCGAGCGAATCCTCCTTGGCGACCAGGATCACGCCCTTGCGGGTGAACAGGTACGACACCGAGCCGGGGTCCGCGAGCGACCCGCCGTTCCGGGTGAACGCCACCCGCACGTCCGACGCCGCCCGGTTCCGGTTATCGGTCAGGCACTCCACCAGCATTGCGACGCCACCGGGTCCGTAGCCTTCGTAGGTGATCGACTGGTAGTCGGCGCCGCCGGCCTCCTGACCGGAACCGCGCTTGAGCGCACGGTCGATGTTCTCGTTCGGGACCGAGGACTTCTTCGCCTTCTGGACCGCGTCGAACAGGGTCGGGTTGCCGGCGAGGTCGCCGCCACCGGTCCGCGCCGCCACCTCGATGTTCTTGACCAGCTTCGCGAAGAGCTTGCCGCGCTTGGCGTCGACAACGGCCTTCTTGTGCTTGGTGGTGGCCCACTTGGAGTGACCCGACATCTGTGCAGACTCCCTAGCTGTTCTCGCGGACGATCTCGACGAACACGCGGTGGACGCGGTCGTCGTCCGTGATCTCCGGGTGGAAGGAGGTGGCGATGACGCGGCCCTGCCGCACTGCGACGATCCTACCGGCGGCCGGACCGGCGCTGACGGTGCCCAGGACCTGTGCCTGGGGTCCGACGCTCTCCACCCAGGGCGCCCGGATGAACACCGCGTGGAACGGCGCTCCCTCGACGCCCTCGACCGCGAGCTCCGCCTCGAACGAGTCGACCTGTCGCCCGAACGCGTTGCGCCGCACCGTGACGTCGAGGCCGCCGAGCGTCTGCTGGCCCTCGATACCGTCCAGCACCCGGTCCGCGAGCAGGATCATCCCGGCGCACGAGCCGAAGGCGGGCAGCCCGTCGCGGATCGCCTTCTGGAGCGGCTCGAAGAGCTCGAACGCGCGCAACAGCTTGTCGATCGTGGATGACTCGCCCCCCGGGATCACGATGCCGTCGACTACTCCGAGCTCACGCTCGCGGCGGACCGGAACCGCGCGCACCGCGCAGCGCTCGAGCATCCGGACGTGCTCGCGCACGTCTCCCTGGAGCGCGAGCACGCCGACAGTCGGGGTCATGAGCGGCAATCTTACGGGGCGGGCTGGGGGCCGGTGCCGGTCGGCGGGCCTCAGTGCCGGCCTTCCTCGAGGTGCCGCACCTTGCCGTCCCAGCCGTTCAGGAGGCCGCCGACAAGCCGGGCCAGACCGAGCGGGTACACCTCGTCGGTCACCGCGTCGAGCGCGTCGAGGTCCCACCAACGGAGCCCGTCGAGCACATCCAGCTCGATGTCGGTCCAACCGTCCCGGCTCAGCCCGGCGACGTCCATCGCGTCGGTCCGGGCCAGGAATATCTCCTCGTCCTGCCGGCAGTGCTCGGCGTAGAAGTCGAAGATCGCTGAGCGGGTCAAGACGGGGCCGACCAGCTCAGCGGGGTCGAGCACGACTCCGGTCTCCTCACGCAGCTCGCGCACCGCCGCCGCCCGGGCGCCCTCGCCCGCGTCGATGCCACCACCGATCGTGAACCACCAGTGCCGCTCCGGCTGGTCGACGTCGTGCCCGCGCATCAGCAGCACGCGGTCGGAGGCGTCGAGGAGGATCACCCGGGCGGCACGCCGGAATCGCAGACCGTCTGCGCCGAGGATCCACTCGGGTCCCAGGCTAAGCGGGCGCCCGGTGGCGGGTTGTTCCCCCAGCGCCGACGGCGGGCGCTCGGTGCCCGACGTCACCAGCCGCGGTCGGCCAGGCGGTGTGGCACCGGGATGTCGGCCACGTTGATCCCGACCATGGCCTCACCCAGGCCGCGCGACACCGAGGCGATGACACCCGGGTCGTCGAAGAAGGTCGTGGCCTTGACGATCGCGGCGGCGCGTTCGGCGGGGTTCCCGGACTTGAAGATGCCCGAGCCGACGAAGACGCCTTCCGCTCCCAGCTGCATCATCATCGCGGCGTCGGACGGGGTGGCGATGCCGCCGGCGGTGAACATCACGACCGGGAGCTTGCCGGTCTTCGCGACCTCGACGACGAGCTCGTACGGCGCCTGCAGCTCCTTCGCGGCGAGGTAGAGCTCCTCCTCGGGGAGCGAGGTCAAGCGCCGGATCTCGTCCCGGAGGGTGCGCATGTGCGTGGTGGCGTTCGAGACGTCGCCGGTTCCGGCCTCGCCCTTGGAGCGGATCATCGCGGCACCCTCGCTGATCCGCCGCAGCGCCTCTCCCAGGTTGGTCGCGCCGCACACGAACGGCACCGTGAACGCCCACTTGTCGATGTGGTGCGCGTAGTCGGCCGGGGTGAGCACCTCGGACTCGTCGATGTAGTCGACGCCGAGCGACTGGAGGACCTGCGCCTCGACGAAGTGCCCGATGCGTGCCTTGGCCATCACCGGGATCGAGACGGCAGCGATGATGCCGTCGATCAGATCCGGGTCGCTCATCCGGGCAACGCCGCCCTGCGCGCGGATGTCTGCGGGCACCCGCTCGAGAGCCATCACGGCTACCGCCCCGGCGTCCTCGGCGATCTTCGCGTGGTCGGCGGTGACCACATCCATGATCACGCCGCCCTTGAGCATCTCGGCCATGCCACGCTTGACCTTGGCAGTGCCGACGACGGGCTGGTTGTTCTCGATGGTCACAAAGGCCTCGCTCATCCGGATGACAGGGATTGGGCCGCGACGCAGCGGCATGCCGTCATCGTAGTCCGCACTCGCTACTGGCGTGAGGCCGGCGCCGACTTGCCGAGGGCGTCGGGCCAGGCATCGTCGATCTCGAAGGTCTCCGGCATAGCGGCGTGCCCGGCGATCCGAAGCCAGCGCACCAGCGTCTTGCGACGGACCCGGCGCGCCTGGGTCACGGCCTCGTTGTGGAACCGACGGGCGAGATGCACCCGGTACCAGGCGCCGGCCAGCTCGTCGAGCAGCTCCGGCCCGCTCGCCATCGCATGCATCCGTTCGACGTCCTCAGGGCCCCCGAGAGCCGCACGGACCGTGCGCGAGAGATCGCTCTCGATCTCCTCGCGTGTGACGTACCGCGCGCCGACACCCTCGTCAGCGGCGCCCGACGGGACGACCTCCTCCACCAGGAGTGCGAGGTCGGGCGGGACCACCACCATCGCCGGGCTGTCCGCACCGGCCGCAGCGAGGGACGACCACGCCGCATCGGCGACCAGCACCGAGCTCACCGGATCCATCAGCTCCGAAGACGCGAGCTCGGCCGCGACCATCGCGCGGCGCACCAGCTGGTGGTCGAGCGCCACCCGCGAGGCGGCCACCTTGCGGTGCAGCCGGTCCATCCGCGAGGTCGCGACCCACACCCACCAGCCGAACAGCAGCACGATCACCAGGACGAGGACGACCAGCTGTTCCCCGTTCATCGTCGACCTCGCTCGTTCTCAGGACTGCGGTGACCGGCCACCCGCGGGTCGTCGCCGACCCGGACGGCTTCCGCTGCGCCCGCAACCACCATCTCGTACACCGCGACCACGCGGTCGGTCACGGAAGACCAGTCGTACTGCCGGACGACGGCCGCGCCGGCCCGAACGATCGAGTCACGAAGCTCGTCGTCGTCCAGCACTGCAGTGACGGCCGCGGCGAGGTCCGCCGGGTCGCCCACCCTGAACAACCGGCCGGCCGCACCGTCGTCGAGGACTCGCCGGAATGCCCCGAGGTCACTTGCGACAACGGCCGCGCCCGCGCTCATCGCTTCGACCAGAACGATGCCGAAGCTCTCCCCGCCGGTCTGCGGGGCGCAGTAGACGTCGAGCGAGCACAAGAAGCGAGCCTTCTCCGCGTCCGTGATCGAACCGAGGAACTCGACGTGGTCCGCCAGCGGCCCCAGCGTGCTGCGGGCCTCGTCGGGGCCGGTCTCGCCACGGCCCGCGACCAGGAATCTGGTTCCGGGGTGCCGCTCAAGGATCGCGGGTACCGCAGCCAGCATCACCTGGAGACCCTTGCGCGGCTCGTCGATCCGGCCCAGGAAGCCGACCGTCGGAGCGTCCGGCGTGCCCTGCCATCGAGGTTCGGGCTCGGCGGTCTCGAACTTCTGGACGTAGACGCCGTTCGGGATCACGACCGCATCCCCACCCAGGTGCTCGACGAGCGTGCGGCGAGCGTCCTCGGACACCGCGATCCGCGCCGCAATCTTCTCCAGGCTGCGCCGCACCAAGGGGTAGGCGAGCTGCAGGGCCCGGGACCGGATCAACGCGGTGTGGAAGGTCGCAACGATCGGCCCTTCGGCGATCCAGAGCGCGAGCATCCCGAGGCTCGGCGTCACCGGTTCGTGCAGGTGCAGGACGTCGAAGTGGCCCGCTGCGAGCCATCGCCGCACCCGTGAGGCGGTCACCGGCCCGAAGGTCATCCGGGCGACCGACCCGTTATAGCGCACCGGGATCGCCTTGCCGGTCGAGGTGATGTAGTCCGGCAGCGGCGTCTCGTCGTCGGCCGGCGCGAGGACCGAGACGGTGTGGCCGCGAGCTATCAGCGCTTCAGCGAGGTCGCGCACGTGGAACTGGACCCCACCGGGTACGTCGAACGAGTACGGGCAGACGATGCCGATGCGCAGGCTCTGGCCGCTCGGGCCGGCAACCGGGCCCCTCACTTCGGCACTGCGGCCCCTCACGTCGCTGCTCCGTCCGCGGACCGGATCGCCGCGTCACGCGCGGGGTCGAGGTCGCTCACGAAGACTCGCTGCAGCATGTGCCAGTCCTCGGCGTGAGCACGCACCTGAACCTCGAACCGAGTGATCCAGGCCTGGGTGACGTGTGGCACCAGGTCGGCCCTCGGGACGTCCGTCGGGACCACGACCTGCTCGGCAAAATCCAGGACGACACCCCACGGCGTTCGCGCGGCCCGACGCCGCACCCCGGTCAAGCGCTCGTAGTAGACGACGACGGGGACCAGCACGCGGCCGGTGGTGACAGCGAGAGCGGCCGGCCCCGCGGCGACCCGCGCTCGCTCCCCGAAGAAGTCGACCTCGACCCCGGTCGCTGTGAGGTCACGATCCGCGAGCAGCGGGATGACACGGGTGTCGGTCCGCGCGACCCGAACCAGCCGGCGGAATACGTCCGCCCCGGAACCGGACAACGGGATCGCCTCGATGCCGAACCCGCTGCGGAGTCGGGTGAACGCCTCGAACAGACGCTCCGGCTCGAGCCGCTCGGCAACGGTCGTCACGGGTCCGAGGTGGCGGTGCGCCCAGGCACCCGCGAGATCCCAGTTGCCGAGGTGCCCCAGCGCGAGGACGACCGAGCGCCCCGCCGCGATCTCGCTGAGGACGAGCTCATGTCCGACCGCGCGCACCCGCGCGTCGATCTGTGCCTCCGAGAACGCCGGCATCGCGAAGATCTCGGCGAAGTACCTCAGGTACGAGCGCATCCCGCGGCGGCTCAGCGCGCGAAGCTGCCTGCGCGTCGCGTCCGGCCGCACCCGGGCGAGGTTCTTCTCGAGCCGGCGGACGCCGGCCCCGTGCCGGAGCCAGGTGGCGTCGGCCGCACCGGAAGCGAGGGTCCGACGAAGCCAGTCCGGTAGCCGCCCACCCCAGCGCCAGCCGAGGGTGAACAGGGTTGCTGCGTTCACTCCGCGCTCATCGCCTGACGACGAACGGTCAGGATGCGCTGCACGACGGTCACGGCGCTCGCGACGGCAAGCAGCCCGAGGACCACCACCAGCACGCCTCGCGGCAGTCCGAGGCCGACCAGGAAGGCCGCGACCAGGGCGGCCACCAGTCTGTCCGCCCGCTCGGCGATGCCGACGCTCGCCGTCATCCCCAGCGATTCGGCGCGGGCCCGCGCGTACGGCACGAGTGCTCCGAGGGCGAGGCACGCCATCGCGAGGCCGGCACCGAGGTGGTCGGTGGTGCGGAGCACGAAGTACAACGTGAGTCCCCCGAACACCGCCGCATCGGCTACCCGATCCAGGGTCGAGTCGAGGAACGCCCCCCACGAGCTCGCCCGCCCGGACCGCCGCGCCATCACGCCGTCGAGCGAGTCCGAGAAGACGAAAGCCGTGATGACCAGGGTGCCGGCGAGCAGGTGCCCCAGCGGGAAGAGCCACAGCGCCGCGACCGTGACACCGAGAGTGCCGACGATCGTCACGGCGTCGGGCGATACGCCCCATCCCAGGAGCACGTCGGCCACGGGCGTGAATAGTCGGTTCAGGCCCGCGCGCAGGCCTCTCAACATCCCCGAGGCCCGTTCACGCTGTTCGCCCCGGCCACGCAGCGGCGATCCGCCGGCGGGTCTCGCCGAGCAGCTCGGGGAGCGCCTTGGTGCGAGCGATGATCGGCAGGAAGTTCGCATCGTTGGACCAGCGCGGCACCACGTGCTGATGCAGGTGGCCGGCGATGCCGGCGCCGGCGACGGCACCGATGTTCATGCCGACGTTGAACCCGCGTGGTTGCGAGACCGAGCGCACCGTACGCATCGCTTCCTGGGTGAGACTCGCCATCTCGCCGGACTCGGCCGGGGTCAGCTCGGTGTACTCCGCGATGTGCCGGTACGGGCAGACGAGCAGGTGACCGGGGTTGTAGGGGTACAGATTGAGGACGACGTACGCATGCTCGCCGCGCGCGACGAGGAGCGCCTCTTCGTCCTCACGTTCGGGCGCGTGACAGAACGGGCAGCCCTGCCCCGGCGAGTCGTCGACGGGGTGGTCCGCGCCTTGGATGTACCGCATCCGGTGCGGCGTCCAGAGCCGCTCGAAACCGTCCGCGACCCCTGCCGGGTCGAGCGGGTCGGCGCCAACGGCGCTTTCCTCAGCTTCCTGGCCCACATCGCTCATCGGGGCGTCACACCTGGACCCGATCGCGGATCGCGGTGACGACGCGCGCGATCGCCTCGTCGATGGCCACGCCGTTGTCCTGCCGACCGTCGCGGTACCGGAACGAGACGGCACCGGCCTCGACGTCCTCACCGCCTGCGATCAGCACGAAGGGGATCTTCTGCGTGCTCGCGGTACGGATCTTCTTGCCGAACCGGTCGTCGCCGTCGTCCAGCTCGGCCCGCACACCCGCCGCACGGAGCCGTCCGACGACATCGGCGAGGTAGCCGTTGAACGGCTCGGCCACCGGGATCGCGAGGACCTGCACGGGCGCCAGCCAGGCCGGGAACGCGCCCGCGTAGTGCTCGGTCAGGATCGCGACGAAGCGCTCGATCGACCCGAAGAGCGCGCGGTGGATCATCACCGGACGCTGTCTCGAGCCGTCGGACGCGGTGTACCCGAGCTCGAACAGCTCCGGCAGGTTGAAGTCGAGCTGGATGGTCGACAGCTGCCAGGTCCGCCCGATCGCGTCCTTCGCCTGGACCGAGATCTTGGGGCCGTAGAACGCCGCACCACCCGGGTCGGAGACGAGGTCGAGGCCCGACGCTGTCGCAACCTCCTCGAGGGTGCGGGTCGCCTCTTCCCACACCTGGTCCGAGCCGACGAACTTGTCCGGGTTCCGAGTGGAGAGCTCGAGGTAGAAGTCGTTCAGGCCGTAGTCCTTGAGCAGCTGCAGCACGAAGGTCAGCAGGCTCGTGAGCTCACCCTTCATCTGTTCGCGGGTGCAGTAGATGTGCGCGTCGTCCTGGGTGAAGCCGCGGGCGCGGGTCATGCCGTGCACCACGCCGGACTTCTCGTACCGGTACACCGTCCCGAACTCGAACAACCGCAACGGCAGCTCCCGGTACGACCGGCCCCGCGAGCGGTAGATGAGGTTGTGCATCGGGCAGTTCATCGGCTTGAGGTAGTAGTCCTGGCCGACCTTGCGAATGTTGCCCTCGGCGTCCCGCTCCTCGTCCAGGTGCATCGCCGGGTACATGGACTCGGCGTACCAGTCGAGGTGACCGGAGGTTCGGAACAGCTGGCCCTTGGTGATGTGCGGTGTGTTGACGAAGGAGTAGCCCGCCTCGAGGTGCCGCCGCCGGGAGTAGTCCTCCATCTCCAGGCGCACGATCCCGCCCTTGGGGTGGAACACCGCGAGGCCCGAGCCAATCTCCTCCGGGAAGGAGAACAGGTCGAGCTCGGCGCCGAGCCGTCGATGGTCGCGGCGCTCGGCCTCGGCGATCCGATCGAGGTAGGCGCGCAACTCGTCCTTCGTCGGCCACGCGGTGCCGTACACGCGCTGCAGCTGCGGGTTCTTCTCGCTGCCGCGCCAGTAGGCCGCTGCCGAGCGGGTCAGCTCGTACCCGTTGCCGATCAGGCGGGTGTTCGGCAGGTGCGGGCCGAGGCACAGGTCCTGCCATGCGACCGTGCCGTCCCTCCGCACGTTCTGGTAGATCGTCAGCCCGCCCGCGCCGACCTCGACCCCGGCACCCTCGGCAGCCGTGCCGCTCGAGCTCTTCAGAGAGATCAGCTCCAGCTTGTACGGCTCGGCAGCGAGCTCACGGCGCGCCTCGTCGTCGGTGACGTCGACCCGCCGGAAGGTCTGACCCTCCTTGACGATCCGCGCCATCACCTTGTCGATGGCCTTGAGATCCTCGGGAGTGAACGGGCTCTGGACATCGAAGTCGTAGTAGAAGCCGTCGGTGATCGGCGGTCCGATGCCGAGCCGTGCCGTGGGGTTGATCTCCTGGACCGCCTGGGCCAGCACGTGTGCGGTGGAGTGCCGCAGGACGCCGAGCCCCTCCGGCGAGTCGATCGTGACCCCCTCCACCGCGGCGCCAGCGGGCAGGACGCGGTGCAGGTCCCACAGCTCGCCGTTCACTCGCGCCACCACGACGTCGCGGCGGTCGGGGTACAGCTCCGAACCGGTCGTGCCGTCGTCCACCGTCCGTGGAGTCGAGTCTACGGTGATGGTGATCTGGGCCACGGTTGGCTTCTCCTCGAGTTCGGCGCGCTGCACTCAACGTGTGTCGATGTTACCGAGCCTCGCCAACCAGATCGTCGTGACCCGGACGCGAGTGCGCCGCGCCGACCGTCGGCCGACACGGCATCCCCACGTGACCAGCAGACTCAGATCAGAAGATGTCCTTGGCCTTGTCCGCGATCTTGTCCACGACCGGGTCGACGGCGTCTGGAGTCTCGTCCTCGGCTTCGGCAAGCTTGCCGGACACCGTGCCATCCGCGCCGGCGGCCGTGCCGGCCTGGGCGTCGCTGGCATCGTCGGTCGTGCCTCGGAAGAGATGCTTCGCCCTGTTGATGATGTCGTCGATCCCCACGGATGTCCCTCTCCAGCTCACTCGTCCGGCAGATTCGGCCGGTTCGTCTTCACGCTAGCCCCCGCGTGGCACCCGTGCCATGCTGCGCCAATAGAGCACGTGCGGTCCTCGGGATGCACGTCGTCGTGGCAACCGTCGAGAGCGCCGTCCATGCCACGAAAGGGTCATTCCGCCCGTTCGGGTGATTGCTCTGGACCAGGGTTGGTGGGCGATACTGGATTCGAACCAGCGACCTCCTCGGTGTGAACGAGGCGCTCTACCACTGAGCCAATCGCCCGCGACGCCGACGAGGAGACTTCTTCGCGCGACGTCCACAGGGATGCTAGCGAATCGGCCCGAGAATACCGAACCGAGAAGTGCGTCTACCGCAGGACGCGTTTCTGGCAGGATGCTGTGTTTGGAACCGCCACAGTGCGCACCCTCGACGCGCACCGCGACAACCGAGTGGGGGGGCGGGGATGGGCAAGCGTACGAGCGACGTGTGTCACGTCGTCACGATGCAACTCGTGCTGGCGGATGGGACCGCCCTGCCGGTCACCGCCGAGCTCTCCTACGCAGTCAACGACCCGTACACCGTGCGGGCCTTCTTCTCGGCCCCCAACAGCGCTTCCACCTGGCTCATCGGCCGCGAACTCCTCAGCAAGGGTCTCCTCTCGACCATCTCGTCCCCAGCCGGCAAGGGTGACGTGCAGGTCTGGCGCGACGAGGACCCGAGCTACGCGCTCCTGTCCTTGAACGGTGTCGAGGGCAACGCGCTGCTCGCGACGCCCGCCATCGCGATCGAGCGCTTCCTCGCCGCAACCGTGGCCTTGGTCCCCTTCGGCGACGAGGGCGCGCGGATGGACTCCGAGCTCACCGATCTCATCGCCATGCTGTTCACAGCCTGACCCGGCACTCAGCCAACCTCGCCCACGCGCTGGAGCCCGGCTGGCGGCCCAACACGTACCGCGGGCGACAACGGCGTCCCCGCGGTGCCCCGTCTCAGGGGTCGACATCCAGGGCAGCGCGCTCGCGGAACAGTTCTCGCGCGGCTCGTGAGACTGCTCCGACGGCGAGCTCGACGCCGTCCAGGCTGACGACGGGTGCGACGTGCCTCGTTGACGACGTGAGCGCGAGCGCGCCACGGCCCGCACTTATGTCGTCGAGGATGCGGTAGGGCAGATGCGCGGGATCGACCTCACGGACCGGAAGGCCGTCCTGGGCCGCCCACTCCAGGAGGAGGGCTCGCGAGATGCCCGCGAGGCAGCCGGACTCGAGGCTCGGCGTCAGCAGCTCGCCGTCGAGCTCGACGAACACGTTCGACCCGGTCCCTTCGCAGAGTTCGTCGCGGGTGTTGGCGAAGAGCGCCTCGTCGGCGCCCGCCGCGACCGCGCGCGCCAGCGCGACGACGTTCTCGGCGTAGGACGTCGTCTTGAGTCCCACGATGGCGGAGCGCTCGTTGCGCGCCCAAGGCACCCGAACCACCCGGGCGGTCGCGGCGGCCCGCCCGGGACCAGCGACGACCACGAGGGTCGGCGCCGAGTCGCCACGGCCGGAGCCCATCGGCCCGGGGCCTGCGGTTACCGTGATCCGCAACCGACCCAGGGCAGCACCGCCGGCGTCGAGCACCGCCGCTACCGCAGACCGCACCTCGTCCGTAGGCACGGGAGCTAGTCCGAGCGCCCGCGCGTTCGCCTCGAGTCGTTGCAGGTGCCGGGTCAGGGCGAACGCTCGGCCGCCGGTGACCTCGCACGTCTCGAAGACGCCATCGCCGACCATCAGGCCATGGTCGGTCGCACCGATCACCGGCTCGGACTCGTCCCGCAGGCACCCGCCCGCCCAGATCACCAAGGTCATGACATCCAGCCTCCCGTGCTCGCGAGCGAGATCAAGCGACGCGCCTTCAGCTCAGTCTCCCTCCACTCGGCGACGGCGTCGCTCCCCCACGTGATCCCGGCGCCGGTTCCGAAGTTCAGTCGGCCGCCGTCGCCCGGGTCCCACCAGAAGGTGCGAATCGCTACCGCGAGCTCGGCGCGGTTCGCGTCCGCGTCGATCCAGCCGAAGGCACCGCAGTACGGACCGCGCGGAACCGGCTCCAGCTCGCCGATGACTCGCAGCGCGGCGAACTTGGGCGCACCCGAGACCGAGGCCGGCGGGTACAACGCGTCGAGGATCTCGCCCCAGGGATCGGTGCCCGTCGCCACCTCGGCTCGGAGCTCTCCCGCAACGGTCGAGACGAGGTGGACCAGGCCGGGGTGCTCCTGGAGCTCGAGCAGATGAGTGACCTCGACCGTCCCCGGCTCACAGACGCGTTGCAGGTCGTTCCGGACCAGGTCGGTGATCATCACGTTCTCCGCCTCGTCCTTGGTCGTGAGCCCGCTCGGCACCGTCGCGGTGCCCTTGATCGGGGCACTGGTCACCTTGCCGTCCGCCAACCGCAAGAACAGCTCCGGCGACGCCGAGACGACCCAGGCCGGTGCGACCCGGTCGTCACCGGGCACCTGGATCCCGCCCGAGAAGGGGGCGGCATTGCCGGCATCGAGGATGCTGCCGAGCGCCGAAGCGGGTGGCTGGGTTCCATCGACCGCGGGAAGCGGCGCGCTGAGCACCCGGCACACATTCACCTGATAGACCTCTCCGGCCCGGATCTCGGCCCGAACATGCTCGACCGCGTCCTGGTACCGGGTCGCGTCCATCGAGGACACCCAGTCGGCCGCGGCCGGGCCGACCCAGGCGGGGCGCTGGACCGTCGACCCTGCGTCGTCGCCGAGTGCCCGGGCGTCCGAGTCGAATGTCGGCGCAGCGGTGTCGAACCTCGCGACCTCGGCAAACCGCCAGGCCCGTGCCGGGCCCTCGAAGTGGCCGACGACGACCCAGAATCCGCCGTCCCGGAGCCGGTGCGCCTGGGTCCGCAGGTCGATCGATTCAACGGCCCCGCTCGCATGGACGCCATGGAACCACGCCGCACCGGCAAGCCCCGCGCTCGCCGGCCGCTCGGGGCGCATCAGGCGCAGCTCGCGTTGTCGGTTGTCTGCACGCGCCCACGGTATCGAGGCGTCGGCCGGGTGATCCTCCCCGGTCCCGGATCGATTTGGGACCATCCCGAGACGGGCCGGACTGGTTGGACTCCCCGCTCCCCCGTCGGATACAGTTCGGGACGCGCACAACGCACCGGAGACGGTGCCCGTGTCGTGCGGACGTGGCTCAGTTGGTAGAGCATCACCTTGCCAAGGTGAGGGTCGCGGGTTCGAATCCCGTCGTCCGCTCGGAGGCAAGACCCCCAGGCTCCCGGAGCTGTCACGGGCAAGGCCTCGGTGGTGGAGTGGCCGAGTGGCGAGGCAGCGGCCTGCAAAGCCGTATACGTGGGTTCGAATCCCATCTCCACCTCGCACGAGGGCGATTGGCGCAGCGGTAGCGCGCTTCCCTGACACGGAAGAGGTCACTGGTTCGATCCCAGTATCGCCCACCAGCGTTGGTGCAGATCAGAGGCTGTTTCGGTGCGACCCGAGATGGCCTCTTCGGCGTCCAGGTGGTCTGCACCCCGACGCACGCCGCAACCGCGTCTTCGGGACACCACGCGGCCGAGTTGTGGTCGCGGGCGGACGATGCGCCACCGCCGGCCGAGCATCGGTGGAGAGCTCGTACCCCTGCACCGCACCGAGGGGCGTGGCATCGGGCATGCCTGCGCCCGATCGACCGCTCCCCCCTCGCTCACGGGGCGTCACCCCCGGGGCGAACCGTCCCAAGATTGGCGGCGCCGGATCAACAGACTTGCCAGACTTCGGCGCCCGAGACTCGCCACCCGTGCTCCACAGGGCGATCCGGTCGGCGCGTTGCATGGACTTGCAACGCCAGACGCGACAAGATTATCCATGGCCGCGTCCTTGCCGGCCAAACAGACCAGTGGATGGCAAGCGCATGCCCCGAGAATCCGCACCTCGGGTTGTCGGGGCATGGCAGGGGCGGCTTCGGTCGCACACGCCAACCCCCCCGTGGAAGGGATCGATCATGGACAAGTGGCGCAGCGTTAAGAACAGCACGATCATCCGCGTGACGACGAGCGTAGGCACGCTCGTCGCCCTTGCCGCACTTGCCGGCGCTGGGTGGAAGTGGAACTGATCAGACCGATCGACGGCGGAGCCAGGGCTAGGATCCTGGCTCCGCCGTTTTTTCTGCTTGCCTACATCCTGCCGGTCTCCTGCCTCGGCGCTGCGGGCTTCGTCGTCGCGATGGTCAACACCGACTGGGCCGCCCCCCTCAGCGGCGCCGCGCTCTGGCCGATGGCGTTCCTCGTCGCCGCCGCCTTCGTGGGCGAGGTGAAGCCGCTCGCCGTCTCGCGGGCCTTCGGACCTGCGGAGACCATCTCGACCTCCGCGCCGTTCATCTTGGCTCTCGTCTCGGTCGGAGGAGTCGGATTCGCCGTCCTGACCCAGGTGGTCGCCAGCCTGGCAGACGACATCCTCAGGCATCGAGAGTTCAAGAAGTCGGCCTTCAACGCGGCGCAGTACACCCTGAGTGTCCTCGCGGCCCGCCTGGTCTTCTCCACGTTGGCCGGCGTGCCCTTCTTCGGCGGGCCGGTCAAGGTGGACATGTCCCTTCTAGTACCGCTCCTCGCCGGCGGGATCGCGATGGTTGGTGTCAACCGGCTGCTCGTGGCCATCGTCGTGGCGATCGCGGTGTCGCAGCCACTGGGTCACATCCTCCGCGCGGACGGTGCCTTCTTCGCCGCCACCCAGGTCGTACTCCTCAGCATCGGAGCGGTGGCCGCGAACGTCGCCGAGAGTGGAATCGCGTTCTTGGCGCTGCTGTGCGCTCCAGCGGTCGCCGTCTACATGGCAACTGACGCGGCAATCCGGCACGGCTACCAGGCGTCGCACGACTCGTTGACGGGGGTCGGCAACCGGGACCTGGCCTTCAGTCAGCTCGGCAGCGCCTTCATCGCCGCTCGCGGCGATCCGACTCGCGGCCCCGGCCTGGTACTGCTCGACCTTGACCATTTCAAGGACGTCAACGACACCCTCGGGCACCGCGTCGGGGACGAACTTCTTCTCCAGGTGGCCCAACGCTTGGTCGCCGCACTGGGAGACAACCCACTCGTCAACCGCCTTGGCGGCGACGAGTTTGCTGTCGTGGTCCATGGCGGTCTCGCCGAGAGCACCGCACTCGCCCGTGACCTGCTGGCCTCGCTCGAGGCCCCGATGCGGGTGGGCGGGCTCGAGCTGCTGGTCCGGGCAAGCGCCGGAGTCGCCGTCGCGCCGGAGCACGGCAACAATGTCACGACCCTGATGAAGAACGCCGACATCGCGATGTACCGGGCCAAGCTCGAGCGGGACGGTACCAGCACCTACTCCCCCGAGTTCGACGTCAACTCGGTCGAGCGGCTCCAGCTGCTCGCCGACCTGCGGGCCGCCATCGGCACCGCCGAGCTGTATGTGGCCTACCAGCCCCAGGTCGACCTGATCACCACGCGGACGGTCGGGGTGGAAGCCCTCATCCGGTGGGATCACCCCGCTCGCGGGCTGGTGCCGCCGGACAACTTCATCCCACTGGCCGAGAACTCGGGGCTGATCGCCGAGCTCACCGCCTACGTGCTCGACACCGCGCTCGGAACCCTGGCCGAGTGGCGCGCCGCTGGTTACGACCTGCACATGGCGGTCAACCTCTCCGCACGCCACCTGTCCGACCTCGCGCTACCGGGCCAGGTTGCCGAGGCGCTGGACCGTCACTCCATCCCGCCGGGTGCACTGGTGCTCGAGGTGACCGAGACCGGAATCCTGTCCGTCCCCGCGCGGGTCGACGCGGTCATCAGCGCACTCCGCACGCTCGGGGTCGCGATCGCGGTCGACGACTACGGGACCGGCCATGCCTCGCTCAGCTACCTCAAGCGGCTGGAGGTCGACGAGCTGAAGGTGGACAAGTCCTTTGTCAGTGACATGGGCCGCGACACCCATGACTTCATCATCGTCCGGTCCACCATCGCCCTGGCCCGAGACCTCGGCCTGCGGGTGGTCGCGGAGGGCATCGAGGATGAGGAGACCGCGCTCGCCTTGCGCGACCTGGGCTGCCACATCGGGCAGGGCTTCCACCTGGGCCGGCCGACCACAGCCGACCAGATCCTGCTGCGGCTGCGAGATGAACAGCAGCGCGGCACGCCCTGCCACGCGGAGGTCCGCTGACGATGCTGGTGCTCGCCGCCTGCGCCCTCGCCCTGGTCTCTCCGCTACTTGCCGGGCGTTGGCCCGCTGGCCTGCTCCTGCACCGCTGGCGCTGGCCGCTGCTCATCTGGGCGGCGCTGGCGATCCAGGTCGTCGTCGTCGAGGTCCCGCTGCCCGGAGAGCTCGCCCCGGTCCTGCACGTGATGACCTACCTGGTCGCGCTCGGGTTCGTCTGGGCGAACCGGCACATCCGCCGCATCCTGCTCGTTGCAGCCGGAGCGGCTGCCAACGGGATCACCATCGCGCTCAACAACGGGGTGTTGCCCGCGTCGGCAGGCGCGGTTGCCTCGGCCGGGATCGAGTCCCACACGACCTTCGCCAACTCCGCGGTCATCGACCACCCGACACTGCCCTGGCTCGGTGACGTGTTCGCGTGGCCCGCCCCCTTGCCCCTGGCCAACACCTTCAGCGTGGGCGACGTGCTCATCGCACTGGGCGTCCTGCTCGCCGCGTGGACCGGTGCCCGCCAGCTGGACCGGCACCTGCCGAGCCGAAGCAAGGACACGAGCAGCAACGACAGTGACACGAGCATCAACCACTGCCCTATGACCGGCCCACCGGCCTCTGGGGGGTAGCCCCGCTTTGTGCCCAGGCGGCGCGGCCGGACCCCCGAGGGGCACCTCTAGGGTGGATGCGATGACCCGGCATCGAGGACTCGCGCCGGTCGGGCGTTCGTCGGCCAACCAGAGTCAGGCGAGGAGCATTTCGGTGATACCTGCAGCCACATCGGAGTGGCTCGCGCGCCGTCTCCCTCGCTGGCTCGCCCGGACGTTCGGCTGGGAATGCCTCCTGGCCCTGGCGGCGTTCGCGATCTACGGCGCCTACGCCCTGTCGCGCCACGCGCAGTACCTGACGGCGGGCTACGACCTCGGGCTCTTCGACCAGGCCGTGCGCGCCTATTCGCACTTTCAGGCGCCGGTCGCACCGTTGAAGGGTGTCGGCTACAGCGTACTCGGCGACCATTTCAGCCCGATTCTGGTCGTGCTTGCCCCGGTGTACTGGGTGTGGAGCGACCCGCGAGTGCTGCTCCTCGCGCAGGCCGCGCTCTTCGGGCTGTCGGCGATCCCGGTGGTGCGGTTTGCCGCGCGGCGTTTCGGCACGCCCCGCGCGCTCGCCATCGGTGCGGCCTACGTCTTCAGCTGGCCGCTGCAGGGCGCGGTCGACTTCGACTTCCACGAAATAGCCTTCGCGGTCCCGCTGCTCGCGTTCCTCATCGACGCGTTGGACCGGCGCGCCGTGCGCTCCGTCGTCCTGGCCTGCCTGGGTCTCCTGTTGGTACGCGAGGACATGGGGGCCGTCGTCGCCATGGTGGGGGTGATCCTTGCGCTCCGCCGCGACGACGCCGCACCACCCGTCGGCCGGTTCGGGTGGTTGCGCACCGGGCGCGCGGCGGGGGTCGCGCTCGTCGTCTCCGGCATCCTGACCTTCTGGCTGGCCACCGATGTGTTCATCCCGGCGGTGGCGCCAACCGGGACCTTCGCATATTGGGACTACCCGGCACTCGGCCAGGACCTGCCGAGCGCACTGAGGTACGCCGTGACGCATCCGATCGACGTGGCCCGACTCTTCGTGACACCCGCGGTCAAGCTGCACACCCTCACGATGCTGTTCGTGCCGACCCTGTTCGCGGCGTTCGCATCGCCGTACCTGCTCCTGGCGCTGCCCGTCCTGGCCGAGCGCATGCTCAACTCGCGGACCTACCTGTGGACGACCGAGTTCCACTACTCGGCGGTCACTGCTCCGATCATCGTGATGGCAGCCGTGGACACGCTCGGTCGACTTGCGCCGGCGGTGAAGCGGTGGAGCCGTCGACCCGGGCGTGCCGCGTGGTCGACGTACCTGAGCGTACGGATTCCCGACCTGTGGATCGCCTGGGTCGTGGGTGCGGTGGTCGTCGGCACCGCGGTGAGCGTGGCAATGTACCCGTTGAACCGGATGCTGACCGGCGCCGCATTCACCCGGCCCGCGCGGGTCGGCCAGATCGAGTCCGTGCTCGCACACCTGCCGCGCAGCGTGTGCGTCGAGGCCGACGACCGGATGGCACCGCACCTGACCAGCGGTTGGCTGGTCACCCTCCCGACCCGCTCCGACTCTCTGGCGACGTGGCTCGTCCTCGACCTGAGCCAGACCACCACCGGCTGGCAGGCCCCTGCCCCGGCGATCGCCATGGCCGACGCCGAGGCCCGCGGGTTCCGCGAGGTGCTGCGCGACGGTCCCATCGTGCTGATGAGCCGCGACGGCACAGTTGACCCTCGGTGCTCGGCGCCCTGAGCTCGACGCTCGGTGCTGCCGGCTCGGCCGCTGCCCGAATCAGCGGAGCCAGTGCCGGTGGCGCTCGGCCCTGATCCGCCTCCAGGCGGCGGGCACCGCCGCCACGTCCCGCTCTGCCACCCCTTGCTCGATCGCGTGCCATCGTCCGTAGAGGAACGTGTCCTCGCTCGCCGCACGTGCTTCGCCGCCGACGCGGCGGAGCACAGCGCGCAGCTCGACGGTGTCGTGGTGGTCTCCGAGCAGGGTCTGCAGCTCCTCGACGCGGCGCGCATACTCCGCCGCGCGGCGCCCGACCGCCGGTTCCGCCGTCTCCGCCGCGTACCGGGTTCGCTTGGCGGCCTTGCGAGCCTCGTGCAGCAGCCCGTCGCGGGCCGGGCCGGGCGGAGCCGCCAGGGCTGCGCGGACCGAGCGGGCCAATCGGCGCGCCTCCCGCCGCACCCCCGCGGCGAGGACAACCGCCGCAGGCTCCGGTTCCAGATCAGCCACCGGGCTTGGATCGCCGACGATCGCATCCAGACCGTCCAGGAGGCGCAGGTAGCGCGACGAGTCGAGCGCATCCCTTACCTCGCCCCACGCACGCCGATAGGCAGCCGCACGGCCCGTGTCGAGACGCTCGATCGCCGTGACGTCGCGCAGCTCCTCGGGCTCTTTGGCGACGAGCTCCGTCAACCGGAGCCGCATCACCTCCGCGTCGCGCGCCGCGCCGAGGAGACCGGCGAACCAGCGCAGCTCGGCCCGGATCTCGTCGCTCCGCCGACCGTCCAGCAACGGCCGGTAGGTTGCGAGCGCACTTCCCATCCGCCGCGTGGCGACGCGCACCTGGTGCATGCTCTCCGGCTCTTCTGTGCGCACCAGCGGGTCACCGGCAACCAGCTCCTCGAGCTGACTCCGCAGCCGCTCGCGGACGATGGCTCCAGCGGAGCCGATGCGACTCGGATCACCGGACGGCCCCGCGTCCGCGGCCGCCAGACGGTCGCTGAGCGCGCGCGCCAGCTTGGACCACCACACCGGCGGGACGCCGCCGACCGCCATCAACAGCGTCCTCGCCGCACGCAACAGGGTGCGGTCGCCGTTGACCAGCTCGATCTCCCACTCCCGCCAGCGGTCGATGACGCGGTGTTCTGCACCGGGCGTGCGGGCAGTGACCTCATCGTCCGCGACCTCGGCTAGAAGGCGCCCGGCGGCATCGTGGAGGCGGTGCGTGGTCCGCGTCGTGGTCAGCGACGCGACGGGCCCGAGCGATCCTCCTCGAGCTCTCGCCCGGACGAGCGCGACAAGATCGGCCGGAACGCCACCATCCTGCGGACCGAGGTCGGCTTGGTACTCGGTCCGGCTGTCAGGTGCCACCGGCACCTTGAGGTGCCAACCCGGATCGGTCCCACCGGTCCGGCGGCGCAGCGTCGTGCGTGACCGTGCGAGGCGGAGGTCCGCAGTGTCGAGGTAGACCGCCTCGAGCGTCACCGGAGCGGAATGCTCGACCGCGGCCACGCCCGGCAACCCGTCGAGAAGTGGCAGCTCGATGCCGGCCGACGCCGCCAGCTTCACCTCGATCTCCGGCTGGGTCTGCACACCCGAGTATCACCCCACGTCGTGGGCGGTGCGCGAGAGCGACGGAGGTAGCCCGAAGGCGGCCCCGCCCGCCATGATGGATCTTGTGCCCGGGACGGGATATCCGTCCAGCCGGAGTCAAGGGAGAACCGAGATGGCGCGCACCAGGTGGAAGAAGCCCGCTCACGAGGTGCTGAGAGTCCCGGAGGGCTTCCGCCTGGAGTCTCTGGACCCGACGAGCACGCCCGGCTGGAAAGGCGGTGCGAAGGCAGCCGTCCAGCACATGGCGAAGCAGGGCGTGGCGCTCGCGGATCTCCAGGAACGTCTCTACGCCGACGGCAAGGCCGGCGGGCACCGCTCCGTCCTTCTCGTCCTCCAGGGCATGGACACGGCCGGCAAGAGCGGCACCGTGAGTCACGTCATCGGATTGGTCGACCCTCAGGGAGTCCAGTACCGCGGCTTCGGGGTGCCCACGCCGGTCGAGCTGAAGCATCACTTCCTCTGGCGGATCCGCCGCGCGCTGCCGGCGCCCGGATACCTGGGCGTCTTCGATCGCTCGCACTACGAGGACGTCCTCGTCGTGCGGGTGCACGAGCTGGTGCCCGAGGCGATCTGGAGCAAGCGGTACGACGAGATCAACGATTTCGAGGCGAAGGTCGCGGCCGCGGGAACCGTCATCGTGAAGGTCGCGTTCATCATCACGCTCGACGAACAGAAGAGGCGCCTGGGCGCTCGCCTGAAGAGCGCGGCCAAGTACTGGAAGTACGAGCCACGCGACCTGGACGAGCGTGCGCTGTGGCCCGCCTACCGGGACGCGTACCAGGCTGTCTTCGAGAAGACCTCCACCGAGGTCGCGCCGTGGCACATCATCCCGGCCAACAGGAAGTGGTACTCGCGGATGGCCGTGACCGAGCTGCTCCTCGAGGCGTTCGAGAGCATGGAGCTCGGCTGGCCACCCGCGGACTTCGATGTCGAGGCCGAGAAGGAGCGGCTCGCCGGGGCCTGAGCAGCGCCCCGCGGCGTGCGCGAGAGCCGCCAGGAGATGGGTCTTCCCGACGCCGAAGTGGCGCCCGGTTAGCCTGGGTCCACCTGTACCGCAACGGAAGGTCTCGAGCGATGACACGACCGGCAGACCCGAACCCGCGACTGGCGCAGTACGCGCACCCCGAGCGCCTCGTCACCACCGAATGGTTGGCCGAGAACCTCGGGCGCGACGGCCTCGTCGTCGTCGAGTCGGACGAGGACATCCTGCTGTATGCCACCGGCCACATCCCCGGTGCGGTGCACGTGGACTGGCACACCGAGCTGAACCACCCGGTCGTTCGCGACTACGTGGACGGCGCGGGCTTCGCCGCGCTCTGCCGCGCCAAGGGCATCAGCCGCGACACCACCGTCGTCATCTACGGCGACAAGTCGAACTGGTGGGCCGCCTATGCGCTGTGGGTCTTCGCCCTGTTCGGGCACCCGGACACGCGTCTGCTCGACGGCGGTCGCGACCTGTGGATCGCCGAGGGCCGCGAGACGACCCGGCAGGAACCCACGGTGGCGCCGAGCGTCTACCCGGTGATCGTCCGCGACGACGGCCCGCACCGCGTGTTCCGGGACGAGGTCCGGGCAGCCATCGGGCACATCCCGCTCATCGACGTCCGCTCGCCCGTCGAATACACCGGCGAGCGCACCCACATGCCCGACTACCCCGACGAGGGTGCGCTGCGCGGCGGACACATCCCGACCGCCGCCTCGGTGCCGTGGTCGAGGGCTGCAGCGGCCGACGGCACGTTCAAGTCGCGCTCCGAGCTCGAGGAGATCTACCTCGCGGGCGCGGGCCTCAGCACCGACCGTGATGTCATCACGTACTGCCGGATCGGCGAGCGCTCCAGCCACACCTGGTTCGCCCTGCGCTTCTTGCTCGGGATCTCGAGAACCCGGAACTACGACGGCTCGTGGACCGAGTGGGGCAGCCTGGTCGGTGTCCCGATCGTCAAGGGTGACCAGCCCGGTTCGATCGGCCCCGCATGAGCGACCTCCCGCCGGCACTGACCGGGATCGTCGAGGACTTCGGGGCGCTCACCGAGCGGGAGCGTCTGGAGCTGTTGCTCGATTTCTCCGAGAACCTGCCCGACCTTCCGCCGCGGTACGCCGAGCACCCCGAGCTGCTCGAGCCGGTGCCGGAGTGCCAGTCGCCACTGTTCCTAGCGGTGGAGCTGGCCGACGCGGCACCGACGCGTCAGTCGCTCGTCCACCTCTTCTTCTCGGCGCCGCCGGAGGCGCCGACCACCCGGGGCTTCGCCGGGATCCTGCGCGAGGCGCTCGACGGACTGAGCGCCGCTGAGGTCCTCGCCGTTCCACCGGACGTCCCGGACCGGCTCGGCCTCGCGCACGCGGTCAGCCCGCTCCGACTTCGAGGGATGTCGGCGATGCTTTCCCGGGTCAAGCGCCAGATCGAGAAGGCCCTGGTCGCATGATCCGGGGTCCAGCGCCGACCTTGACGGTCCTGGCCCCAGCCGAGCTCGCCGGGACGGCCCTTGCTCTCGATGCCGCGGAGACCCAGCTCACCGGGCTCTACCGGCATCCGGTCCGCCCGGGCCGCGGGTACCTGCGCGCCGGCATGGTGAGCACTCTCGATGGTGCCGCAACAGGCATCGACGGAAGCTCGCGCTCGATCAACAACGCCGCGGACCTTCGGGTCTTCCGAGTCCTCCGCGCCGCCGCCGACGGCGTCCTGGTCGGGGCTCGCACCGCGCGCGGCGAGCGGTACCGCTCCATCCAGGTGCCACCCGGGCTGCGGGCCGGGCGCGCGGCCCGGGGTCAGAGCGAGGTGCCGACCCTCGTCGTGGTCACCCGCACCGGCGCTCTGCCCGATGCTCTCCTCGAGGCCGAGAACGGCGTGCTCGCCCTAGTACCGCGGGGGTCGGACGCCGAGTCGACCCTGACGGCGCGCTGGGGCACCGGACGGGTGATCGCCGTCGGGGAGCGCGACGTGGACCTGGCTGCGGGCCTGACCGCTCTCGCGGACCGCGGTCTCCGACGGGTCCTGAGCGAAGGCGGCCCCGAGCTCCTCGGTCAGCTGTTCGCGGCCGGTCTGGTGGACGAGTGGTGCCTGACCTGGAGCCCGCTCGTCGTCGGTGGCGACGCCGTCCGGACGATCGCCGCAGGTGCCTTCCTCGATCCGCCGCGGACCGCCCACCTGGCGCACCTGCTGCTTGCGGACGGAGTGCTGCTCGGACGCTGGTTGCTCGAGAGCTGACGCGCCGGCTCCGCCGCCGCCCACCCCGACCGCAACCCGCCGGCGCGAGCCCGGAACGACTACGCCCCGCTTGCCGTCGGCCGCGGATAGTAGTGCCGGTACTTGCGGACGTAGTTCACCGTGATGGCCAGAACCGTGGCTCGCCGACGCCACGAGCGTTCCGCCGGGTACCTGAGTGGGTGCACGAGGCCACCGCGCCGCACGACCCGCTTCAACCGCGCCCGCAAGGCCGGATCGAGGATGTAACGCAGCAACCACCGGAACGGGACGACGCAGTAGAGGATCTCGGCACGAACCCGCACCGGCTCGACCGCAGTTCCTGTGTCGAGGTCCTCGACCACGAATCGGGCCGGGTTCGCGCCGGCCGCAGTGACGTAGTAGTTGTTGCGGCCGATGCGGGGGTTCATCTCGAAGAACACGTGCCGCTCGCGCCGAACGTCCCACTTGTAGTCGAAGTTGGCGAAGCCGAGGTAGCCGACCCGGTCCAGGAATGCCGAGGCCGCGTCCATCGCGTCCTCGTACGGCTCGGTCAGGATCGCCGCGGGGATGCCGAGCGTGCCTGGCGTGTGCTCCTCGAGCAGAACCCGACCGGTGGCCAGCAGCGTCACGGTGCCGCGGCTGTCGCGGTACGCCGTCAGGGAGCGCATCTGGGTCTCGTCGCCAGGGATGAACTCCTGGACCAAGAACGTGCCGCGATAGCCCGCGTGGACCAGTGCGAGGAGCAGCTCGTCCAGCTCTGCGCGGTCCGCCACGTGGTGGATCTTCTTCTTCCCCGGGAACTTGACGTAGTGGTAGTCCGCGCTCGACGCCGGCTTCGCAACCAGCGGGTAGGCGAGCTCGATCGGAAGACTCGGAACCTCCCCCGCGGCCAGGTCCGGGATGTGCACCGAGACGCTCTGCGGCGTCGGGATCGACAGCTCGGCGCAGACCCGGGCGAACTCGTCCTTGTCCGAGACCAGTCCGAGCACCTCGGGGCTGCAGAAGGGCATCAGGTAGTGCGCCTCGAGCCTGGCGCGGTTCGCGACGAGCATCTCCACGTACCAGTCGGCGTTCGTGACGAGCACCCTGGTCGCGCCCGGGTGCGCCGCGGCGATCTCTTCGAGCGCATGAACGAGGGTCTCGGCGTCGTCGATCCCGGGCTCGACGACGTTGTCGATGAACGAGGAGTACCGCACCGCACGGGTTGCCACAGCTGAGAGGACGACGGCTCGGCAGCCGTATTCCTCGTGAAACGCGCGGAGCAGCGCATACACGCCGATGTCGCCGCCGACTGCGACGGGCAACAGCACTGTCACCTACGCCTCCGACTCGGTCCGGTCCCCCGACCACTCGGTGTGGAACGACCCAGGACGGTCGGTCCGTCGGTAGGTGTGCGCTCCGAAGAAGTCGCGCTGGGCCTGGATGAGCGCCGCCGGCAGCCGTTCGGCCCGCAGCGCGTCGTAGTACGAGAGCGAGGATCCGAAGGCCGGTACCGGGATGCCGGCGCGGGCCGCGCCCGCGACGACCCGACGCCAAGCAGCCACTCCGGCGCGCAGCACGTCCGTGAAGGCGGGGTCGACCAGCAGGGTCGGCAGGGCCCCGTCTCGATCGAAGGCTTCCCGGATCCGGTTCAGGAAGCGCGCGCGGATGATGCAGCCGCCGCGCCAGATGGTCGCCATCGCGCCGCGATCGATGTTCCAGCCGTAGGTCTCGCTGCCAGCCGCGATCTGATCGAAGCCCTGTGCGTATGCGACGACCTTCGACGCGTACAAGGCCTGCCGGACGTCCTCGATGAACGCGGCGCGGTCGGTGACCTCGAGCGGAGTCGCATCGGCCGGCAGCACGCCGCGGGCCGCAGAGCGCTGAGTCACGCCCCCCGAGATGGCCCGTGCGAAGGTCGCCTCGGCGATGCCGGTCACCGGTACGCCCAGGTCGAGCGCGGACTGAACCGTCCACCGGCCGGTGCCCTTCTGCTCCGCCTGGTCCAGGACGACGTCGACGAAGGCCTGGCCGGTCACCGCGTCCGTGTGGTGCAGCACCTCGGCGGTGATCTCGATCAGGTACGACTCGAGCTCTCCGGCGTTCCACTCCGAGAAGATGTCGCCGATCTCCGCAGCCGAGGCACCGAGCCCGGCGCGCAGCAGGTCGTAGGCCTCCGCGATGAGCTGCATATCGGCGTACTCGATGCCGTTGTGCACCATCTTCACGAAGTGGCCGGCGCCGTCGGGACCGACGTGCACGCAGCACGGGACGCCGTCCACCTTCGCCGAGATGTCCTCGAGGATCGGCCCGAGGGTACGGTACGACTCGACCGAGCCGCCGGGCATGATGCTCGGCCCGAGCAGCGCCCCCTCCTCTCCGCCGGAGACGCCGCTGCCGACGAAGTGCAGACCCCTCTCCCGCAGCGACGCCTCGCGACGGCGGGTGTCCGCGAAGTGCGAGTTGCCGGCGTCGACGACGATGTCCCCCGGCTCGAGCAGACCGGTGAGCTCGTCGATGACCGCGTCAGTCGGAACGCCTGCCTTCACCATGATCACGACGGTCCTCGGCCGCGCCAGGGCGGCGACGAACTCCGACATCGTCTCGGTCGGGATGAAGGTGCCTTCGTCGCCGTGCTCGGCCACGAGCGAACGGGTCCGCTCGACGCTCCGGTTGTGCAGCGCCACCCGGTACCCGTGGCGCGCGAAGTTCCGGGCCAGATTTCGCCCCATGACAGCGAGGCCGGTGACACCGATCTGCGCTTCTCCGGTCATTCTTGACGGTTCCCTTCTCGGCCGAGTGCTCCCGTCAGCGTAGTCGGGCCAGTGAGTTGACTGCGCTCCGCGCGCCGCCGCGGACACCGTCGGTGGCCGGATCTACGCTTCGAGAGTGAGCCAAGAGGTCAACGCCCAGGTACCCGCGCAATTCCTCGCAGCCCTGGATTCGCTCCGCAATCACCGGGTACGACCCGAGGTGCATCTCACCGAGGTGCCCGCACCGGCCCGGATCGCGCCCTTCTCGGTCGCGCTCAGCGGAGAACTTCCCGCGGGACCCGGCGGTGCCCTCGACGATCACGCAGAACTCGCCACCGGGCGGTTCGTGGCACTGTACGATCCGGCCGGCCAGGAAGCGTGGGACGGCACCTTCCGGATCGTCACGCTGGTGCGCGCACACCTCGATGCGGAGCTCGGCAACGACCCGCTGCTGGCCGAGGTCGCCTGGACATGGCTGCTCGACTCGCTAGCAGCTGAGGGCGCTCCGGCCCGAGCGCTGAGCGGAACCGTCACGCGCATCCTGTCTCAGAGCTTCGGATCGCTCGAGACCCACCCCGACGACGTCGAGGTCGAGATCCGCGCGTCGTGGTCCCCGCCCGGGAGCGACCTCGGGCCGCACATCCGCGCGTGGGGTGCACTGCTGTGCGCCAGCGCCGGGATGCCACCCCTGCCCGAAGGCGTCACGTCGCTCGGCTTGCGTCGCTAGACCCTCGGGTTGCGGAGCCCCCCTCTCGGGCCACCCGAGTCCCGACCTGGGTGCACCGATGCTCCGTGATCGGCCCCGTCCACTACCGTTTGTCACGACCGACGCCGACGCAGGGTTCAAGTTCTCGCGTGAGAAGCCGATATGTCCCTTGACGGTACGTGACGTGCGACACGGGGAGGTCGTGACGGTGGGACCGATGACGACCCGAACTGTGGAGCCTGCGACCCTCCACACCGCCCCGACACAGCCCAGCGCCCCCATCACCGGACAGATGTGTGTGGCTGTCAACGAGTTGCGAGAAGGCGACGGTGCCACCATCGGCCGCGCTCTTCGTCGGCGCGGCAACACCCGTGTCATCGTTCTCGCGCGTCGGGCCGGCAAGCGCGAGTTGGTCGGCCTGCTCGGAAACGGGATCCGCGGCGCCGTGGTCGCGGAGACCATGGTTCCCGTCGTGGCACGCCATCCGCTGATCCTCACGGTTCCCCGCGTCGAAGAAGAGAACGATTCGGACCCGAGCTCGGTCGACGCGACCCTGACCCCGCGAGAGCTCGGCGTCCTTCAGCTCGTGGCCGCGGGCCACACGAACCGTCAGATCGGCGAGCAGCTGAGTCTGTCCGCCCTGACTGTGAAGAGTCACCTGGCCCGGATCTCCCGCAAGATGGGCACCGGTGAAAGAGCCGAGCTGGTCGCGATCGCGATCCGTTCGGGGCTCCTCCTCTAGTCCGACCTCCCCACCTGCGTTTCGGTCCCCCGCACGGCCGACGGGGCCGCGTACGGTGGGGGCCGTGTCCGGAACCGCATCGCCATCCCCAGAGGTCGAGTCGCCCCCGGAGTCGGCTGAGCAGCCGCCGGACGTCACACCTCTCGTCGAACCGGCCCAGGTCACACCTCTCGTCGAACCGGCCGACGGCGTGCCGCCGGTCATCGAGACGGCCGCTGCGCTGGCCGCCTGCGTCGCTGCCTTCGGCCGCGGTTCCGGACCCGTGGCCGTCGATGCCGAACGCGCGTCCGGCTATCGCTACGGGCAGCGCACCTACCTGGTGCAGCTGCGGCGCGAGGGCGCCGGGACTGCGCTGATCGACCCGATCGCCGTACCGGACCTCAGCACGCTGTCCGCGGCCCTCGACGGCTTCGAGTGGATCCTGCACGCGGCGTCGCAGGACCTGCCCGGGCTGATTCCGCTGGGCTTGAGGGCGTCGGTCGTCTTCGACACCGAGCTCGCCGCGCGCCTGCTCGGGATGGAACGCGTCGGTCTCGCAGCCGTGGTGGCCGAGATCCTCGGACTCGGACTTGCCAAGGAGCACTCGGCCGTCGACTGGTCGACCCGTCCGCTCCGGCCGGAATGGCTCCGCTACGCGGCTCTCGACGTCGAGGTCCTCATCGAACTACGGGTCGAGCTCGGCCAGCGCCTCGACGACGCCGGGAAGGGTGAGTGGGCGCGACAGGAGTTCGAGGCCGTTCGCCTGGCCCCGCCGCCGGCACCCCGGGTGGACCCGTGGCGCCGGACGTCGGGGATGCACGTCCTTCGCGACCCCCGGGCGCTCGCCGTGGTGCGAGAGCTCTGGACGACGCGCGAGGACACTGCCGCCCGACGGGACATCTCCCCCGGCCGGGTCCTTCCGGACGCCGCGATCCTTGCTGCCGCGCAGGCCCTGCCGCGCAGCGTCGTCGAGCTCACCCAGCTCCCCGCATTCTCAGGGAAGGGCCAGCGACGACGTGCGTCGCAGTGGCAAGGGGCGATCGATCGGGCACTGGCGCTGCCGGAGTCGGCCCTGCCGTCGCGTCGAGGCCCGCACACCGATGCGCCGCCACCGGCTCGCAGCTGGCCCGACCGGGATCCCGCCGCCGCGCGTCGACTCGCGGTTGCGCGCGCGAGCATCGCCGAGCTTGCCCTTCGGTATCACATCCCCGCTGAGAACCTGCTCCAGCCGGACCTGCTCCGTCGGCTCTGCTGGACGCCGCCCGCGCACCTGGACGTCGGGTCGATCGACGAGCGTCTGAGCTCCGGCGGAGCGCGCCAGTGGCAGACCGGGCTCGTCGCTGCTCCGCTGGCGGACGCGCTCGCCTCCGCGCCGTCCGCGCCGTCCGGACCTTCCCCGTCGCCGGAATCCGGCTGACGATCAGGCAGCGGGCCCGGTTGACAGCACCGGACGTCGCGCCTAGAAGACCGTCAGGCCGTGAGCGGCGAACTGGTCGCACACCCGGGAGATGAGCTCCGGTGTGGGCGGCTCAGTGGCCTCGAGCCGATACGGCTCGCCCATCCGGCGCCACTTGTCGCGCCCCATCTGGTGGAAGGGCAGGACCTCGACCCGCTCGACCGTGGCCAGGCTCTCCACGAACGACGCCACCGCCTCGACGTTCTCGACCTCGTCCGTCAGACCCGGCACCAGGACAAATCGCACCCAGATCGGAACCCCCAGGTCGGACAGGCGCCGGCCGAACTCGAGCGTCGGCGCGAGCTCGCGCCCGGTGACCTCACGGTAGGTCTCGGAAAGTCCGGACTTGACGTCGAGAAGGACGAGGCTCACGTCACGGAGCATCTCGTCGCTCGCTCGCGCACCGAGGAAGCCGGAGGTGTCCAGCGCCGTGTGCAGACCCAGCTCGCGGCAATCGTGGAGCACCCGGGCGACGAACGCCGACTGGAGCAGCGGTTCGCCACCGGAGATCGTGACCCCGCCACCCGTCGCCTTGAGCACCGGGACGTAGCGGCGGATGCGATCCATCACCTCGGCGACGGTGTGCGTGATGCCGTCGCGCATCCGCCACGTGTCGGGGTTCTGGCAGTACTGGCAGCGCAGCGGGCACCCGTTCAGGAAGAGCGTGAGCCGCGTTCCTGGGCCGTCGACCGAGGTGACGAGCTCCCACGAGTGCACGGCCCCGGTGTCCCCGGGGCTGCGCTGAGCGGTTGCGCGCAGGTCGTCGTCCGCGTCGATCACGTCGGTACGGCTCTGCAGCGGTACGTCGATGCTCATCGGATCTCCTTCCCTGCCGCCGCGACCCCGGACCGGGTCGCCGTCGCCTCGAGGACTGACGCCCCGATCAGATTCCGCCGTGGAAGGTCCGAGAGAGCACGTCGCGCTGCTGCTCGCGGGTCAACCGGACGAAGTTCACGGCATAGCCGGAGACCCGGATGGTCAGCTGCGGGTACTTCTCCGGGTGCTCCATGGCGTCCTCGAGTGTGTCGCGGTTGATCACGTTGATGTTCACGTGGAATCCCGCGGACATGTTGTATGCGTCGAGCAGCCCGACCAGGTTGGTGATCTGCTCGTCGCGGACCCGGCCGAGGCCTGACGGAACGACCGTCGCGGTGAGCGAGATGCCGTCCATCGCCTCGGAGTAGGGCAGCTTCGCGACGCTCAGCGCCGACGCGAGCAGACCATGCGTGTCGCGGCCGTTCATCGGGTTCGCACCGGGTGCGAACGGCTCACCCTTGCGACGGCCGTCCGGGGTGTTCCCGGTGTGCTTGCCGTAGACCACGTTCGACGTGATCGTCAGGACCGACTGGGTGTGCAGAGCGTTGCGGTAGGTGTGCTGGCGACGGATCTTGTCCATGAAGGTGCGCACCAGATCCGCTGCGATGTCGTCGGCGCGGTCGTCGTCGTTGCCGTACGTGGGGTACTCACCCTCGACGTCGTAGTCCACGACCAGGCCGGTCTCGTCGCGCACCGGTCGGACCGTCGCGTACTTGATCGCGGCCAGCGAGTCCACGGCCACGCTGAGGCCGGCGACCCCGCAGGCCATCGTGCGCAGGATCTCCTGGTCGTGCAGCGCCATCTCGAGCCGCTCGTACGCGTACTTGTCGTGCATGTAGTGAATGCAGTTCAAGGCGTCGACGTAGGTCTCGGCGAGCCAGTCGAGCAGCTTGTCGTACGCGGCGCGGACCTCGCTGTAGACGAGCACCTCGCCGGCGAGCGGCGCGGCGAACGGTGCCACCTGCTTGCCGCTGATCTCGTCCCGGCCGCCGTTGATCGCGTACAGCAGCGACTTCGCGAGGTTGACCCGCGCACCGAAGAACTGCATCTGCTTGCCGACAGCCATGGCCGAGACGCAGCACGCGATCGCAGCGTCGTCGCCCCAGGCCGGCCGGATCAGCTCGTCGGACTCGTACTGGATGGCCGAGGTGTCGATCGAGACCTGCGCGCAGAAGCGCTTGAAGCCCTCCGGCAGGCGCTCGCTCCACAGCACGGTCAGGTTCGGCTCGGGCGCCGGGCCGAGGTTGTACAGCGTCTGCAGGAACCGGTAGGACGTCTTGGTGACGAGCGGGCGCCCGTCCTCGGACATGCCACCGATCGACTCCGTCACCCACGTCGGGTCGCCCGAGAACAGGGCGTCGTACTCGGGAGTGCGCAGGAACCGGACGATCCGCAGCTTGATCACGAAATCGTCGATGATCTCCTGCGCCGACTCCTCGGTGAGGACGCCCTCCGCGATGTCGCGCTGGACGAAGACGTCGAGGAAGGTCGAGGTGCGGCCGAGAGACATCGCCGCGCCGTTCTGCTCCTTGACCGCACCGAGGTAGGCGAAGTAGAGCCACTGCACGGCCTCGCGGGCGTTCTGGGCCGGCGCGGAGATGTCGAAACCGTAGGACGCCGCCATCTTCTTGAGCTCGCCCAGCGCCTTGATCTGCTCGGCGTTCTCCTCGCGGTCCCGGATGACGTCTTCGGTCGAGCGCTGCATGTCCATCTCCATGCGCTCGAGCTTCTTCGTGGCGATGAGGGCGTCGACGCCGTACAGGGCGACACGCCGGTAGTCGCCGATGATGCGGCCGCGGCCGTATGCGTCCGGCAGACCGGTGATGATGTGGCTGCTGCGGGCCGCGCGCACGTTCGGCGGGTAGACCTCGAAGACTCCGTCGTTGTGCGTCTTGCGGTACTCGGTGAAGATCTTCTCGAGCTCGGGGTCGACCGGGTAGCCGTAGGTCTCGAGCGCCTTGGCCACCATCCGCCAGCCGCCGAACGGCATGATCGCGCGCTTGAGCGGCGCGTCCGTCTGCAGGCCGACGATCAGCTCGTGCGCCTGGTCGATGTAGCCCGGTGCGTGCGCCGTGATGGACGACGGGGTCGTCGCGTCCACGTCGTAGACGCCACGTTCGCGCTCGGCGGGGAACAGCTCCGAGAGCTTGTTCCACATCGCGGTGGTGCGCTCGGTCGGGCCGGCGAGGAAGGACGAGTCACCGGGGAAGGGCTCGTAGTTGCGTTGGATGAAGTCTCGGACGTCGATGCCGTCCTGCCAGGGGCCACTGGCGAACGAGCGCCATGCGCTCTCCTGGGCCACCTCGGATCCATGCTCCGGGTTGCTGGTCTCTACGGTGGTGATGGCCATCGCGCTGCACTCCCTCAACTCGCCCTGGTGGGGCGATCGACGCCGTTGTACCGACGTCTCCGACGCTACGTCTCGGGGTCTGCAAATACATGGGACCTTTGACCTGAGACGCAGGTCACACTGCACTTTTGGGGGGCGCGCGCTAGTCCGAACCGGTCTGAAGGCGGGCCACGACAGCGAGCACGTCGCGGGCGACGTCACCGGCCCGAAGACCCAGATCGTCGAGGATCTCGTTCCGGCTCGAGTGCTGGATGAAGCGCAACGGGACGCCGATCGCGTGCACGGGTGAGCGAAGACCGTGCTCGAGCGCTCGTTGGGCGACGAGCGCGCCGATCCCACCGTCGACGATGCCGTCCTCGAGCGTCACCGTGACGGTGTGCTCCCCGATCAGCTTGAGCAGCGCGGGCTCGACCGGAAGGACCCAGCGAGGGTCGACCACCGTGGCGCGGGTGCCGTGCGCGGCCAGCTCCGCGCCAACCTCGAGCGCGAGCGGGACCAAGGCGCCGATCCCGACGATCAGCACGTCGGGGCCGGTCCCCTCGCCGTGGCGGCCGAGGATGTCCACGCCCTCGAGCGCGTCGATCGCTGGGATGGGCTCCGGCAACGGACCTTTGGGGTAGCGGATCACGGTCGGAGCGTCGTCCACCTCGACGGCAGCGCGCAGCGCACTTCGCAGCGTGTCCTCGTCGCGCGGCGCAGCAAGCTTGAGGCCGGGGACCATCCGCAACAGCGCGAGGTCCCAGATGCCGTGGTGGCTCGGCCCGTCGTCGCCGGTGATGCCGGCCCGGTCCAGCACGAAGGTCACCCCGGCCCGGTGCAGGCCCACATCGAGCAGCACCTGGTCGAACGCACGGTTGAGGAACGTCGCGTACACCGCCACCACGGGGTGCAGCCCGGCGAACGCCATCCCGGCGGCGGAGGTCGCAGCGTGCTGCTCGGCGATCCCGACGTCGAAGATCCGACTCGGGAACTCGGTCGCGAACGGCGCCAGGCCGACCGGCTCGAGCATCGCGGCGGTCACCGCGACGACGTCGGGACGCCGGCGACCGATCTTGACCATCTCGTCGGCGAACACCGAGGTCCAGCCGAACCGCGCGGGCGCGATGGGCAGGCCGGTCTCGGGGTGGATCCGGCCGACGGCGTGGAACCTGTCGGCAACGTGCTCCTCGGCCGGGACGTAGCCGCGCCCCTTCTCGGTGATCACGTGCACGATCACCGGACCGTCGTACTGCTTGGCCACCCGGAGCACCCGCTCGACCGCTTCGACGTCGTGACCGTCGACCGGTCCGAGGTACTTGATCCCGAGGTCCTCGAACATGCCCTGCGGCGCGACGACGTCCTTGATGCCCTTCTTCAGGCCGTGCAAGGCCTCATAGACGAGTCGGCCGGGTGGCCCGGTGCGCTTGAGGAAGCGCTTCCCCCACGACAGCACGTTCTCGTAGCCGGGGGCGACGCGCAACGAGTCGAGGTGCCGCGCCAGTCCGCCGATCGTCGGAGCGTAGGACCGCCCGTTGTCGTTGACGACGATGACGAGGCGACGGTCGTGCCCGTCGGCGATGTTGTTGAGCGCCTCCCAGGCCATGCCGCCGGTCAGCGCACCGTCGCCGATCACCGCTACGACGTGGCGATCGGTGAGCCCGCGCAGCGCATAGGCCTTGGCGATGCCGTCCGCCCAGGACAGCGCGGTCGAGGCGTGCGAGTTCTCCACGATGTCGTGCTCGGACTCGCCCCGGTTGGGGTAGCCGGAGAGGCCACCGCGCTGGCGGAGCTCGGAGAAGTCCTTGCGTCCGGTGAGCAGCTTGTGCACGTAGGCCTGGTGACCGGTGTCGAACACGATCCGGTCCTTGGGCGACTCGAACACCCGGTGCAGAGCGATCGTCAGCTCGACGACGCCGAGGTTCGGCCCGAGGTGGCCGCCGGTCTTCGAGACGGACTGGACCAGGAACTCACGGATCTCCTGCGCCAGCTGGACCAGGGCCCGGTGCCCGAGCCGACGCAGGTCGGCGGGTCCACGGATCTGGTCCAGGACTCCCATGGGTTCTCCGCTCGTGGCGCGCCAGTGCAACCCCGGCGCCGTGGTCAAGAGCCCCACTGTAGGCCGCAATCGACCCGCCGACGTCACCGAGACGCACCCTCCGGTTCGTCCCCCATCCACTCCGCGGCCCACCCGGGCACCGCCGGAGGGGGCCGCCTCAGGCGCTGACGAGCGAGCGCAGCACGTACTGCAGGATCCCGCCGTTGCGGTAGTAGTCGGCCTCGCCGGGGGTGTCGATCCGGACGACCGCATCGAAGGTGATCACCGTGTCGTCGCCACGGACGGCCCGCACCGGGACGGCCGCCGGCGTCGTGCCGTCGTTGAGTGCGGTCACTCCGGAGATCGACACGGTCTCGGTCCCGTCGAGCCCGAGCGACGCGGCGGTCTCACCGGCCGGGAACTGCAGGGGCAACACCCCCATGCCGATCAGGTTCGAGCGGTGGATGCGTTCGAAGCTCTCGGCGATCACCGCGCGGACGCCCAGCAGGCTGGTGCCCTTCGCGGCCCAGTCGCGGCTGGACCCGGAGCCGTACTCCTTGCCGGCCAGCACGACGAGCGGCACGCCGGCGGCGGCGTACGCCTGCGCGGCGTCGTAGATGGTCTCCTGCACGCCGGTGAGGTGGTTGAGCGTGAAGCCGCCCTCCACGCCGTCGAGGAGCTGGTTGCGCAACCGGATGTTGCCGAAGGTGCCGCGGATCATCACCTCGTGGTTCCCGCGTCGGGACCCGTAGGAGTTGAAGTCCTTGCGGTCCACGCCGTGCTCGGTGAGGTAGCGGCCGGCCGGGCTGTCCGCCTTGATCGAGCCGGCCGGGCTGATGTGGTCGGTCGTCACCGAGTCGCCGAGCTTGGCCAGCACGCGGGCGCCGACGATGTCCGTGACCGGTTCCGGAGTCATCGCCATATCGTCGAAGTACGGGGGCTTGCGGACGTAGGTCGAGGACTCGTCCCACTCGAAGGTCCCACCGAGCGGTGTGGGCAGCGAGCGCCAGCGCTCGTCCCCCGCGAACACGTCCGCATAGTCGGTCGTGAACATCTCGCGGGTGATCGCCGTGTCCATCGTGGACTGGACGTCCTGCGGCGTCGGCCAGATGTCCTCGAGGAAGACCGGCCGGCCGTCCTCGGTGTAGCCGAGCGGCTCGGTCACGAAGTCGAAGTCCATCGTGCCGGCCAGGGCGTACGCGATGACGAGCGGCGGCGAGGCGAGGTAGTTCATCTTCACGTCCGGGTTGATCCGACCCTCGAAGTTCCGGTTCCCGGACAGCACCGAGACGACCGCCAGATCGTGCGCGTTGACGGCTGCGGAGACCTCCTCGCGCAACGGCCCCGAGTTCCCGATGCAGGTGGTGCAGCCGTAGCCGACCAGATGGAAGCCGAGCGCCTCGAGCGACGGCCACAGGCCGGCCTTCTCGTAGTAGTCGGTGACCACCTTCGAGCCCGGGGCCAGTGAGGTCTTGACCCACGGCTTGACGGTCAGTCCGCGCGCGACCGCATTCTTGGCGAGCAGCGCTGCAGCCAGCATCACGGACGGGTTCGAGGTGTTCGTGCACGAGGTGATCGAGGCGATCACCACCGCGCCGTGGAACAGCTCGTAGCTAGTGCCGTCCGCAGCCGTCACCGGGACGGTCCGACGGATCGGAGCGGAGATCGACGGCGGGTCCGAGGCCGGGAAGGACTCCAGACCGGCCTCGCCGACGGCGTCGGCGGCCGCCGGGACGTAGACCGGCAAGTCGCGTGCGAAGGCGGCCTTGGCGGCACTCAGGTCGATCCGGTCCTGCGGCCGCTTGGGACCCGCGATCGACGGGACTACCGTGCTGAGGTCCAGCTCGAGGTACTCGGAGAACATCGGCTCGACGTACCCGCGAGCGCTCGGGTCGTGCCACAGACCCTGCTCCCTCGCGTAGGCCTCGACCAGCGCGACCTGGGTCTCGTCTCGTCCGGTCAGGCGCAGATAGTCGATCGTCACCTCGTCGATCGGGAAGATCGCGCAGGTGGAGCCGAACTCAGGACTCATGTTGCCGATCGTCGCGCGGTTCGCGAGCGGCACCGCGGCCACGCCCGCCCCGTAGAACTCCACGAACTTCCCGACCACGCCATGCTGGCGGAGCATCTGGGTGATCGTGAGCACGACGTCGGTTGCGGTCGCCCCGGGCGGGATCGTCCCGGACAGCTTGAAACCGACGACGCGCGGGATGAGCATCGACACGGGCTGGCCGAGCATCGCCGCCTCGGCCTCGATGCCACCGACGCCCCAGCCGAGCACCCCGAGCCCGTTGACCATCGTGGTGTGCGAGTCCGTGCCGACGCACGTGTCCGGGTACGCCCGCAGGACACCGTCGAGCTCGCGCGTCATCACGACGCGGCTCAGGTACTCGAGGTTCACCTGGTGCACGATCCCGGTCCCGGGCGGGACGACCTTGAAGTCGTCGAACGCGGTCTGCCCCCAACGAAGGAACTGGTAGCGCTCGTGGTTCCGCTGGTACTCGAGCTCGACGTTGCGCTCGAAGGCGTCCGGACGACCGAAGACGTCGATGACGACGGAGTGATCGATCACCAGCTCGGCCGGCGCGAGCGGATTGATCCGACCGGGGTCCCCGCCGAGCCCGGCGACGGCCTCGCGCATCGTCGCCAGATCGACGACGCACGGCACTCCGGTGAAGTCCTGCATGACGACGCGCGCCGGGGTGAACTGGATCTCCGTGCTCGGCTGGGCGCTCGGGTCCCAGTGCGCCAGGGCGCGCACCTGGTCGGCGGTGATGTTCACGCCGTCCTCGGTGCGCAGCAGGTTCTCGGCCAGCACCTTGAGGCTGTACGGCAGCCGCGCCAGCCCTGGAACCGCCGAGAGGCGGTGGATCTCGTAGACCTCCCCCGCGACCGACAGGATGCCCTTCGAACCGAATGTGTCCACCGCGCTCATGCCGCTCTCCCCCGATTTATCTTGATATCAAGATACATCCTAATCCGTCCCGCGCACTCGCGAAAGGACGGCCACGCACTCGACGTGGTGGGTCATCGGGAAGAGGTCGAACGCGCGAAGGTCCTCGAGCCGGTACCCGTGCCCGGCCAGGTAGGAGAGGTCGCGCGCCAGGGCCGCCGGGTCGCACGCGACGTAGACGACACGCTCCGGGGCTCGCTCCGCGATCTGACCGATGACGCGGCGTCCGGCGCCCACCCGCGGCGGGTCCAGCACGACTGCATCGACCGCGCCACCCTCCTCGGCCGCCAGCAACCGCTCGACGGGGCCGTGCCGGAGCTCGACGTGGCGACTCTCGTGCACGTTGCGCCGCGCGTCGCGGACCGCCCGCGGGTCACCCTCGATCGCGATCACCGAGCCGCTCCGCCCGACCGCCCGACCCAGCGGCGCCGTGAAGAGTCCCGAGCCCGAGTAGAGGTCCAGCACGCGCGCGCCGTCGACATCCCCGAGCGCCGCCATCACGGCGCTGACGAGCACGGTCGGTGCGGAGCGGTGAACCTGCCAGAACCCATCGGCGGCGACCCGGTAGCGGTACGTCTCGCCCGCCGCCTCGACCTCTTCGCGGACCGAGGTGCGCGCGTTCGCGCGATTGTCCGGGCCGTGGCTCCCCCACACCGCGCCGCCGACGAGGATCACCGGTCGGTCGCCGGATCCGGGCGCCGCGACCGAGATACGGGTGTCCGCGGGCCAGCTCCGGTCGAAGAGTCCGAGGTCCGCGATCGCCTCGCTCGCGAGCGGCATCGACGTGAGCGGGACGACCTCGTGACTCCGGTGCCGGGTCATCCCCGCCTTCCCACGTGCGTCCGTCACGAGCTCGATCCGGGTCCGCCAGCCGAGTCCGCCGCGTTCCGCGTCGCCCGGTGCGGCCTCGACGACCACGTCGCGCTCGATCCGGGCCAGCCGTTGCAGCTGCTCGGCGACAACGGCGGCCTTCCACCGGCGCTGACCGTCCAGCGAGACGTGCGAGAGCTCCCCGCCGCCGACGCCGTCCGGACCCGCCGCCGGCCACGCCGACGGGACCCGGTCCGGGGACGCCTGGATGACCTCGACGGCGTCCGCTCGCCAGAACGGCGCGTCCGGTGCGGCGTCGGTGAGTCTCGCGAGCACTCGCTCGCCGGGCAGCGAGTGCCGGACGAAGACGACTCGCCCGTCGTACCGGGCCACACAGTGTCCGCCGTGAGCGACGGACCCGACGTCGAGAGCGACGAGCGCGCCGTTCCCCGGCTCAGCCGTCATCGGGATCCGGACCGAGCGCCGACGCCTCAACGTCCGAGCCGGCCGCATCTCCCGCGGCGCGCACCGCGAGCTCCGACGAGCGCAGCTGCCACGGAACCGACGCGACGACGACGCCCGGGGTGAACAGCAGGCGGCTCTTGAGGCGCAAGGCACTCTGGTTGTGCAAGATCTGTTCCCACCAGTGCCCGACCACGTACTCGGGGATGTACACCACGACGAGGTCTCGGGGACTCTCGCGGCGGATCGAGCGGACGTAGTCGATGATCGGCCGGGTGATCTCCCGATAGGGCGAGTCGAGCACCTTGAGTGCCACCGGCAGGTCGAGAGCAGTCCACTCGGCGCGGAGCGCGTCGACCTCGCCCGGATCGACACCCACGGTGACGGCCTCGAGGACGGACGATCGGGCCGCTCGGGCGTAGGCGATGGCCCGCATCGTCGGCTTGTGCAGCCGGGAGACGAGCACGATCGCGTGCACGCGGCTCGGCAGCGCGCGGGCAGCCTCCCGCTCGGTGCCGAGAGCGAGCTCCTCGTGCACCGAGTCGTAGTGCTGCCGGATGCTCCGCATGATCGTGAAGATCACGACCATGGCGAGGATCGCGATCCACGCCCCGCGGACGAACTTCGTGACGAGAACGACGATGAGCACCGTGAACGTCAGGACCATGCCGAAGCCGTTGATCGCGCGGGCGCGCATCATCTTGCCCCGCGCCCGCGAGTCGTGCTCCTCCGCCAGCAGGCGAGTCCAGTGCTTCACCATGCCGAGCTGGCTGAGCGTGAACGAGACGAAGACGCCGACGATGTACAGCTGGATCAACCGCGTCACCTGTGCGTCGAACGCCCAAACGAGCACCATCGCCCCAGCCCCCAGCGCGACGATGCCGTTCGAGTAGGCCAGCCGGTCACCGCGGGTGTGCAGCTGGCGCGGCAGGAATCCGTCGCGGGCCAGGATCGAGCCGAGGACCGGGAAGCCGTTGAACGCCGTGTTCGCGGCCAGCGCCAGGATCAGCCCGGTCACCGCGGCAACGAAGTAGAAGGCCAGCGGGAACCCGGCGAAGATGGCGTGGGCCAATTGTCCGATCACCGGGTCCTGCACGTAGTCGGCACCCACCGGCACCCCGGCGTTGCTGAGCTGCAACGCTGGGATGTCCACGAAGTGGATCTGGGTGATGCGGCTCAGCACGAGGATGCCCATCATCATCACCGCCGAGAGCACGCCGAGCGAGAGGAGAGTCGCCGCCGCGTTCTTGCTCTTGGGCTTGCGGAAGGCCGGCACGCCGTTGCTGATGGCCTCCACCCCGGTCAGCGCCGCACAACCGGAGGCGAACGCGCGCAGCACCAAGAACCCGCCCGCAAGCCCCATCAGTCCGGTCTCGAAGCCGGACTGGGGCGCGACGTCGAGAACCGAGCTCGCCGCCATCGGCAGGTTGCCGAGCGCGAGCCGGCCGAAACCGACCACGATCATCACGCCGATCGCGATCACGAACAGGTAGGTGGGGGCCGCGAAGGCGGTGCCCGACTCCCGCACTCCCCGGAGGTTCATCAGGGCCAGGATCGCGATCAGGGCGATCGCGAACGGGGCCTCGTGATTGCGGAGGGACGGAATTGCGGCCGCCGCAAACTGCGCGGCCTGCGAGATCGAGACCGCGACCGTCAGCACATAGTCCACCATCAGCGCGCTCGCGACGGTCAGCCCGGCGCGCGGCCCGAGATTCTCCGTCGCGACCGCGTAGCCGCCGCCGCCGGACGGATAGGCGTGCACGTTCTGCCGGTACGAGGCCACCACGGTGCCCAGCACGAGAACGACGCCCAGTCCGACCCACGGCGACACGACTGCTGCGCTCAACCCGGCGATCGACAAGGTGAGCAGGATCTCGTCCGGTGCGTACGCGACCGAGGACATCGCGTCCGAGCCGAACACCGGCAGCGCGATGCGCTTCGAGAGCAGCGTCTGCCCGAGGTTGTCGCTGCGGACGGGTCGCCCGACGAGCAACCGCTTGATGGCGCCTGAGATGTCCGACACAGGGCCTCATGCTAGACACATCGCGCCGATGACGGCGCCGGGGACCACGCCCCGCTCGTACGGTTCCGTGCGCGCACGCGCGGGGTATAGCGTGATCCGTCGTGCACTTCGTGATCATGGGATGTGGCCGCGCCGGCGCCACGCTGGCGCAGATCCTCGAGGACCAGGGCCACTCCGTCGCCATCATCGACCAGAACCCCGATGCGTTCCGGCGGCTGGACTCGGAGTTCACCGGGAAGCGCGTGACCGGGATCGGCTTCGACCGGGAGACCCTTCAGCAAGCCGGGATCGACGAGGCCTACGGCTTCGCCGCGGTGTCCGACGGCGACAACTCGAACATCATCGCTGCGCGCGTCGTGCGGGAGACCTTCGGGGTCTCGAACGTCGTGGCCCGGATCTACGACCCGGGCCGCGCGGAGATCTACCAGCGTCTCGGCATCCCGACCGTGGCCACCGTGCGGTGGACCGCGGACCAGGTGCTCCGGCGTCTGCTCCCCGCCGGCATGACCGATGACTACCGCGACTCCTCCGGCAAGGTCGCCCTGACCCAGGTCCACCTCCACGCGGCGTGGATCGGCCGGCCGATCCACGCGATCGAGGAGGCAGCCGACGTCCGGGTCGCGTTCCTGACCAGGCTCGGCGAGGGGATCGTGCCGGGCCCGGACACCGTGCTGCAGGAGCACGACCTGGTGCACGTGCTGATGCTCGCCGAGGCCGCGCCCGCGGTCGAACGGATCCTCACCAGCCCACCGGTGGTGGTGTGATGCGCGTCGTCATCGCCGGAGCCGGATCCGTCGGCCGCTCGATCGCCCGCGAGCTCCTCGGGAACGGGCACTCGGTCACCCTGATCGACCGTCAGCCGGCCGCCATGCGCGTCGCCCAGGTCGCCGACGCCGAGTGGCTCCTGGCCGACGCGTGCGAGCTCGTCTCGCTCGCCGAGGCACACGTCGACGAGTGCGACGTCGTCGTCGCGGCGACCGGGGACGACAAGGCCAATCTCGTCATCACCCTGCTCGCCAAGACGGAGTTCGGCGTGCCCCGAACCGTCGCGCGGGTCAACAACCCCAAGAACGAGTGGATGTTCGACGAGGCGTGGGGTGTCGATGTCGCCGTGTCGACGCCTCGGAGCATGACCGCCATGATCGAGGAAGCGGTCGCGATCGGGGACCTGGTCCGGATCTTCACGTTCCATCAGTCCGGCGCCGACATCTTCGAGATGACGCTCCCGCACGAGTCGCCGCTCAGCGGGATCCGCGTCGGTCAGGTGGAATGGCCCCCGGACACGGTCCTGGCCTGCATCGTCCGGGGCAACCGGCCGATCGCCCCGTCGGTGGACGACACGATCGAGGCCGGCGACGAGCTGTTGTTCGTCACGGGAGCTGAGACGGACGCTGAGCTACTGGAACAGCTCTTGCGTTCCGGACCAGGAGCCACGTCAGCCACAGAGTGAGGGCCCAGAGCGGCACTCCCAGGGCCAGGTGGGTCGCGCCGAGCCATCCGACGTCGGCCTGGAAGTACAAGGGGAGCTTCACCGCGAGCCTCAGGGCGAACATCGCCGCCCAGAGCCACGTCGCCCATCGGAACAACCGGACGAGCGCGCGGTCGGATCGCCAGGCCGTCGACTGGTCCCGGACGAGTCCCACCACGATCCCCACCAGTGGCCAACGGACCGCGATCGAGACGACGCACGCGACCAGGTACGCGCCGTTGGTCCACAGCGACCACGCGTAGAAGTTCTCGGCCTGCCCGGACCGCCACGCCCAGATCGCGCTGATCGCGATGCCCACGATCCCGGACAGGCTCTGGGTCGGTTGTCCCCGCTGCACCAGGCGGACCACGACAGCGGCGAGGGCCACCGCGACGGACGCGACCAGCGCGGCCCCGAGCGACGTCGATGCCAGGTAGACGACGACGAACACCAGGCCCGGGATGACCGACTCGGCCAGCCCCCGCTTGCCACCGATCGCGTCCTCGAGCGAGAAGTCCTCGCCCAGGATGGCGCTGATCCCGCGGCTCGGCGGCGTCGCCTCACTCACCGGCATGCGCCTTGAGCTCGTAGCGCGGGTTGAACATCGTCGGGCGCCCGTGCGCCATGCAGACGAACCCGCTGACCCGGAGCCGGCGACCCGGGTCGACCCCGGTGATCTCCCGACGTCCGAGCCACACGAGGTCGAGAGTTCCCGATCCGTCGAACAGGGCGGCTTCGAGCGCCGGCACGCCGGTGCGCGGTCGCAGGGTGACGCTGCGCAGCACGCCCGAGACCACGGCAGGGTGCCGCTCGACCAGGTCGGCGACCTCGGTCGTGCCTTGCCGCCTGGTCTCCGCGCGCTCCTCGACGGCCTCGATCTCGGCGCGGGAGGAGAACAGGGAACCGATGCGCTCGCGCAACCGGTCGAGTGGCCCCGCCTCGTCGTCCGCGGGCGTGTGCATCACGTGAGCTGCCGGGTCGGGCGTCATCGGATCTCCGTGATCTCGGGACCCCGGGTGTGGATCTCGTCGGCCGGCCCCGGGACGGGCGTCTCCGCGGGTGTCTGGCCCGGCAGGCGCAGGTCGAGGAGGTCTCGCGGCGCGCGTGGATCGTTGCCGCGCACCACGACGACGTCCGCGAAGACGCCCTCAAGCTCTTCCGCCGCGACGGGGTCGACCGCCGCTTGTCCGGTCAGGACTCCGCGCAGGAACCACCGGGGCCCGTCGTGACCGATGAATCGCGCCGGACGATGAGCGGTGCGGCCCTCCGCCGTGCGAACGGGCAAGCGGGCGAGCAGCTCGCGTCCGAACGGACCCGGAAGGTCGTCGACGGTTCCGCCCTGCTTGGTCACCGAGGCCGCGATCTCGGCCCGGATCTCGTCCCAGATCCCTTCGCGCCGCGGTGCCGCGAAGACCTGGACCTGCAGGTTCGAGCCGTGCAGGGAGATGGCGGCTGCCGTCACCCGCTGGCTCGCCTCGTCGAGCTCCATCCGGAGCTCCATGCCGTCGCGAGCCGGCAACCACATTGCCCCGAGGTCGATCCGGGTGCCGGGCTCCGACACATCCGCCGAGTCCGACGGACCGCGGCCCGACCCGCTCGCGCCGGACGCTTCCTCGTCTTCGTCCTGATCCTCGGGATCGGCCTGTTCGACCGGTTCGGCGTCGAGCGGCTGCGCGCCGTCGGCGCCGACCTCGTCGTCCTCGCTGCGGCGTCCTCGCCGGAACAGACTCACCTCTGGCGTCCTCTCGCTGTGCGGGCCCCAGCCGAGCCCCGGTACATCCTGCTGGTTCGCCCGTGGGAAGTCACGACGAACCCCATCCACCGCTCGACCCGAAGCCGCCCTCGCCTCGGTCCGAGCCGGGTAGCCGCTCGGCGAGCACAAACCGGACCCGCTCGACCTGCTGGACCACGAGCTGTGCAATCCGGTCGCCACGGCGCAGCGTCAGGGTCTGCTCCGGGTCCGTGTTCAACAGTGTGACGCTGATCTCGCCGCGATACCCCGCGTCCACCGTTCCGGGCGCGTTGACGATCGTGAGCCCGTGCCTGGCCGCGAGTCCGGACCGCGGGTGCACGAAGGCCGCGTAGCCATCAGGCAGCGCGATCGCGACGCCGGTCGGCACAGTGACGCGAGCGTGCGGCGGGATCTCCACATCGACCCGGGTCACCAGGTCCGCGCCCGCGTCACCGGGGTGGGCGTAGGCGGGAATCGGAAGCCCGGCGTCGAGGAGCTGGATCAGGACCTCGCAACCCGAGCCTTGCGGGCCACCGTCGGGGCGAGAGTCAGTCACGGCGCACGACTCTAGCCCGGTCGGGACCTGGCATGCTGGCCACATGACGGATCTGTCGTCGCCCCGCAGCTCGACGTATCGCGAGCGACTGTGGCCGGGTGCCCTCGGCTGGATGACCGCAGTCGGCGCGGGCGCCGTCACGCTGGTCGCGTTCGTCCCGGTGAACGGCGTGCTCGCCATGGTGACGGGTGCGGTGGTGCTGGCCGTCAGCCTCGCCGTCACGATCGCGACCGCTCCGGTGGTCGAGGTCGGTGCCGGGGAGCTCCGGGCGGGACGCGCGCACATCCCGGTCCAGCTGCTCGGTGCGGGAGTAGAGCTCGAGCCGGACGCTCGGCGGGCCGCTCTGGGCCGGGACCTCGACGCTCGCGCCTACGTCTGCCTGCGTGCGTGGATCCCGGCCATGGTTCGCTGGGACGTGAACGACACGGCGGACACCACTCCGTACTGGCTCGTGTCGACACGCCGGCCTCAAGAGCTGTGCGCCGCGGTGACCGCGGCGCAGCGCCTGAGGGTCTAGGCGGCGCACTCCGAGCACACCGGCTGCCCGTCCTTCACGTAGGCGAGCTGGCTGCGGTGATGCACGAGGAAGCAGCTCGCGCAGGTGAACTCATCCGCCTGTCGCGGCAGCACCCGCACCGAGAGCTCCTCGCCCGAGAGGTCGGCGCCGGGCAGCTCGAAGCCCTCGGCGGCTTCGGTCTCGTCCTCGTCGACAACGCCCGAGGACTTGTCCGACCGACGCGCCTTGAGCTCCTCGAGCGAGTCCTCGCTGAGGTCCTCTTCCGTCTTGCGCGGTGCGTCGTAGTCAGTTGCCATCTGCAGGTTCTCTCCGGTTCCGTGGTGCGCTCGTCGCGGTACGCGTGATCAATGCATGGGCGCCCGGGTTTGTTCCCACGAGGCGATGGGGATTGTGCACCATTCCGAGCGAAAATGCAGCCTCAGCCCCGCGTGTCGGGCGCGTCGCGGTCCGCGTCGAGCTCGAGAAGCAGTCCGCGGAGCGTCTCGACGCCCTCCTTCGGGCCCGCGATCGCGAGCTCCTCACCTGGCCGATCGCTGCGCAGTCCGACGACGGTCGCACCCGCCTCCGTGGCGATCAGGGCTCCCGCCGCCATGTCCCAGGGCTTGAGCCCGCGCTCGAAGTAGAGGTCGAGCCGACCCTCCGCCACGGCGCACAGGTCCAACGCCGACGAGCCCAGCCGTCGGATGTCGCGGAACTGCGGCAACAGGTGGGCGATGACCTCGGCCTGCACGATCCGCCGGTTGCGCGTGTAGCCGAAGCCGGTGCCGAGCAAGGACAGCGCGAGTGGTCGTGGCTCGTTGACGCGGATGGCGTGGCCGTCCCGGAACGCGCCGAGCCCCGCGCCTCCCGTGTACGTCGCGCCGAGCGCCGGCGCGTGCACGCAACCGGCGAGAGCCGTCCAGGTCGCAGGATCCGGCGGGCCGGCGACCGCAGCTACCGAGACCGCGTAGTTGGGGATGCCGTACAGGTAGTTCACTGTCCCGTCGATCGGGTCGACCACCCAGGTGATGTCCGAGGTCCCGGCACTGGTGCCCTGCTCCTCACCGAGGATCCCGTCGAGCGGGCGGAGCTCGGCCAGCATGTCGCGGAGCAGCCGCTCCGACGCCATGTCCATCGCGGTGACCACATCGACAGCGCTCGACTTCGTGGCCGCAACCTCTACGGTCGAGCGACGTCCGTCGAGGATCAGCTCACCGGCCGCCCGCGCGAGGCGCTCGGCGATGGTCACGAGCTCGGCGATGGCGGCCGGCGTCGGAATGGCTGCGGCGGTGGGAGTGGTCATGCCACCATCCTGCCCGACGCCGGACCCGCCCGGTGCTGCCCGACGGCACACCGGGCGGGTTCCACGCTCTCGGTCGATCGAGGTGGCACGCTCGTCATTGACGATCCCGGGAGGGCACATGGGTGAGCTGGAACTGGTCGGCCTGCACGAAGACGGCGAGCACCTCGTGCTGTCGGCGGCCGACGGTCAGAAGTATCGCCTTCGCATCGATGAGCCGCTCCGCGCTGCCGTGCGCCGCGACCGGCCCCAGCTGGAGAAGCTTCGGGTCGAGCAGGCCGGCGCCCTGCCACCACGCGAGATCCAGGCCCGGATCCGGGCCGGAGCGACGGCTCAGACCCTCGCCGACGAGACCGGGCTACCGATCGAGCATGTCCGCCGCTTCGAGGGCGCGGTGCTCGACGAGCGCGCGTTCGTCGCCCGCCAGGCCAGGAGCACCCGGATCGGACGCGAATCGAGTTCGCCCACTCTCGGTGACCTCGTCACGGACCGCTTGGGAGCCCGGGGGGTCGACCTCGAGACGCTGGCCTGGGACACCTACCGGATCGGGAACGTGCCGTGGACCGTCATCGCCAGGTTCGAGGTCGGTGAGGAGTCCCGCGAGGCGCACTGGAGCTTCGATCCCCAGCGTCAGGTACTGCACGCTCTCGAGGACGAGGCACGCTGGCTCTCCGAGACGGAGATCATCGACGAGCCGATCCCCCGCCGCCACCTCGCCGCCGTCCGCGACATGGTCTACGACGTCGAGGCCGACGGAGCGATCCGACCCGTTCTGGCGGCGGTCGACACCGCGAGCCAGAAGGTACCCGAGCAGGCCAAGCCGGACGACGCGACCGCGAGCCTCTTGGCCGACCTGAGCGAGAAGCGCGGCGTGCGCCAGCCCCTGCTCGCGCCCGATGACGACGATGACGACGACGACGACTTCGAGGGCTTCGGTCCTCAGCAGCTGTTCGACATCGAGTCGTCCGATCACCCCGGTTTCGGCGAGCCGCCCGCGGCGCACCCGGCCCATTCCCGGCCGGAAGACGCACTCGACGCGACGGTCCTCCCCATGCGCTCGCCCGTCCCGGCCGCCGAGCCCCCGATCAGCTCCCCCGCAGCGGCTGAAACCGCGCCCAAACCCGCGCACCGGGCAGCCCGAAAGCAGCGCGCGAGCGTCCCGAGCTGGGACGAGATCGTGTTCGGAGCGAAGCCGGAGTAGACCGTCCGGCGTCAGACGTCGAGGGGTCGCGGCAGCGGGCACGCCTCGACGGTGGACGGCACCTCGCCGGCCGCGGAAGCGGTGGCTCGAGCCGCCGCGGAGGTCATCCGGCGCATGTGATGCCTGCGACACAGCACCTCGTAGCGGACCGCCGTGGAGTCGACGTCGGTGTTCCCCACCATCACCTGCTCGCCCTCGACGACCATCACGCCGCGAATCGTGCGGGCGTTGTGGGTCGCGCGCGCACCGCACCAGCACAGCGACTGGACCTGGAGAACCTCGACCTTGTCGGCGAGCTCGATCAGGCGCTCGGAACCGGGGAAGAGCCGGGTGCGGAAGTCCGCCGTGATCCCGAAAGCGAACACGTCCACCCCGAGCTCATCGACGAGGCGGGCGAGCTGCTCGACCTGCTCGGGCGAGTAGAACTGCGCTTCGTCGCAGACGAGGTAGTCGACCCGTGCGCCACGGGTCCGGCGGTCCAGCACCTCGGTCCAGAAGTCCGTCTCGTCGGTCACCTCGCGCGCGACGACCTCGAGACCCAACCGCGACGAGAGTCGGTCGCGGCCGGCCCGGTCCTGCCGGGTGAAGATCAGTCCGACCCGGCCACGCGCGGCGTGGTTGTGGTCCATCTGCAGTGCGAGCGTCGACTTGCCGCAGTCCATCGTTCCGCAGAAGAACACCATCTCAGCCACGGAGCCACCCTAACCAGCGACCAGCAGCGGGACGCGCATCTCATTTGGTGTCAGCGAGCCGTGCATCCCGATCAGTGCACGCGAGGCCGGACTCTGGGTCCTCGAGTCGACCACCGCGGCAGCGCCCGTCATCGCCACGACCACGTCTCCGATGATCGGTCGCACATGCTCCGCCACCGGCCCGAACAGACCGAGGCCGATCGCTTCCTCGCGGAGCAGAACGACCGCGTCGTCCGCCAGCTCGTCGGTCCACCGTCGCGCGACCGCTTCGACTTCTCCCGGGGAGCAGTGCAGGTGCATCGCCCGTGGCTCCCCCGCCACGAGCTCGACGCCGGGGCGCAGCGCCAAGCTCGTGGCGACGTCACGGAGCGCGGCCGGGTCCACGTCCACCATGCCGTGATCGGCAGTCACGAGAAGCAGCGTCTGGGCGGGCAGCTCGCGTCGTAGCCGGGCCAGCTCGGCGTCGAGAGCGGACAGCGCGTCGGCCCATAGGGGCGACCGCCAGCCGTGGTGGTGACCGACCTTGTCCGAGTCTCCCCAGTACAGGTAGACGAGCCCGGGCGAGCGAAGGGCCCGGACCGCGGTGTCGACCCGTTGGCCCAGGGTCTCGGCTCCTAGGTAGGTCCCACCTCGGAGCGCCGCCTCCGTCAGACCGGAGTGGGCGAACCGGCTAGGCCCGGTCGCGGTGACCGCCACGCCCTCATCGACCAGCTCGTGCAGCAAGCGAGGTTCGCGCTGCCACCGGTCGGTGGGTGTCAGGCCCTCCCAGGAGACCAGATTGACGAGAGCGCCGGTCGCCGGGTTTCGCGCGGTGTAGCCGACGAGAGCCGTCTGGCCGGCACCGCAACCGGTGCCGAACAGGCCGATCGACGCGGCCGTCGTCGACGGGAACCCCGCGACCAGGGCGCGGGCCGACGGAAGCAGATCTCGCATGAACGGCGCATGCCCCGCGCGCTCCTCGAGCAGCTGATGGCCCAGGCCGTCGACCAGGACCACGCAGACACGGTCCGCTCGCGGCAGTCCAAGCTGTGCGCGACGGGTCGCGCCATCGATCCCCGCCACCGACATCCGCACGCCGAGCGCGTCCGCACATGCGGGCAGGATCGCGCCGAGACCCAGCCCGTCGTAGCTCGGCGCGACCAGCCCGAGCGGCGCCAGGTCCGTCATCTAGTGCCCGCAGTCGCGGCCGACAGGGCGACGGCGAAGGCGGTAGCGCTGCGGACTGCATCAAGACCCTCCGCCTGCGCGCTCACCCGCACCATGACGTCGTTGGGCGCGATGCTGCCGGTCAGACCGTGGTCGGCCTCGCACGCCGGGTCGCCGCAGCTGGCCGGCTCCAGGTCCACGTGGGACACGGCGCCCCAGCCGATGCCAAGGCTGACTTCGCTGCGCGGGCCGCCGATCCGGTGCCGCTGCGGGTCCTCGACCACGTGCGTGAGCATGACGGAGCGGATCAGGCGCACCGCGACCGCCTCCGTCGTCGCGGCGGCTGTCGTCGCGGGGTTCTCCCGGTCCGGGCCGTGATCATCCACATGGGCCACGACGAGCCTGGTCGCCGTGAGGGCGAGAACCGTGACATGACGCCGGACGGCCTCCTCGTCGAACGTCGTCTCAGGGTGGACCAAGAAGGCGGTCACCGGCTCGCCGGAGAGCGCGACGTCCATGACGTCCGCGACCAGTTCCGGGTAGTAGCCCGCACGCCGCAGCTCGTCGTTCAGTTCTGGTGTCGTACCTCGCACCCGGTCAGTCTCCCATCTTGCGCCGCGGACCGTTGAAGGCGTCCGCGAACGGCGCTTCGCGGCACGTCCCGTGGCCGGTCCGCCGCCGTGTGGCGTGCCTGGCCCCAATCGCCTCGAGAACCGGCGAGAATGGGCGCGCCCGCACCCGACCCCCGGGCCGCCGGTACCGATCGACCTTGGAGCTCCAGCCCTCATGGCGCGACAGAAGACGCCCGCCCCCGAAGCCGAGGACATCGCCGAGACCATCGTCGACGTCGACGTCTCCCGCGAGATGGAGGGGTCGTTCCTCGAGTACGCGTACTCGGTCATCTACGCCCGCGCGCTGCCCGATGCCCGCGACGGCCTGAAGCCCGTGCAGCGCCGAATCCTGTACCAGATGGCCGACATGGGCCTGCGCCCGGACCGCGGCCACGTGAAGTCCGCGCGCGTCGTCGGCGAGGTGATGGGCAAGCTGCACCCGCACGGGGACACCGCGATCTACGACGCGCTCGTGCGGCTCGCTCAACCCTTCTCGTTGCGGCTCCCGCTGGTCGACGGCCATGGCAACTTCGGTTCGCTCGACGACGGCCCGGCGGCCGCGCGGTACACCGAGGCGCGGCTCGCGGCATCGGCGATGACCATGACGGCCGGGCTCGACGAGGACGTCGTGGACTTCGTCCCGAACTACGACAACAAGCTCACCCAGCCCGAGGTGCTGCCGGCCGCCATCCCGAACCTGCTCGTCAACGGCGCGACCGGGATCGCGGTCGGGATGGCCACGAACATGGCGCCGCACAACCTGATCGAGGTGATAAGCGCGGCCCGCCACCTGCTGGCGAACCCGAAGGCAACCCTCGAGGACCTGATGCGGTTCGTCCCGGGCCCGGACCTGCCGACCGGCGGGAAGATCGTCGGCCTGGACGGCATCCGGGACGCCTACCGCACCGGCCGCGGCTCGTTCCGCACCCGCGCGAGCGCGCGCATCGAGAACGTCAGCTCGCGCCGGACCGGCATAGTCATCACCGAGCTGCCCTACCTCATCGGCCCCGAGAAGGTGATCGAGAAGATCAAGGAGGGCGTGCAGTCCAAGAAGTTGTCCGGCATCTCCGCGGTCACCGATCTGACGGATCGCGCGCACGGGTTGCGGCTCGTCATCGAGATCAAGAACGGCTTCAACGCCGAAGCCGTTCTCGAGCAGCTCTACCGCCACACCCCGCTCGAGGACTCCTTCGGGATCAACAACGTCGCGCTCGTCGACGGGGAGCCGCGCACCCTGGGGCTGCGCGAGCTGCTCCAGGTCTGGGTGGACCACCGGCTCACGGTCACCCGGCGCCGCAGCCAATACCGGCTCACCCGCCGCACGGAACGGCTGCACCTGGTCGACGGCCTGCTCCTGGCGATCGTCGACATCGACGAGGTGATCCAGCTGATCCGCTCCTCGGACGACGCGGACACCGCACGTGCCCGACTCATCGAGGTGTTCGACCTCAGCCAGGTCCAGGCCGAGTACATCCTCGAGCTGCGGCTGCGACGCCTGACGAAGTTCTCCCGGATCGAGCTCGAGAAGGAGCAGGACGACCTCCGGCGCGAGATCACGGCGCTCGAGGAGATCCTGGGCGACGAGGCGCGGCTGCGGGCCGTCGTGACCGCGGAGATGGCCGACGTCGCGCAGCAGTTCGGCACCCCGCGGCGCACCATCCTGCTGGAGTCGGCGGGCGCCGCGGCCGTCACCCCGGCAGTGGCGCCGTTGGAGGTCGAGGACACGCCGTGCTGGGCACTGCTGTCCGCCACCGGGCTGCTGGCCCGGACCGCCGAGGAGGCCGGCCCGGACCGGATCGAGCGCCGCACCTCGCACGACGTGCTGCGCACCGCGGTCCGTACGACCGCGCGCGGCGAGGTCGGGGCGGTCACGTCCAAGGGGCGGATGATCCGCATCGCGGTGCTCGACCTTCCCGCGCTACCGCCCACGAACGGAGCTCCGAGTCTGTCCGGCGGGGTCCCAGTCTCCGAGGCCTGCCTGCTCGAACCGGGTGAGTCGGTCCTCGCCCTCGCCTCGCTCGCGCCCGACGCGGCACCGCTCACCCTCGGTACCACCCAGGGCGTGGTGAAACGGGTCACGGCGGACTACCCCGGGAATCGCGACGCCTGGGACGTCGTCGCGCTCAAGCCCGGGGACAGCGTCGTCGGCGCCGGTACAGCCACGGACGACGACGAGCTGGTGTTCGTCACGAGCGACGCCCAGCTGCTGCACTTCCCGGCGGCGGTGGTCCGGCCACAGGGCCGCGCCGCGGGCGGGATGGCGGGCATCAAGCTCGGGTTGGGGGTAGAGGCCATCGCCTTCGGGGTCGTCACCGATCTCGCCGATGCGCTCGTGGTGACCATTGCCGGGACCTCGGGCGCCTTGCCGGGAACCCAGGCCGGGAGTGCCAAGGTGACGCCGCTCGGGCTGTACCCGGCGAAGGGGCGGGGCACCGGGGGGGTCCGCGCACACCGCTTCATCCGCGGTGAGGACACCCTGCTGCTCGCGTGGGTGGGCGCTGCGCCGGCGCACGCGACCGGTGCAGCCGGGCAACCGATGCCGCTGCCCGGTCCGGACCAGCGTCGCGACGGATCCGGGATCCCCCTGGCAGCGCCCGTGCACGCGATCGGGTGAACCGCTCGCCCCTCCTGCGGCCCCGATGGCGGCCGCTCGCTCGCGTGCCTTGGTGTTGCGGCACGGGCCGTTCAAGAGACACGCGCGATTCATCGGATCCGGGCGGTCTGCGACGTTACGCTGCCGTAACACATCGCTGCCAGGATTCAGCGCTACCAGGTGTCGTTCGGCCGCGTCCGCGGCGGGACGGTACCGCGTCGATCTCAGAAGGGTTACCCGTGAAGACTCGAACCACACGCCTCGGGCTCGCAGTCGCCGCCATCGCCGTCACGGCGTTGACGCTGACCGCCTGCGGATCCGGCCGCACCAACACACCCGCCGCATCGAAGAGCGGCGGCAGCAGCATCATCGTCGGCACCACCGACAAGGTCACGACGCTCGACCCCGCCGGCTCCTACGACAATGGCTCGTTCCACGTCCAGACCCAGGTCTTCTCGTTCCTGATGTCCTTCGCACCCGGTGGCGCGGTCCTCGCGCCAGATGCCGCCAAGAGCTGCTCGTTCACGAGTGGCGCCGTCTACACCTGCATCCTCAAGGACGGCCTGAAGTTCGCGAACGGCAACCCGCTGACTGCCACGAGCGTGAAGTACAGCTTCGACCGCCAGCTCAAGATCAACGACCCGAACGGACCCGCCTCGTTGCTCGGCAACCTGGCCTCGGTCGCGGTCGTGGACCCGACGACGGTCGCGTTCACGTTGAAGGCTCCGAACGACCAGACGTTCCCGCAGGTGCTCGCGTCGCCCGTCGGGCCGATCGTCGACGAGGCATCGTTCCCGGCCGACAAGCTGCTGGACGACAACGCGATCGTCACGGCCAAGGCGACCTCCGGGCCGTACACGATCGCGAGCTACACCAAGAACACGCTGGTCGAGTTCAAGCCGTACGCCGGCTACCAGGGCGTCCAGGGTTCGGTGCAGAACGCCGGCGTGACGCTGAAGTACTACGCCGACTCGAACAACCTCAAGCTCGACATCGCGAGCGCCGCGATCGACGTCGCAACTCGCAGCCTGAGCCCGACCGACATCGAGAGCCTTGGCACGACCAAGGGCGTCAAGGTCATCACGGGTCCTGGCGGTGAGATCCGCTACGTCGTCTTCAACCTGAACACGATGCCGGGCGACAACGCGGACCAGAAGCTCGCGATCCGCAAGGCCTTCGCGCTGCTCGTCGACCGTTCGGAGCTCTCCACGCAGGTCTACAAGGGCACCTACACGCCGTTGTACTCGTACGTCCCCGAGGGCCTGCCGGGTGCGGCCAAGCCGTTCTCGGACCTGTACGGCACCAAGCCGGACCTGGCCGCGGCCACCAAGGCGCTGTCCGACGCCGGCGTGAGCACCCCGGTGACGCTGCACCTGCAGTACAACCCGGACCACTACGGCTCGTCCTCGGACCAGGAGTACAACGCCATCAAGCGCCAGCTCGAGGCGAGCGGGCTGTTCAAGATCGAGCTGCAGGCGACCGAGTGGGTCACCTACGCCAAGGAGCGCAGCGCGGACGCCTACCCGGCCTACCAGCTCGGTTGGTTCCCGGACTTCTCCGACGCCGACAACTACCTGACGCCGTTCTTCGACAAGGGCAACTTCCTGAACAGCCACTTCGAGAACGCCGACATCAGCGCAATGCTCGAGTCCGAGCGCACCGACGGTAACCCGACCACCCGGGCCGCCACGATCGAGAAGATCCAGACCGAGCTCGCGTCGAAGTACATACCAACTGTGCCGCTCCTCCAAGGGGCGCAGGTGGCGGTCGCGGTCGACGCCGTCTCGGGCGTGGAGAAGACGCTCAACGCGTCCTTCCAGTTCCGGTACTCGGTGCTGAGCAAGGGCTGACGCGGTGCCGTTGGGGGGTCACCGGGAGGTGGCCCCCCAACGGCATGATCGGTACGTACCCCCTAGGAATGAACGGAAGTCATGGCCGTCCGGATCCTGCCGCGCAGCCCGTTGCTGCGATACCTCGCGGTGCGCCTTGCACTGATCATCCCGACGGTCCTCATCCTCGTCACGGTTGTCTTCTTCTTCATGCGGGTCGTCGGCGACCCGATCACGGCCGCGCTCGGTGGTCGGTTGTCTCCTGACCAGCTCGCAGCTCGTCGTGCCGCCGCGGGCTTCGACCGGCCCATCCTCAACCAGTACCTCGAGTACCTCGGCCGACTCCTGCACGGTGACTTCGGCACCGCCCTGACGGACCGCCGACAGATCAGCGAGGTGCTGGTCACGAACGGCGCTGCGACCCTCGAGCTGACCGTCTGGGCGCTGATCGTGGCGTTCGCTGTCGGCGTCCCGCTCGGGCGGCTTGCGGCCCGCCACCGCGACCGGCTCGGTGACGTGAGCATCCGGGTGTTCGCGATCCTCGTCTACGCCGCGCCGGTGTTCTTCCTCGGTCTGCTGCTGAAGCTGCTGTTCTCGTCGACGCTCGGCTGGCTGCCGGCGTCGGGCCGGGCCGCTCCCGCGGTCGCCCTCGAGCTTCAGAACGTCACCCCCAGAACCAACATAATGATCGTCGACGCCATCCTGTACGGCGACACCGGAAACATCGTCGACGTCCTGCGTCACGCGATCATGCCCGCCCTGGCGCTCGGCCTGCTGACGGCCGGCGTCTTCATCCGGCTGATCCGGATCAACCTGCTCGAGACGATGCGCGCCGACTACGTCATGGCCGCCCGGGCCCGCGGCGTGTCCGAGGCGAAGGTCGTGCGCAAGCACGCCTTCCGCAATGCGCTGGTTCCGATCGTCACGGTGATGGGGATGCAGATCGCGATGATGCTCGGCGGCGCCATCCTCACCGAGACGACCTTCGAGTGGCAGGGCCTCGGTTACATGCTCACGCACTACCTTCTGGCCCGTGACTTCGTCGCCGTCCAGGGCATCGTCACGGCGATCGCCGTCGTGGTGGCGGTCACGAGCTTTCTGATCGACATCATCAACGCGCTCGTCGACCCGAGGGTGAGGTACTGATGTCCGCCGTCATCTCGGCCGAGACCACCGGCCTCGAGGCGCCCCCACCGCGCCGGCGGGGCATCCCGGGTACCGCCGTGCTCCGCCAGACCCATGGTCTGCAGCGCGGCATCCTGATCGTCGGCCTGTTCATGATCATGGTCTTCGTCCTGGTCGCGGTGCTCGCCCCGCTGATCGCGCCGTACGGCTTCAACGACGACCGCGCCCACGGCGTGATCTTCGGCACCCAGCAGGCACCCTCGGCGGCGCACTGGTTCGGCACGACCGTCGGTGGCCAGGACGTTCTCGCGCGGGTCATGTTCGGCGCGCGGACCGCGCTCGAGGTCATCGTCCTGGCCGTCGCCCTCTCGCTCCTGGTCGGTGTCCCGCTCGGCCTCGTCTCGGGCTACATCGGCGGCCGGCTCGACCGGGTCCTGGTGCTCATCACGGATGCGTTGTACGCGTTCCCGTCGCTCTTGCTCGCGATCGTCGTGTCGATCATGATCACCGGCGGACGGTCGACGCCGCTCGGCGGCATCCTGGCAGCGGCGATCTCGATCACCGTGGTGTTCGTTCCGCAGTACTTCCGCGTAGTCCGGAACGCCGCCGTGGCGGTGCGCCACGAGCCATACGTCGACTCTGCCCGGATCACGGGGGCGACACCGACCCGGATCATGTTCAAGCACGTTCTCCCGAACGTCTCACAGACCATCCCGGTGCTCGCCACCCTGAACGCCTCGGAGGCGATCCTGACCCTTGCGGGACTCGGATTCCTCGGCTTCGGCATCGAGCCCTCGGCCGCGGCGGAATGGGGGTACGACCTCAAGAAGGCGCTCTCCGATGCGACCAACGGGATCTGGTGGACCGGGATGTTCCCCGGTCTCGCCATCGTCCTGGTGGTCCTGGGTGTGACCCTCGTCGGCGAGAGCCTCAACGACGTACTCAACCCGCTGCTTCGCACGCGTGGCGGCGGGGCGACCACGGCGGACGAGGCCGAGGTCGCCGGCCTGGACCCGGACGGCAGTCTTCTCGACCCAGAGGTCGCCGGTCTCGGCGCCGACGGCAAACCTCTCGGCCCCGACGGCGACGGTCTCGACCCCGGCGACGCGGGTCCGGGCGCGGCGGAGGAGCCGGCATGAGCGCCGACGCCCTCGCCGGGCCGGGCAAGGCGGAGCGCGTGCTTCGCCTTGCCCGGTTGAGCGTGTCCTTCGCCTCCGACGCCGGGGCCGTCCGGGCAGTGCGGGAAGCGGGCTTCGAGGTCCGCCCAGGCGAGATCGTGGCGGTGGTCGGCGAGTCCGGTTCCGGGAAGACCGTGACGTTGCGCGCGTTGCTCGGCCTGTTGCCGAGCACTGCGACCGTGACCGGGTCTGCCACTCTCGACGGCGAGGAGCTCACCTCGCTCCGCGGTGAGGCGATGCGCCAGATCCGCGGCCGCCGGATCGCGATGATCTTCCAGGAGCCGGCGACCTCGCTGGACCCGGTGCGGACGGTCGGTTGGCAGGTGTGCGAGGCGCTGCACGCGCACGCGAAGATCTCTCGCCGCGCGGCGAAGGCTCGGGCCGTCGAGCTGCTCGAGCTCGTCGGGATCCCCGACGCCGCGAAGCGGGTCAGGTCGTACCCGCACCAGCTGTCCGGCGGCCAGAAGCAGCGGGTCATGATCGCGATCGCGATCGCGTGCGACCCCGAGATCATCGTGGCGGACGAGCCGACGACCGCGCTCGACGTCACCGTGCAGGCCGCCATCCTCGACCTGCTCCGGGACCTACGCGACCGGCTCGGCACGGCAATCGTCCTGATCACGCACAACATGGGCGTGGTAGCGGATCTCGCCGATCGCGTGGTGGTGATGTACCAGGGCCGGGTCGTCGAGCAGGCGCCGGTGGCGCAGCTGTTCGCGGCGCCCGTCCACCCGTACACCCGTCGCTTGCTCGCCGCGGTGCCGCACCTCGGTCAAGGGCGGAGCGCCGACGTCGACGGCGCTGCAACCGTGGCGGGCGCTGCAACCGTGGCGGGCGCCGCAACGCCGTCGGCTGAGGTCCACGATCGCGCGCGGACCGGCCCCCTCGTCGCGGCGAGCAACCCCGCCGCGGCACCCTCTGCAGCTGGGCCCGCGTTGGGTGTGCAGAACCTTGTCGTCGACTTCCCCGGCCATCTCGGCAGCCCGAACGTGCGCGCCGTCGACGACGTGTCCTTCTCGATCGCGGCCGGCAGCGTCCTTGGGCTGGTGGGCGAGTCCGGGTCGGGGAAGACGACCGTCGGCCGGTGCGCCGTCGGGCTCGTCCCGGCCACGCAGGGGCGGATCGAGGTGTTCGGCACGGACCTGGCGCACGCATCTGCCGGCACCATGCGCGACCTGCGGCGCCGCTTCGGCTTCGTCTTCCAGGACCCGGCGTCCTCGCTGAACCCCCGCGCGAGCGTCGCATCGTGCATCAGCGAGCCGCTACTGGTCCACAAGATCGGGTCGGACGCGTCGCGCCGAGCGCGTGTCATCGAGCTGCTCGACGCGGTCGAGCTGCCTGCCACCTACGCGGCCCGCTACCCGCACGAGCTCTCCGGCGGTCAGCGCCAGCGAGTCAGCCTCGCCCGGGCGCTCGTGCTCGGCCCCGATCTGCTGGTGGCCGACGAGCCGACGAGTGCCCTGGACGTCTCCGTCCAGGCGACCGTCCTCGACCTCTTCCGGGACCTGCAGCAGGAGATGGGCTTCGCCTGCCTCTTCATCAGCCACGACCTGGCGGTCGTGGACCTGGTGGCGCACGACGTCGCCGTCATGTGCGACGGCAAGCTCGTCGAGGTGGGAACCACCGCCGAGGTCCTGGGACATCCGCAGCACCCGTACACCCGTGCTCTCCTCGCGGCGGTCCCGGTGCCTGACCCGGCCGAACAAGCGGTTCGGCGAAAGGCGCGGGCGCAGCTGCTCGCATCACGCATGGGCGGCGGGTTCTGAGCAGTTTCCGCCCACGCCTCGCTGCGCCGCGACCCGCCCCGCACCGAGCCGCACCGAGCCGCGACGCGACGCACCGAGCCGCGACGCTCAGAGCTCGATCGTCATCAGCACCGCGCCGTGGAACACCTCGAAGCCGAGCCGCTCGTAGAGGAGATGCGCACCGGACAGGTTCTCGGTGTCCACACTGATCTCGGCGTACTCGATCCCATCGGCGCGGTACGCGGCCATCGCGCTCGCCATCAGGGACACCGCCAGACCGCGACCGCGCCAGGGCCGACGCACGCCGAGCAGGTCGATGTACCCGGCGGAGTGGCCCACGACCCGCCAGTCGTGCTCGTAGCGGGCCGACAGCAGGTACCCGGCGACCTCACCTCTCGCCTCGTCGAGCGCCACGCGACTCCACTGCGGGGCGAACGTGCTCTCGCGCTGCGACCAGACCTCAACCGTTCGCGGTTCACTCCCCCAGTGATCGGCGAACGTCTCGTTGTGGGCGAGCCGGACCCGCTCGTCCAGAACCGGCGACCACGGGACGATCCGGATCCCCGCCGGGATCCTTCCAGCCGGCAGCGGCAGAGCGAGGGACCGGCGCATGTCGGCGTAGTGACGGACCGGCGTGAACCCGGCCGAACCGTAGAGCGCCAACGGCTTGTCGTCCGTCCGGTCGAGATAGGCCCCGATCCGGGCCGGCAGGTCCCTCCCCGATGCCGCGAGCAGCTGACGACCCCGACCCTCCATCCAGGTGATCAGCGCGCGGCCCACTCCGCGGCCCCGCCAGCCGGGGTGCACCCCGCCGGAAAGGAAGGCGCGCACCACTCGCTCGGCACCGGGAGCAACCGTGACCTGCGCATAAGCGCGGAGCGCGCCGTCCGGGTCGCGGCCCGCAAGGGTGTCCCGTTGGTTGTCCCGCCAAGCACCGACGAACCAGTCCGCGACCTCCTGCGGTGAGGTACGGAACGGGTGCCGGTCCGCCTCCTCGATCGCGCCGACGAGCTCGGCGAGCTCCGGCGCGTCGTCTGGCGACAGCGGGAGCCAGGTCAGGCCGAGCGCCACATCGGGCCCGATGAGTTCGGCCGGCGCCGCGGCGCGAACGGCGATCGGGGCCGTGGCGTCCAGATTCACCCGCCCACGATGACCGGGGCGCCCGGCGGCGCGCAACAGCAATTGGCGCGGGTCAAGCGTCGATCCGGTTGCGGTCCAGCTTCTGCGCGCCCGCGATGATGAAGTCGCGCCGCGGTCCCACGTCCGTGCCCATCAGCAGCTCGAACACGAACTCGGCCGACGCCGCATCGGCGAGCGTGACTCGGCGCAGGGTGCGGTGTCGCGGATCCATCGTGGTCTCCGCGAGCTGGTCGGCATCCATCTCGCCAAGGCCCTTGTAGCGCTGGATGTCGTCCTTGAAGCGGCGGCCGGCCCGGTTGAGCTTGGCGAGCAGGGCAGCCAGCTCGGCCTCCGAGTAGGTGTAGACGTACTCGTTCTTGGCTCGCGCCGCACCGATCAGCTCGACCCGGTGCAGCGGGGGCACGGCGGCGTACACCCGCCCGTCCTCGACGAGCGGGCGCATGTACCGGAAGAAGAGCGTGAGCAGCAGGGTGCGGATGTGCGCGCCGTCGACGTCGGCGTCGGTCATCAGCACGACTTTGCCGTACCGCGCCGCCTCGAGGTCGAACGTCCGGCCCGAGCCGGCGCCGATCACCTGGATGATCGCGGCGCACTCGGCGTTCTTGAGCATGTCCGTGATCGAGGCCTTCTGGACGTTCAGGATCTTGCCGCGGATCGGCAACAGGGCCTGGAAGTCCGAGCTGCGCGCGAGCTTGGCGGTCCCCAGGGCGCTGTCACCCTCGACGATGAACAGCTCGCTGCGCTCGACCACATCGGTCCGGCAGTCCGCCAGCTTCGCCGGCAGCGACGAGGTCTCGAGGGCATTCTTGCGCCGGGAGATCTCCTTCTGCTTGCGCGCGCTGAGGCGCGCCCGCATCTCCGAGACGACCTTGTCCAACAGCAGGGTTGATTGGGTCTTGGCGTCTCGCTTGGACGACGTGAGCATCGCGCCGAGCTCGGTGTCGACCACCTTTGCGACGATGCCGCGCACTGCCGCCGTCCCGAGGACCTCCTTCGTCTGCCCCTCGAACTGCGGTTCGGCCAGTCGGACCGTCACGACCGCCGTGAGGCCGGCCATGATGTCCTCCTTCTCGATCCGTTCGGCACCGTCCTTCATCGAGATCTTGAGCCGCCGCGCGTTCGTCTCGACGGCCTTCCGCACGGTCCGAAGCATCCCCTGGTCGAAACCTGCCAGGTGACTGCCACCCTTGTGGGTCGCGATGATGTTGACGAAGGTGCGCACGTTCGTGTCATAGCCGGTCCCCCAGCGCAGCGCGATGTCAACCTCGCAGTTCCGATCGACCTCCTGGGGAGACATGTGGCCGCGCTCGTCGAGCACCGGAACGGTCTCGGTGAACGAGCCGGAGCCCGCGAACCGCCAGGTGTCCGTCACCGGCGGGTCCGTAGCCAAGAAGTTCACGAAGTCGACGGTCCCACCCAGGTGGCGGAACTCCTCGACGTGCGCCGCCAGCGCACCGGGCGTGCCGGGCTTGCGGCGCTCGTCGCGCACCACGATGGCGAGTCCCGGGACGAGGAAACTCGTCTGCCGGACCCGGGTGACGAGCTCCTCGTAGACGAACTCGACGTTCTTGGGGAAGACCTGCCGGTCCACCCAGTAGCGCACCCGGGTCCCGGTTCGAGCCCGCGGCACCTTGCCGACGATCGCAAGCTCCGAGGCGCTCACGAACGGCGTGAACGTCGCGTCGGGACCGGGCCCGCCCCGGCCGTCCGCGAAGTTGCCCGGCTCGCCGCGGTGGAAGCTCATCCGATAGGTCGCCCCGCCGCGGTCGACCTCGACGTCGAGCCGCGCGGAGAGCGCGTTCACGACGCTGGCGCCGACGCCGTGCAAACCACCCGACGCCGCGTACGAGCCCCCACCGAACTTCCCACCCGCGTGCAACTTGGTGAGCACGACCTCGACGCCGGTCAGCCCGGTCTTGGGCTCGATGTCGACCGGGATGCCGCGCCCGTTGTCGCGCACCTCGACGGACGAGTCCTCATGCAGGATGACCTCGATGTGATCGCAGTGACCCGCGAGGGCCTCGTCGACGGCGTTGTCGATGATCTCCCACATGCAGTGCATGAGGCCGCGCTCGTCGGTCGAACCGATGTACATGCCCGGCCGCTTTCGGACGGCTTCGAGACCCTCGAGGACGGAGAGATGGCGGGCCATGTAGTCGGACGCCGGCGCTGTGCTGGACACCCGCCTGACACTAATCGCTGAGTGCGACGAAGCCGCGGTGCCATGCCGTGGCCGACGACGCTCGGCCTCGCGCCCACGCGCCGTCGCTGCCGCTCACCGGGTGAGATTCGCTTCGCGGATAGCGAACCGAGCCACGAATGGTCGTAGGCACCCCCGTTCGGGTGATTACATGGATACGTGAACGCGACAACGACCCAGCCCCTGACTGCAGCGGACCGCTGCGACCGCTGCGGCGCTCAGGCGTACGTCCGAGTGGTCCTGGCCACCGGCGAGCTCCTGTTCTGCGCTCACCACGCCCGCCAGCACGCGCCCGCCCTCTCCAGCCTCGC
>JADGOR010000153.1 GCA_017882855.1 Cellulomonas sp. | reverse complement strand
TTCTCGCGGTAGGCCCGAAGGTGCCGGGCGGCGTGGCGGGCATCGAACTGGCGATCGAACGGCGAGTCGCCTGGCGTGCAGCAGTCCATCCGGTCGCACCTCCAAGAAGCGGGCAGTCATCGGGTTGGCGGCAGGCGTCTACCGGGCTGGGCCTGGTCGCGATGTGGGCTCGTCCGAATCGATTGTCCCATCGGCGCGCAACCGCGGCCGCGTACGCTCGGCGGCTCGTCGGTCGGCCGGCCAGGGCGGCTCACGATCACCTATGACTTTCGGGTGACATCGCGCCCGACAATCTCGGTCGATGATGGTCTCGGACCGCGCTCCCCAAGGGTCCGCAACGTGCGTGTGCGGTGCGGACACGACACGTACCGATGGAGATCCTCTCACGACGCCCGAGCAGCCCATCTCGATCGCCCAGCTGCCGCGAGCACGCATCAACGCGTCCGTGCTCCCTTCAGCCTGGGTCACCTACCTGATCCTCGGGTGCTTGGTCACTGCCGCGTACTTCACCATCCTCGACCCGACGTTGCAGGACCCCGTCTACAACGTTCTCGGGATCTCGGCGGTCGGAGCGATCGCAATCGGGATCTGGCGCTGGAAGCCGATCCGCCGGCGCGGGTGGATCCTCCTCGCCGTCGGGGTGGCGCTCCAGGTCATCGGCGACGTGATGACCAGCTTCCTCACGAGCCCGGATGGCAACACGCCATTCCCGTCGGCTGCTGACGCCCCATACCTGATCGGCTACGTCGTGGTCGCCATCGGGCTTATCGATCTCGCGTGGGGCAGCAATCGAGAGCGCGACCGCGTTGCCTGGATCGACGCTCTCATCGTGGCCACCGCCGCAGCGATCTTCGTCTGGGTCTTCGTGATGCACGGCCAGGTTGCGTCGAGCGAGGACGTGCTGTCCGCCCTCGTGGCGGCGGCGTACCCGTTCCTCGACATCGTCCAGATCGCGGTCGTGGTCCACCTGCTTCTCGGGGGGCGCCGGGCTCCCGCCCTCCTTCTCCTCGGGGCGAGCTTCGGAGCGTCCCTCGTTGCCGATCTCGTGTACGCCAAGCTCTCGCTCGATGGGACCTACCTGGTCGGACAGCTCGTCGATGCGGGATGGCTCCTCGGCTACGTGGCCCTGGGCGTCGCGGCCCTCCACCCCTCGATGGCGCGCTCCGCCGCCCAACTTGGCACGGGGCAGACGACGCTCACGCGGCCGCGCCTCCTCCTGCTCGCGGGCGCTGGGATGACCGGGCCGCTGGTGGTCGCCCTCGAGGCGATGCGGGGCGACCCGCCGGACGCGGTCGCCATCGCGGTCGGGTTGAGCGTGGTGTACCTCCTCGTACTCTGGCGCGTGGTCCTCGGCCTCAAGTCGCTCGAGGACTCCATGCGCGAGCGCGGCAAGCTGACGGTGGAGCTCGCGCAACAGGCCAATCACGACCCGTTGACAGGACTCGCAAACAGGCGCCTCTTCCTCACCCGGCTTGATGCAGCCATTGCGCATCCCGAGCCGGGGCGGCGCGTCGCAGTGGTCTACCTCGATCTCGATCGGATCAAGGCGATCAACGACTCGAGGGGTCACGCTGCGGGCGACGCAGCGATCGCGGCGGCCTCGCAACGGCTCCTCTCGGGCCTTCGGTCGGCGGACACCGTGGCGCGCCTCGGGGGAGACGAGTTCGGCATCCTCCTGGCGTCGACCACGCCGCACGAGGCGCGTGGGGCTGCCGCGCGGATCAACGCCTTGCTCGAGGAGCCCGTTGGCATCGGCGACGACTCGTCAACAATGAGCGCGAGCGTCGGCCTGGCGTTTGCGGTACCGGGCGACGGCTCTCACGACGTGATCCGCAACGCGGACCATGCGATGTACCGGGCCAAGTCAACCGGCGGAGCGTCCTTCGTCGAGTACTCAGAGAAGATGCGGTTCGAGAACGCGGAGCGTCTCGAGCTCCAGGGGGAGATGTCCGAGGCGATCGCCCGCCGTGAGTTCGTCCTTCACTACCAGCCGATCGTCGACCTGCGGTCCGGTGCGATCGTAGGGCTCGAGGCGCTGGTCCGCTGGGCCCATCCGACCCGCGGCCTCCTGCTTCCCGGGTCCTTCATCCCGCTTGCCGAACAGACCGGCCTCATCGTGCCCCTGGGTCGCTGGATCTTCCAGGATGCCGTTCGCCAAATCAGCAGCTGGCAGGGCCAGGGTCTCCTCCGCAGCGAGATCTGGATCGACATCAATGTGGCCGCGCGCCAGCTGGCGGATCCCCGCTTCACGCGCGACGTGGCGGCCGCAATCTCGGGTACCGGGATGGGCGCCGGACGTATCGCCGTGGAGCTCACCGAGACGGAGCTGATCCGGGATCCGGCGTCCGTCGGGCGCAGCCTCGAGACGCTTCGCAAGGGCGGACTCCGCGTCGTGATCGACGACTTCGGGACCGCCTTCGCCTCGATGAGCCACTTCGTGAACTTTCCCATCGATGGGCTCAAGATCGATCGCCAGTTCGTCTGGGAGCTCGAGGCGACGACCGGCACGGGTCGCGCGCTCGTGTCCTCAATGGTCCGGCTCGCGGCTGAGCTTGGCATCTGGGCAGTGGCCGAAGGCGTGGAGACCGAGAAGCAGGCCCGCGTGCTCCGCGAGATCGGCTGCCCGTACGCTCAGGGCTTCCTGTTCAGTCGGCCGGTCCCGGCCACCGATGTCGCGCACCTGCTGCGGGCCGGCACGATCATCGTTCCGACGACCTATTCCGCGGCTGGACACAGGGGGATGGCGGCGCGCTGACGCCGGTGGCCGCTGGCGCCATTGACGCCGGCCCGCGCCGCCGGGCGCCTTCCTCCCTCAATTCGTCCCCCCGGTCGCCGAACTTCTCCACCTCTGCCTCGACTGCGTTGCGTTCCACCCGCGACGGAGAGCGCCACACGGCCCAGCACGAATGGTCCAGAGCGCTCGGCGACGATCGGCCTATGGCACCAGGAGTTCGCGGTCGGCTCCCCAAAGGTGGAAGGAGAAATCACCGCTCGGGAGGAGCCGTGCCGCTGCGGTCGGCCCCGCTGGGGCGCGGAACGTCGGCTCGTCGCGGCTGAGGATCCACGCGTCGCCGACCGGCGTCCGCACCGGGACCGCCCACGCGACCACCGCGATGTAGCCTTCGCGAGCTGGGCCCGGCCGCGGGACGGCGAGGCGCGTCCACACCGCACCCCGCGCCTGAAGGAGAGCCACGCGTGAACGAGTCGCCGGACCCCGCCGCGTTGACGCTGGACCCGGAGTGGGCCGCTGATACGGTCGCCGTGCAGGCAGGCCGGCCCGCGCGCCTGCCCGGCGCCCCCATGAACGCGCCGATCACGCTGAGTTCGACGTACGTCCACGACGCCACCATCGAGTACGGCCGGGATGGCAACGCCGGGTGGAGCGCGCTCGAGACCGCGCTCGGCGCGCTCGACGGCGGCCGGGCCGTCACGTTCGCATCGGGCCTCGCCGCGGCAACCGCGATCGCCGACCTCGTGCCGGCGGGCGGGACCGTGGTGCTGTCCTCGGTGACGTACTACGGCGTGCGGAACATCTTC
>JADGOR010000152.1 GCA_017882855.1 Cellulomonas sp. | reverse complement strand
GGTCGTCACCAGCCAGCTGCCCTCGCCGTGGTCGACGGTGAGGTTCGTGATGCGCGACCAGACGCCCGGCACCACTCCTCGGTCGGGAAGCGCCGCGATCGTCGGGGCAGCTGCGGTGTCGACCATGGTGGGGCTCCTTCGCTGGGCGCCGGTCAAGCCAGGACGCCGGTGAGGCTGCGAACGCGGCTCAGGCGGCGCGGTCTCGCCGCTGGAGCAGCGTGCTCAGCAGGACCGCCCCGACGGCCGTTCCGAAGATGATCGTGCCGATGACGTTCACCTGGACCGGCACGCCGATCCGCGTCGCGCCGTAGATGTACATCGGGAGCGTCACCGTCGAGCCGGCCGTGAAGTTCGTGATCACGAAGTCGTCGATCGAGAGGCTGAAGGCGAGCATCGCCGCGGCCAGGATCCCCGGGAAGATGAGCGGGAAGGTCACCTTCCAGAACGTCACCATCTCGGTCGCCCCCAGGTCCATGGCCGCCTCCTCGAGGCGCCGGTCGAAGCCCGCGAGGCGCGCCCGGATCGTCACGACCACGTAGCTGATGTTGAACATGATGTGGGCGATCAGGATCGTCAGCTCGTTGCGGGCCATCCCGATCGACACGAAGAGCGTCAGGAGCGACGCACCCAGGACGATCTCGGGAGTTGCCATCGGCAGGAAGATGATCAGGTTCGTCGCGGCCCTGCCGCGGAACACGTAACGCGTCAGGCCCAGGCCGATCAGCGTGCCGAGGATCGTGGCCACGATCGTCGAGATGAAGGCGATCCGCAGGCTCGCCATCACCGCGTCGCTCAGGCCCAGCGGCGCGAACGGGTTGAGCCACGCATCGAAGCTGAACTCGCGCCAGGCGAAGTTCGACTTGCCGGCCGGCCGGTTGAAGCTGAACAGGATCATCACGGCGATCGGCAGCATCAGGTAGACGATCGCGGCGAACGTGTACACGAACAGGGCGTTGTGGCCGAGCCAGCGCCGGATGCGCTGGGCGGGCGTGCCGTGGGACCGGGCTGCCGGCTGGAGCGCGACGGTCGTCATCCGTCAGCCCGCCGACGACATGAGTTCCTCGGTCCCGAGGAGTCGCGCGTACACCGCTACTGCGACGAGGATGCCCGCCATGAGGATGAAGCTGAGGGCGGCCGCGGTCGGGTAGTCGTTGTTCACGAGGAACCGGCTCTGGACCACGTTCCCGATCATCTTCGTGGCCGGCGTCTGGCCGAGGAGCTCTGCGTTCACGTAGTCGCCCATGGCGGGGATGAAGGTCAGGAGCGTTCCCGCGAAGATTCCCGGGAGGGCCAGCGGCAGGGTGATCTTGCGGAACGCGCTCCACGGCGTGGCATAGAGATCCTGGCCGGCCTCGAGGAGGCGCTTGTCGATCTTCTCCAGGCTCACGTAGATGGGGAGCGTCATGAACGGCAGGAAGTTGTAGGCGATCCCGGAGATCACCGCGACCGGCGTCGCCAGGATCCGGACATCGTCGCTCACGAGCCCCGCGCTCTTGAGCGGGCCGAGCAGCAGCCCGTCGTCGCCGAGGATGGTGCGCCAGCTGATGACCCGCAGCAGGAAGCTGGTGAAGAACGGGGCGATCACCAGGAAGAGCAGCAGGTTCTTGTACTGCCCCGCCCGGAAGGCGATGGTGTAGGCAAGGGGGAAGCTGATGAGGAACGTGGCGACCGTCGCCGCGGCGGCGAAGAACACCGACCGCACGATCTGCTCCTGGTATCGGCTGAGGCCGTCGGTGTAGTTGTGGACGTTGGCCAGGCTGAACGTGAACCCGTGCTCCAGGGAGCCGCTCCAGAAGGAGCTGATGAACATCTGGATCGACGGGTAGATGTAGAAGATCGCGAGCCAGATCAGCCCCGGCGTCAGCAGCAGGTACGGCACGATGAAGTGGTAGCGACGGAGCAGCGCGGTCAACGTCTCCCTCTCGGCACCGATGCGCTGACGTCAGGCCGCGGGGCGGCTGTTCGCTCAGCCGCGTCGCAGCCCGATCGGCTCGATCAGTTCCCCTGCAGGGTGGAGAACTGGTCGTTGAAGTACTTGTCCTCGTCCGCCGACAGCGCCTTGAAGATGTGGGTCTTGGCCAGGGTGGCGGCATCCGGGAACATGAGCGGGTTCTGGGCCAGCGCCGCGACGGACTTGTCGGCGTTCTTGGCGATCGCTTCCTTGGAGCCCTTCACCGGCGACACGTACTGGACGTAGGCGGCGATCTGGGCGGCAATCGTCGGGTCGTAGACGTAGTCGATCATCAGCTCGGCCGTGTACTTGTGGGCCGCGCCCTTCGGGATGAGCATGTTGTCCGTCCAGATCATCCCGCCGTCGGAGGGGATGACGAACTTCAGGCTGGCCTTCTCGAGCTGGGCCTGGATGATGTCGCCGGACCAGGCGGTGCCCAGGACGAGGTCGCCCTTGATGAGGCCCTCCTTGTAGTCGTTGCCCAGGAAGCTCCGCACGACCCCGCCGTCCAGGGCCTTCTTGATCTCGGCGATCGCGGCGTCGCAGTCCGCATTGGTGGCGGTCGCCGGATCCTTGCCGAGCTTGAGGAGGGTCAGGCCGATCGTGTCGCGCATCTCGTTGAGGAGCCAGACCTTGCCCTTCCAGCGGGGATCCGCGGTCCACAGCGCGGCCATCGAGGTCTGGCTGCCGACGACCTTCGAGTCGAACCCGAGGCCGGTCATGCCGGACTGCCAGGGGGCGCGCTTGTTGTTGTCCGGGTCCCACGGCTGGTTGCGCAGGTTGTCCGACTCGTTCGCCGCGAAAGCCGGCGTGTTCGCCGTGTCGATCGTCTCGACCCAGCCGAGGCCGATGATCTTGGCGGCCATCCAGTCGGTGAGCACCACCAGGTCCCAGCCGGTGTCCTGGCCGGCCTCGAGGGCCGGCCGGATCGTGCCGAAGAAGTCCTCGTTGGCGTTGATCGTCTCGCGGTAGTTGACCTTCGTGCCGTACTTCTTGGTGAACCCATCGAGGGTGGGGGACTTCGGCGGGTTGGATGAGTCCTGGTCGATGTAGAGCGGCCAGTTCGCGAAGTTGAGCTCCGCGGCCGGGCTCGGCTTCGGGGTTGCGGACGCAGCCGGGCTCGGGCTGGCCGCCTGCGACGGCCCGCTCGACGGCGCCTCGGACGTCGCGACGGACGGCGCAACCGACGGCGCCACCGACTGCGCCGCGGTGCCGCAGGCGGCCAGGAACGCCGCCACGCCGGCAAGCGCGGTGCCCTGGAGCATGCGCCGGCGTGTCAGCGCGCGGTCGAAGAGGCTGGGGTGTTGCTCGGACATGCTGCTCCTCCTGCGGGCGGCGGCTGCCGCCCTCGAACCGGCGCTATTCCCCTGGCGATGTGTCCGCGGCGGATGCACCCACCGCGAACGTGTGATCCGGCGACCAGGCGAGGTGGACCGCCTCGCCGGGCCGATGAAGCGATCCGTGGATCGTTCGCTCGACGTTCTGCTCGTAGACGGAGATGCGGCTGCCGTTCCGCGTCTCGATGACGTACTGGGTGCTCACGCCCAGGTAGGACGCATCGAGGACGGTCCCGCTCAACACGTTCAGGCCGCTCGGCGGCACGGCGTCCGCCCCGAA
>JADGOR010000073.1 GCA_017882855.1 Cellulomonas sp. | reverse complement strand
ACACGCCGGCCTGTCGGTAGAGGAACCAACCGATCGCCGCGCCGACGAGCACGATGCCGAGGCGGTCGGGCGCCTGCGCAGCCCCTGGCCCTGTTCCTGGCAACGTGACGGCCAGCGCCCCGAGGGTCACCACGCTCGCGGCGCCCAGAACCAGGCTGACGTAGCGCGCGAGCCGCGGCCGGAAGACGACACGGTCGCCGGCAGTGCCGCTCATCGGCGCACGATCAGATCCGGCAGGCGTGGATCTGGGTCACCAGGATGGCCCGCGCCCCGACGTCGTACAGGTCGTCCATCACCCGGTTCGTCTGGTCCCGGGGCACCATCGCGCGCACCGCGACCCACTCGCTGTTGTGCAGCGGAGAGACGGTCGGGGACTCGAGCCCGGGCGTGATCGCCACGGCGCGCTCGACCGAGTCGGCCCGCACGTCGTAGTCCATCAGCACGTACCGGCTCGCGACCAACACACCCTGGAGCCGACGGGCGAGGATCTCGACCCCGGCCGGGACCGGGACGTCCGCGGGTCGGATGAGAACGGCCTCGGAGTGCAGGATCGGCTCGCCGAACACCTCGAGACCAGCGCCGCGCAACGTCGTGCCGGTCGAGACGACATCGGCCACGAGATCCGCGACACCGAGCTGGACCGCGGACTCGACGGCGCCGTCCAGCCGCACGACGGTGGCCTCGACCCCGCGCGAGCGCAAGTAGCTGTCGACCAGCACCGGGTAGGAGGTCGCGACCCGGCGCCCGCGGATGTCGCCGATCTCGCGCACCTGGTCGGGTGGTGCGGCGAACCGGAACGTCGAGCTGCCGAAGCCCAGCTCCAGGTGCTCGATCGCGGCCGCGCCGGAGTCAAGCAACAGGTCGCGGCCGGTGATGCCGACGTCGACCGTGCCGGATCCGACGTACACGGCGATGTCCCGCGGGCGTAGGAAGAAGAACTCGATGTCGTGCTCCGGGTCCTGGAGAACGAGTTCACGCGAGTCCCGGCGTTGCCGGTAGCCGGCCTCGCGAAGCATGTCGCACGCGGGCTCCGACAGAGAGCCCTTGTTCGGTACGGCAACACGGAGCATGGCGGCGGTCCTCACAGGTACCGGTAGACGTCATCGAGGGTGAGCCCACGCGCGAGCATCAGGACCTGCACGTGGTAGAGCAGCTGGGAGATCTCCTCGGCCGCACGGTCGGAACCCTCGTGCTCGGCGGCCATCCAGGCTTCGGCGGCCTCTTCGACCACCTTCTTGCCGATGCCGTGCACGCCCGAGTCGAGCTCGGTGACGGTGCCCGAGCCTTCGGGGCGGCTGAGGGCCTTGAGCTGCAGCTCCGCGAACAGTGAGTCGAACGTCTTCACCCGGTAGAGCCTAGAGGTTCCGCAGCGCGATCGCGGTGGCCACGGCCGCTGTGGCCGCCTCGTGGCCCTTGTCCTCGCGAGATCTCTCCAGGCCGGCCCGATCCAGCGCCTGTTGCTCGTCGTCGCACGTGAGGACCCCGAAACCGACGGGGATGCCGGACCGGATCGCCACGTCGGTCAGGCCCATGGCGGCCGCCTGGCAGATGTACTCGAAGTGCGGGGTGCCGCCCCGGATGACAACACCCAGCGCCACGATCGCGTCCATGCCCGAGCCCGCCGCCGACATCGCGGCGATCGGCAGCTCGAACGCACCGGGCACCCTGACGACGGTCACGTCCGTGACACCGGCATCCGCGAGCCCACGCTGCGCACCACCGAGCAAGCCGTCCATCACGTCCTGGTGCCAGCTCGACGCCACGATTGCGACCCGTAGGCCGGCGCCGTCCACGACGATCGTCGGCGCACCGGCCCCGCTCACTGCTCGCACCTCCGCGTCGGCGTCGCGAGCCCGGCACCCTGTCCGATCAGGTGACCCATCTCGCGAACCTTGGTCTCGAGGTAGGCCTCGTTGTAGATGGTCGCGCCGACCTCGAGCGGGACCCGGTCGTCGACCTCGACGCCGTGCTCCACCAGACCGGTCACCTTCGCCGGGTTGTTCGTCAGCAGGCGGATCCCGTGCAGGCCGAGGTCCGCCAAGATCGCCGCAGCGGCTCCGTACTCGCGGCGATCGGCCGGGAGCCCCAGATCGAGGTTGGCCTCGACCGTGTTGCGGCCCACATCCTGCAGCGCGTAGGCACTGATCTTCGAGAGCAGCCCGATCGCGCGACCCTCGTGGCCGCGCAGGTAGACCACGACTCCGCCCTCCACCGCGATGGCGCGGAGCGCCGCGTGCAGCTGGGGCCCGCAGTCGCACCGAAGTGAGACGAAGGCGTCACCCGTGAGGCACTCCGAGTGGACCCGAACCAGGGCGCCGCGTTCCGGCGGCTTCCCGTTCACCAGCACGGCGTGCTCGTCACCGGTCAGCAGGTCGCGGTAACCGAGGATCCGGAAGTCACCGAGCTCGGAGGGCAGGGCCGCCTCACCGGTCCGCTCGACCCGCTGCTGAGGGACCGGCGCGGGGAGCACCGGATCGGTGTCGTGGGCGCGGCGCCACTCGGCCAGGTCCGCGATGGTGACCGTCACGAGGTCATGCTCCGCGCCGAGGGCGAGCGCGTCGCCGAGACGCATCATCGTGCCGTCGTCGTGCACGAGCTCCGCGATCACGCCGACCTCCGGAAGGCCGGCGAGCCGGCAGAGGTCTACCGCAGCCTCGGTGTGCCCCGGGCGCTCCAGCACGCCGCCGGGAACCGCGCGCAACGGGAGGACGTGCCCGGGCCGGTTCAGATCCGTCGGCACCGCCGACGGGTTGCCGAGCACCCGTACCGTGAGGGTGCGGTCCGCCGCGCTGATCCCGGTCCCGACACCGCGTGCGGCGTCGACGGTGACGGTGTAGGCGGTCTGCCGTGGGTCCTGGTTGTCCTCGACCATCGGCGGCAGGCCGAGGGCGTCGGCACGCTCGGCCGTCATCGGGGCGCACAACAGACCCGAGGTATGCCGGATGGTCCAGGCCACCCACTCGGAGGTCGCGCGCGCGGCGGCGAGGACGACGTCCGCCTCGTTCTCCCTGTTCGCCGCATCGGTGACCAGGACCGGTCGTCCGGCCCGGAGCGCATCGAGCGCCTGGCTGATCGTCCCTAGTGCCCGCGTGATCGTTTGGCCTGTCATGGTCTCTTCTTCCCGTCCAGCAGCCGTTCGACGTACTTCGCGATGACGTCCACCTCGAGATTGACCCGATCGCCGACGACGAGCGTGCCCAGCGTGGTCTCGGCCAGCGTCGTCGGGATGAGCGAGACGCCGAAGCCGGTGTCGCCCATCTCGCTGACGGTGAGCGACACGCCGGCCACCGCGATCGAGCCCTTCGACACGATGTAGTGCGCGAGGTCTGCCGGGCACTCGAAGCGCAGCTCGTCCCAGCGTGGACCGGGGGTCCGGCTGAGCAGCGTCCCGACCCCGTCGACGTGTCCCTGGACGATGTGGCCGCCGAGCCGCGAGTCCGCGCGGGCGGCACGCTCGAGGTTCACCGGTGAGCCCGGACGCAGGTCGCGGAGGGCGCTCCGCCGCAGCGACTCGGGCATCACGTCCGCGCTGAAGGTGCCGTCGCCGGGCAGCTCGGTGACCGTCAAGCAAAGGCCGCCGACGGCGATCGAGTCACCGAGCCGCGCGTCGCTCGTCACGGTCGGGCCGCGGATGCTGAGTCGCAGGTCTTGGTCAGCCGGGGTGGATCCGGGTGCGCCACCGATCGCGACGACCGTGCCGATCTCCTCGACGATCCCGGTGAACATCAGTGCTGCTCCTGTTCATCTGGTTCGGCGGTAGGTGCGCGGTGCGACGCGGGGCCGTCCCGGCGGACCTCCAGCGTGAGAAGTACGTCATCACCGAGGACGTCAACGCCGCGGTTGCCGAATCGCATCCCGGCCGCCACGGTGTCGATCCCGAGGTCATCGAGCGCGAGCAGCCCGGCCCCGAGGATCACCGGTGCGAGGTAGGCCTGGATCTCGTCGACGGTCCCGCTGCGCAGGAACGCCGTGGACAGCACCGACCCGCCCTCGACCAGTACGTGGCGCACCTCGAGCCGGCGGAGCTCCGCGAGAACCTCGTGGACGTCGTGGGTGGGCAGATGCACCAAGGGGCCACCGTCTCCGCGCAACCGAGCGTCGACCGGCACGTCCCGCAGACCGACGACCACTCGCACCGGTTGGTGCGGGGCCAGCCTGCCGTCGGGAGTGCGGGCGGTCAGGCTGGGGTCGTCGGCAAGGACCGTCCCCATGCCGACGACAATGGCGTCGACCTCAGCACGAACCTCGTGCCCGTGAGCTCGCGCTTCGGGCCCGGTGATCCACCGGCTGGTGCCGTCGCGCGCGGCAATCCGGCCGTCGAGGGTCTGCGCGAGCTTGAGCGTGACGAACGGCCGGCCCTGCCGCACAGCCGCCAGCCAGACTCGCAAGAGGTCCTCACCGTCCGCGGTCCGCACACCCGGCTCCACCGCGACGCCATGACGGCGCAAGTAGTCCGCACCACCGGCCGCTGCCGGATCTGGATCCGCGACAGCGAACACAACGCGAGCGATGCCGGCGTCGGCCAGAGCGGCCGCGCACGGCGGCGTGCGCCCGAAGTGCGAGCACGGTTCGAGAGTGACGACCGCCGTCGCACCCTTGACTTCGAGACCCGCTCTGGCGGCGGTCCGCAGGGCGGCAACCTCAGCGTGCGGCGTGCCGGCTCCGTGGTGCCAGCCCTCGGCGACGACCACGCCGCCCGGCGTCAGGAGGACGCAACCGACCTGCGGGTTCGGGCCGTGCTTCGGCCCCCGGCGGGCGAGCTCCAGGGCGCGCCGCATCGCTTGATCGATGGTGGTACCCGTCATTGCGCCGCTCCTCTCCGCCGTCGAAGGCTCCGAGGGTGCTGACGCGTGCGCCCATCAAGCAGGCACCCGAATCACGACGGGGTTGGCGCCCAAGGGCGCCGACGCCGCCACGCGCTTCCTTCCATCCGGACTTTGACCGTCGGTCCCGGAGTTCCACCGGGTCAACCGCTTCCCGCCTCGAGGGCGAGTCACGGGTCGCGGACTGTCACCGCCGGTTCGGAATTGCACCGACCCCGGAGCACGTGTGTGTTCGCGCCCATCCTGCCACACCACGCCGTGCCGCCGACGTCGTCGGGTGACAGGCTGATGGTTCAGCCGGCGTGCGGGTGGCGCTCGGCGAGCTCGCGGAGCGCGGCCACCTCGTCGGCGGCCACCTCGGCGGCATAGACGGCCGAGCCCGCCACGAAGACGTTCGCCCCGGCGTCGGCGGCCTGCTCGATCGTGCTCCGGCTGATCCCACCGTCCACCTCGACCCAGATGTCGAGACCGCTCCTGCTGATCGCGGCGCGGGCCTGCCGGACCTTGAGCATCATCTCAGGGATGAACGACTGACCGCCGAAGCCCGGCTCGACCGTCATGACGAGGATCATGTCGACGGACGGGAGCAGATCGAGGTACGGATCGAGTGCGGTGCCAGGGCGGACCGCGATGCCCACCCGCGCGCCGTGCCGGCGGATGTCCCGAGCGACCTGGGCCGGGTTCGCCGCGGCCTCCGCATGGAACGTGACCAAGTTCGCGCCCACCTCGGCGTACCCGGGCGCCCAGCGGTCAGGGTCGTCGATCATCAGGTGCACGTCCAGCGGCAGCGGGGACACCTGAGCCAGGCGGGCGACCACCGGCAGACCGATGGTCAGGTTCGGCACGAAGTGGCCGTCCATCACGTCGACGTGCGCGTAGTCCGCGTCGGCGATCCGGTTCAGGTCACGCTCGAGATTGGCGAAGTCCGCCGCGAGGATGCTCGGCGAGATCACGATGCCCACGGGACCACCCTAGCGAGGCACATCGGTCCGTCGGATCAACGTCAGGTGCATCGCGTCGGTGAGGTGGACGTGCGGCCACAGCTGCACGCTGGGACCCGGGCCGAGATCCATCGGTCCGCCGGAAGCGGACAGGACGGCGGCGGTCGCGTCGATCACCTCGGCGTCGGTTCGCTTGCGCAGCACATCCCGGACGACGAAGGTCGTCTCCGCGAGGTGCGGTGAGCACGTCACGTACGCCACCACTCCCCCGGGCCGGCACGCGTCGATCGCCGAAGTCAGAAGCTCGCGTTGCAGCACGCCGAGCGCACTCAGGTCTGCCGGCATGCGGCGCCACCGGGCCTCCGGGCGCCGCCGAAGGGCGCCCAGACCGGTGCAGGGGGCGTCCAGGAGCACGCGTTCGTACCGCCCGGGCTCCTGCGCCCCGATCGCGCGTCCGTCCCCGCAGCGCACCTCCACCACGCCGGCCGGTATCGCCACGAGAGAGCGCTCGACCAGCAGTGCTCGGTGCGGGAGCACCTCGTTGGCCACCAGCCGCGCACCCCGTTGCGCGGCGAGGGCCGCGAGCAGTGCCGCCTTGCCGCCGGGCCCGGCGCACAGGTCGAGCCACGTCTCGCCGTGAGCGTCCGGTCCACCCTCCATCGTGACGTCCGCGGCGACGAGCGCGAGGGTCACCAGCTGGCTCCCCTCGTCCTGGACTCCGGCCCTGCCGTCGCGAACCGCCCGGATCGCTCCTGGGTCCCCGCCGGACATGCGCACGGCCGTCGGCGTCCACGGCCCGGGTCGAGCGCTGCCGTGCAGCTCGGCGATCAGGTCAGCGGCCTCGACCAGTCCGGGCCGGGCGACCAGGGTCACCTCGGGGGCCTCGTTGTCGGCCCGGAGCAGTGCCTCGAGCTCCGCAGCAGTTCGCCCGTGGCCGACAAGCGCCTCGCGCAAGGCCCGGAGGATCCAGCTGGGGTGGCTCTCCCGGACGGCGAGGGCTTCGAGCGGGTCATTCGGCATCGTCGCGTCGATCGCTGCCAGCCATTCGGCCAGCTCGCGACCGGAGATCTTGCGCAGGACAGCATTGACGAACTGCGCGCTTCCCGCCCCGGCTCTGGAGCGCGCCAGTGCGACCGTCTCCGAGACCGCCGCGTGCGCGGGCACCCGCATCCCGAGCAGCTGGTGGCTGCCCAGCCGAAGCAGGTCGAGGACCGGGGGGTCGATGGTGGCGAGATCGCGCGAGGCCACCTGGGCGATGATCGCGTCGTACCGCCCGCGGAGCCGCAGCGTCCCGTACGCGAGCTCGGTGGCAAAGCCCGCGTCGCGTCCCGTGATGCGGCGGGCCCGCAGCATCGGTGGCAGGACCAGGTTCGCGTACGCATCCGAGTCGGCGACCTCACGGAGGACGTCGAAGGCGGCGCCGCGGGCGACGTCCTCGATCCGCCGACGCTGCGCCGGTGTCTGGACACTCCGTGCCGGCCGGCGGCGCGCGCCGCGGCCGGGATCTCCTCCCGGCGAAAGCTCCGTCATGCTGCGCCCAGCCGCGCGCCCGGGTGGAGGTGGGCGCCCCGGGCCCAGTCGGCGGCCGCCATCGGCCGCTTGCCCGCCGGCGCGACCTCGCCGAGCTCGACCGGATACGACCCTGTCCCGACCATGACGTCGTGCTTGCCGGCCAGGATCTCGCCGGCGCCGAGTCGGGGCGCGTCGGGGACCGGCATGACCGGGCCGAGCTTGAAGTGCGAGCCGTCGGGCGCGGTCGTCCACGCGCCCGGCGCCGGCGTGCAGGCCCGGATCCTCCGGTCGACCGCGACCGCCGGGTGCTCCCAGCGGACCAGGGCGTCGTCGACGGTCAGCCGCGGGGCGATGCTGACACCATCATTGCTCTGCGGGACAGGACGAAGAACACCGCTTTCGATCGCATCGAGGGTCGCGAGCAGGAGCGCCGCGCCGGAGTGCGACAAGCGATCGAGAAGCGTCCCTGACGTGTCGCGGGGCCGGATCGTCTCCGTCGTCGTTCCGTAGATCGGACCGGTGTCCAGACCGGCCTCGATCCGGAAGGTCGAGGCTCCGGTGACCTCGTCCCCGGCGAGCACGGCGTGCTGGACCGGGGCCGCGCCGCGCCAGGCGGGTAGCAGCGAGAAGTGCAGGTTCAGCCAGCCGTACCGTGGCACGTCGAGGACCGCCGCGGGAAGCAGGGCGCCGTACGCGACGACCGGCGCGCACGCGACGCCCAGCTCGGTCAAGCGTGACCGGAAGACGGGGTCCCGGGGCGAGTCGGGCGTGAGTACCTCGAGCCCTGCTGCCAGGGCGCACTGCTTGACGGGGCTGGGGCGAACTGAGCGGCCACGCCCCGCGGGGGCGTCCGGTCGGGTCAGCACGGCAACCACCTCATGCCGCGAGGCGAGCAACGCCTCCAGTGACGGGAAAGCGGTGGCGGGTGTGCCGGCGAAGAGGAGCCGCATGATCCTGGAGTCTAGGTCCCAGCCGTGGCGCGGGCGGCTCCGGTCACCACATCTCCTGCGGATCCAACGAGACCCGGAGCGTCCCGGACTCCTTGCGTGCGCTGCGCACCGCGAGGCGGTCGTGAACCGCATCCGCAAGCGCCCCACGGGCGTCGAGCGGTGCTCGGACGAGCGCCCGCCACAGGGCCGCGGGCTCTGGCCGGTTCGTCTCCTGGACCGGGCCGAGCACCTCGGCACCGGCTAGCAGCGCAAGGTCCTCGAGGAACGCCGCGACCGCGTCGTGGCTACCGCGCAGTCCCGCCGATGCCACCGTCGGCGGCAACCGGAGGTCTCGCCGTTCGGCCAGCTCGCGCTGCGCGAATCCGACCGGGTCCCAGCGGACCAGTGCCTGGGTCGGCACCGGGGCGCCGTCCCCGACCAGGAGGACGAGTCCCCCGTCAGCGGCGGGTTGGACCAGTGCGGCCGCAGTGAGCCATCGGCGAAGCGCCTCCTCCGATGCATGCAGGCCCTCGCGCGAGGTGGCCACGGCGGCATCCAGCAACAGCGCGGCGGCGTAGCCGTGCTCCGCGAACGGCTCCGCGCCCGGGGTGGCCACGACAAGGGCCGGCCGGGCACTCACGTCCGCCAGCACGCCTCCGGTAGCCGTTCCCGAGGAGTGCACGGGCACCCCGGGAAATGCTCGCCCGAGCTCCTCGGCGGTCCGGGCGGATCCGATCCGCACCGCACGCAAGCCGGCCCCCGAGCACTCCGGGCAGCACCAGGTTCCGGCGACCGTCCCGCAGCGGCCGCAGTGCGGAGCGGAATGGCTCGAGCTCAGCGAGAGAGCGCCGTGGCACGTGGCGCACCGCGCCAACGCTCGGCATCGGGCGCACGCGATCGCGGGAAGGTATCCGGACCGCGGCACCTGAACAAGCACCGGCCCGCGGTCGAGCGCTTCGTGCGCCGCCCGCCACGCATCGCTCGGCAGCCGAGCGGACGCTGCGGCCCCGTCCCGCGCCAGCTCGACCGATGTGAGCGCGCGCACCCGCGGGGTGCGATCCCGGACGATCGAGCGGTCGGGCTGGAGCGGCATTGCCCAGCCGCTCTCGACCAGCAGCTGGGCCTCGGTGCTTCGGGCGAGACCACCCAGGAGCAACGCTGCCCCTTCGAGCTCGGACCGTAGCCGCAGCACTTCGCGCACGTGCGGGTACGGCGCGCGAGGTTCCGAGTGGAGGTCGTCGCCGTCGTCCCAGCACACCACGAGCCCGAGGCGCGCGACCGGCGCGAAGACGGCGCCGCGGGTCCCGACCACCACTTGCGCCGAGCCCCGGAGCGCCCCCAGAAAGCTCCGGTACCGAGGTGCCGGTCCGTCGTCGGCCATCAGCGTCACGTGGCGGGCCACCGGCACCGCCGCCAGATCCGCCGGCGCGGGCTCCCAACGCCCGATCCCTGCGGCGGCGAGCGACGTCGAAACCCGCGCGACGTCACGTGCATCGGGAACAACCACGAGCGCACCGCGCCCGCTCAGTACGGTCGAGACGACCGCCTCGGCTATCGCATCCATCCACGACTCGCCTGGCGGGGCCGGAAGCGCCGTCCAGACGGCGCGGGGCGCACGTCCGGCGAGCAGGTGCTGGAGCAGGGCGGGGCCGCCGCGGTACGCCTGCCACGCCAGCGCTGACGGGCGAAGCCCGGTCCCCCGGGTAGTCGCCGCGGTGGTCGACGCACCGGGCGCGACGGTCCTTGCCGCATCGTCCACCGCGGTCATGCCAGTGGTCCAGCGCTCCACCTCCGCTCTGGCGTGGCGCGGCGGGATCGCCAGCCGAAGGACGTCCGCGAGCGTCCCGCCATAGTTGGCGGCAACCGCGCGGGCAAGCGCCAGGACGGGTGGCGTGAGCACCTGTTCGGGCGAGACGACCCGCCGGATCGGAGCCAGGGTTCCGGTGTGCTCGGCGGCTGCCACCCGCTCGAGCACGAAACCGTCCACATCTTTGCCCGCGAAACGCACCTTGACCCGCACGCCCGGGAGTGCGACGTCGGCCAGGGGCTCCGGGACGGTGTACTCGAAGGTCCGATCCAG
>JADGOR010000151.1 GCA_017882855.1 Cellulomonas sp. | reverse complement strand
GGCCGCGTGACCACCCTTCCCCGATCATCTCTTCGATCATTCCGGTGCAGAAGAACCCTTGCACCTGGGAGGCCCGTCCGACGCTGCCCGATCCGGGATGCGCTTGCGGAACTGTTGCACCATGACGCGGTTGTAGCTCTCGCCGATGGATTCGAAGGATTCCGGGAGGTGGTAGGAGTCGACGGTGATGACGTCACGCCACGTGGCTCTGGCCTCGGCGAGGGTGCGTTCGACGTTCTCGAACGCTTGGACGATTTCGTCTTCGAGCGCCTCGGGGAAGTTCCATTCGTCGTCCCACCCTCCTTGCCCCGAGATCTCGACGCGGTGGCCGATCCGAACGGCCTGGTGGTAGTGCATGGGGGCCGCTGGGTGTCGCCATACCCGGGCGTGGCGAAAAGCTTGGGCGTGGTCATGGTGACCCCTCTCGGTTGTCGTCGCGGGCGAGTCGGCCTGGTTGGCCGCCGGCTGCCGCTGCCTGCTGACGTCGTCGAATGATTCGAGCACTGCGGATCGGGTTGGCAGCGCACGGATCAGAGATGTAGGTGCGTGTTGGACATCGCCCTCGGCTCAGCCGCGGTCGGACCTGACCGGGCGTTCTCGCCCTGTCCGAGGAGTCGTCGCGCGTTGCGCGTGGTCAGGGCCGGCCAGGTGTCGCCGGCTGGTGGGGTGGCGGTGTCCAGGGATTCGACCTGTGCGCTGATTCCGTCGACGGGGTCCAGCAGTCGCTGCCGTAGAGCCACCCGGTCGGAGCCGAAGGCTCGATCAGGGCGGGGACCTGATGCGGGAACGGCGTCCCGGCTATGTCGAACGACAGTGTCGCGACTTGTTACTGGACGGTCGGGCCGTCCTCGGCGTGGCCGAGCAGGGCGCTGCGGAACAGTTCCCTGCGGTCGGCGAGCAGGGGGAGTGTGCCGCCGCCGTGGGTAAACACCCATGAGACGTGGGGGTAGCGGGTCAGGACGCCGGTGAAGACGAGGTCGCTGACGGTGCCTGTGGAGTCGAAGATGAACTCGAGCATGGGCCGGGGCCGCCCGAGGGAGACCTGCGCGGCGCTCGGTGGCGAGGTGGGGTGGACGAACACCACCGGCGTGCCGCCAGTCGAGTTCGGCGTACAGCGGGCCGTAGCGGGCGTCGCCGAGGTAGATGCCTGCGGTGTTGGTCTCGACGGCGACGCCGTGGCAGCCCAAGTCGTCGAGGGCGAAGGTGAGTTCGCCCAGTGAACCGTCGACGTCGGGAAGTGGCAGGGAGGTGAAGTGACCGAATCGGTCCCGGTGCGCGGTCCGGACGGCGGCGCCGGCGTCGTTGACCTGACGAGCCAACTCGCGCGCGCTCCGTCGTTGCCGAAGTGCACGCCCGGTGACGAGATCGACATGATTGATCGGCCGACGCCCCATCCGTCCATGAGTCGCAAGTGTTCGTCGGCGGTCCAGGACGCCACCCGGGCATGCCGTCGGTTTGGTCGTGGCCGGCAGCTCGTGCGGCGTCGGCGTAGGCCGCGGTGAGGAAGTGCGCGTGGACGTCGACGAGTGGCGTCCGCGCGTCGGTGACGGCCGGTGTGCTCACATGGCGTCGGTGTGCGCGCGGCGCACGGCTTCGTCGCGCAGGTTCCGCAGCCACACCTGTAGGGAGGCGTCGAGGGCCGACTGCAGGGCCGTGACGTTCGCGCGCACCGGGTCGCCGTTCCAGGACTCGGTCGTCCGCACGACAGTTCCGTTGTCGTGCGGGGTGAACTCCCAGATGTGCACCCCGTCGATGCCGCTCGCCGGGCCGCCCCAGATCGTCCTCGACCCAGTGACGACCTGGGCGATGGTCGAGGTGATGTCGAGCCCGGCGGTCTGCCAGTGGAACGCCGTGCCCACGGCGAACGGGCCGACGAGCTGCGCCCTATTGACGTCCGGACGCCAGCTGGGCCAGGAGTTGATGTCGGTGTGCAGGTTCCAGACGACGTCCCCCGGCGCGTCAATGGTGATCTCCTCACGGGAGATGACGGGTGCGTCGTGGTCGATGTCGAGCGTGGTGGTCAGCGGGACGTTCATGGCGGGCTCCTTCGATCGGGCGTTGGGTGCCGAGGTGTCGACGCTGCTCGGTCGGTCAGTACAACCGCCGGTCGGCCTTGCGGGCTGCGACGACCAGCGGATCCAGCGGGACCGCCCGGGAGGAGCGGCCGGTCACCGCGGAGCCGGTCATGCGACGAGCCGACGTGTTCGGTCGGCCGGTCCCGCGGCGACAGCGAGTTCGAACCCGTCGGCTCCGAAGCTGCTGATCCCGGCGACGTCACGCCGCCCGCATGGACTGCACCGAGCGGCACAGCCGGACACGGCGTCGGCGGCGGCAAACAGCGGCGCGACGACGCCGGGGTGTCGAGCTCGGCGACTCATACGTTCGCGCTCGTGCCGTCCGGCACGGTGAACGAGGGCACGTCGGCCACCAGCTTTGCGATCTCGGGGTTCTCCTCGTAGCTGCGGGCGTGGAGGCGGGCGATCTTCGCGCCGATCTCGGGGTCGGCGGAATCGGTGACGTCGAACGCCTCGAAACGTTGCACCAGGTTCAGGCCTGACTTCTCGGACAGGAAGTGGGCGGGGTGGATCAAGTAGTCCCAGTAGTCGTCGAGGTTGGCGATGACGAACACCGCCCCCAACTCGAAGTCGCCGCCCAGGTCCGGGCCCACGACGTACGACTGGACAGCTGGAATGGACTCGCCCTGGTTGCGGAGCAGGTCCATCCCCCGCTTCCGCTCCTCCGGGCTGACGTCGGTCTTGTAGGTCAGACGGTTCACGTGGAAGATCACGGCTGTTTGCTCCTCATAATGGGGTTTGCACGGAACATGCGGTTGCTCAGCCTGGTCCCGACGTCGCTCATCTGGACGTGCAGGCTCAGGCGGGCCGGCCGGTCATCGTTGCGGCCTCGTCCTCGAGATCGGGTCGCTACACCTTCGAGGCTGCGTCCAAAGCTGCCTGGTCCGCAGCAGGGTTGGTGTCGACGGTCGGACCGCTCCAGGATCGGTCGACGGACCGGGTGCGCGATGGCGATGTGCTCTCTCGGCGCTGCCATCGGGCGTCACGCCGTCGACCTGAACGGATGTCGTCGCTCAAGAACGACGGACGGCCGGCCGAAGTGACGGGCGTGCGGCGGATTGACGGTGACACGTTGCCGTGGTGTCCAGCTTTGAGCGGCTGCTCGCGGCACCTGCGTTGTTCAGTACGAATGCCGGTCCGGACTGGTTGTGACCCAACACGACCGACGCTACACGCATCGAAGATCGGAGTCCGGTGGGCGAGCCCCACTTGCAGTTCTGTGCCGATAGCCGAACCGATTGCGGAACGGATCGAGCCACTACCCCTGATCAGGCCGTCGCCTGGGTCCGCACCTGGCTGTCGCTCGGTCTTGCCGTCGTGATCGACTGCGAGACAATGGATCTGCCCAGGGCAATTATCGGCGGAGGTCGGGTATCGGACGTTGCCGAATAGCACTCGATGAGGTGACGTCGGAACGGGTGAGCTGCGCCGACGAATGCTCGCCGCCGATCACCTGGAAGCACAGACGAACTGAAGGAGAACGGGCCGGGAGCACCGCATCCCTC
>JADGOR010000150.1 GCA_017882855.1 Cellulomonas sp. | reverse complement strand
CCCGACGTTCTCCAACGCCGGCTGGGGTGGGGCGCCGACCGCGAGCGGGCACGCGCGCACCTGAGCACCGACGGAGCGGCCCTCGAGTCCCTCGCTCGAGACCTGCCGCGCACATTCCGTGCCCGGCCCGACGATCCGTGGGGCGAGTCACCCGAGCTCCATTTCCACCCAGTCGGAAACGAGGTGGAGTCCTGCGTTGGTTTGGTGCGCTATTCCCGAGCGGGTGAGGCTCCGAGCCCGTCCGCGACGGCCGCCACGAAGAGGAGGCCTCCCCCAATCCCGACGACGAGAACGGTGAGGGAGAGGCCAGGGTCGAGGTCGATCGCCCCGAGGAGGCCCAGCAGGTAGCCGATGGCAAGGGTCGCGAGCCCGACGGATGTTGCCACTGCGGCCCACGTCCAGGCGCGATGGGGTGTCTCGCCGGCCGACCAGCCCGTGAGGATGACCCAGGCCCGGTAGAGCGAGGCGAGGATGCCTGCCGCGAGCATGGCCGGGACCGTCCACAAGGCCCAGTCCGCTGAGAGCCACACGAGCGGCCAGAGTCCCCACACTGCGAAGAGGCCGACAACGACGAGCGCCACGGCGATCACTCCGCGTGAGGATCGTGCGGCCGATCGCTCGCGCAGGCGAGCGAGACCGATCGCGAAGAGGAGTGTCCCGACCGCGCCTGCGAGCAACCCGATCCGGCTCACAAGATCCGCGTCCGGCATGAACGAGGGCCAGGTCGTGTCTGGTCCGGCGTTGAACTTCAGGACGGCCAGCCCGCTGACCGCTGCCCCGGCCGATTGCGCGAGCTCCGATCCAGCCCCCAACAGCGCGCCGAGGAGGAGCAGCCTGCGAGCCTGCCAGGCGTCGGGAGAACGCAGCATGAATGCGGCTGGAAGGAGGAACGCCACGACTCCGCCGATCATGTTCGTCAGCATCAGCGGGAGAGGGCCTGCGGACTCGTAGCCCGACCACGACGGCAGGAAGGACACCAGCTGCAGCGCAAGGTCAACCGCGATCGCCACGGCACAGATCGCAAGCACGCCGGTGCGGCCGATGCCGATCGGCCTGCGGGGCCGTCGGACGATCGGCGTTCCGTCGAGCTCGGTGAGCGTCGCGCCATCCATGAACCGAGCGTGGACGAGGGCAATCGGTGCGTCAAGGGTCGCCGGGACGAAATGGCCCGAGATCAGCCGGCCCCGAAGACGATGACCCAGCCCGTGACGGGTTCGACAACGAGCAACATGGCGGACCGATAGACGTAGCGGCCCGAGACCGCGAGCGGCTGCGGCGATCTACCAACCGGCCTTGGCGCACAAGGCGCGACTCGTCGCTTGACATGTGATGATTTCATCACGTATTGTGGCGGGCATGGACCCGGTGTTCAAGGCCCTTGCCGATCCCACCCGGCGGAGCCTGCTCGACGAGCTCTTCCGCGAGGATGGGCAGACGCTGAGCGCGCTCGAAGGGCGCTTCTCGATGTCGCGCTTCGGCGTGATGCGCCACCTGCGATTGCTTGAGGATGCCGGCCTGATCGTCACCCGGCGACGCGGCCGCGAGAAGCTCCATTTCCTGAACCCGGTCCCGATCCGGCTCGTCCACGACCGGTGGGTGAGCAAGTACGCCGAGCCCTGGGCGAGTGCGCTCAGCGACCTCAAGAGCAGACTGGAGCGTCCCATGGAAAAGGTGTTCGAGATCTACATCAAGACGACCCCGGAGCGCCTCTGGGAGGCGATCACCGATCCCGAGATCCGCAGTCGCTACAACTTCGGGGCGCGGATCGAGTCCGACTTCACGGTCGGGTCCACCATGCGGCAGGTCACGCCGACCGGTGCCCTGCTTGGCGAGGGCGTGAATCTCGAGGTGGACCCGCCGCGCCGGCTCGTCCAGAGCATGGTCGCGCTCTGGGGCGATGACGTGAAAGCCGAAGGCACGTCACGGATCACCTGGGAGATCCAGCCCATCGCGCCCGACTCGTGCCGGCTGACCGTCACGCATGACCAGCTCCGCGAGGGCGCCAACGAACAGCTCTACGGCGGCTGGCCGATGATCCTCTCCGGACTGAAGACGTGGCTCGAGTCCGGCGAGCTCCTCACCACGCCGGGATCGCTGATGTACGCCGGCTGAGCCGGCCCTCGCGATGGCGCGGCGCCGAACCCCGGCCGCGAGATGCGCGCCGGGGTGCCCGGCCCGCGCCCCCCGTGGATGCAGACGTGGCTCAGATGCCCGCCGGCGGTGCCGACCCGGGTTCCACCGTCACGAGGTCATAGGAACCGTCGGCGTATTGCCGGACGATCGTGACCCGCGCCGAGCCGGTCACCTTCGGCCCATGGTCGTCCCACTCCACCGACTGCTCGCCGGCATCGGCGAGGATCTTCCTGCAGTCCGCCGCGGTAATCGTCCCCTCCACCTTCCCGCGCCGGCCGATCCACGAGCGGACCGCACGGACTGCCTGGATCGCCCCGATGACCTGGATCACGAACTGGACCGGGTCGGACCGGAGGACCTGCTCGGTGGCCCCGATCGCCTGGACCAGCAGGTCGAGCGAGCCCGGGCTCGCGTCAACCACCCGGAAGCCCGCCTCGCCGATCCGGAGCGGCCGCGGGCGGTCCTCTGCCTTGTCGCTGCCACGCCCCGTCTCGCGCCGCGCCTCCCGGTCGAACTCGATCAGCCGGTAGCCGACCTCCGAGAGCAGCGGTGGATCGAACTCCCAGAACAGGTACGTCTCCGCGGGGCCTTGATCGCGCATCGCGCGGTCGAGCTGTGCCGCCCGGGCGAGCAGGGCGTCGGCAACGCGGCCCGGCTGCCGCGGCCGCTCGTCGCTGGTCACCGCTTCGCCCAGTAGTCGTCGCGCGCGGTGCTGGCCGCGAGCGCCGCCGGGGTCTCGAATCCCGGCGCCATCGACCCGCTGTCACCCGCGAGCACCTGGTGGTGCTCGATGTTGAGAAGCCGCAGCCAGCTTTGCTGGCCCATCGTGAGGGCGATGAAGTAGCCGAGCTCGACGAGCTCGGGCTCGGAGAAGTGGCGGGAGAGCCGCTCCCAGAACGCGTCGTCGGGATCGAGGCGCCACGTGATCGCCTCCGCGTACGCCAGGGCGGCCTTCTGCCGCTCGTCGTACGCGCCCGACGTCTCGAAGTTCAGGAGCTCGTCGTACTTGCCCTCGGTCAGGCCCTGCGCCGAGGCCTGGACGGAGCGCTGGTTGCCGCAGTACTCGCATTTCACGGTGCGCGAGACGTAGACGCGGCAGAGCTCCTTGATCGTGTGGTCGCAGACGCCGTCGCGAAACACGGCCTGCCACGAGTTCGCGAAGGACCAGAACACGGCCGGGACGTGCGCACGCACCGATTGGCTCTCCGGGCGCGGAGTGCCGTACCGAGCGCACCGCTCGAGCTCGGCGCGCATGTCGTCGTCGACCTGGTCCGGCGCGACGTAGCTGATCCGCTGTATGCCCGTCACTGGTGCCTCCCGATTCGTCTGGTCGCGGCGTGGACGCCATCGTAAGATCGCCGGGCCTGGGGAGCGAGGAGGAGTTCATCGCACGCATCGCCGTCGTCACCGATTCCACCGCCGACCTGGCGCCCGGTGCGGCCGCGGCCGCCGGGATCCGGGTGGTACCGCTGTTCGTGCGCTTCGGAGC
>JADGOR010000149.1 GCA_017882855.1 Cellulomonas sp. | reverse complement strand
ACCAATCCCATGATCGCCGTCATGAACGCGCTGAAGTACACCGCGATGACCCTTGGCAACCACGAGTTCAACTTCGGGAGCCCCATCTTCAAGGGCGTCCTGGGCCAGGCGGCCTTCCCGATCCTCGGCGCCAACGTTGCCGATTCGGGGACGTACGGACTCGCCGCCGCGAACGGGGGCGCAGGCGTGAAGCCCTACCTGGAGACGACGCTGGGCGGGATCAAGATCGCGATCCTGGGGATCACGAACCACCGCATCCCGAACTACGAGCTGCCGAGCAACATCCCGGGGCTGACGTTCTCGAACCCCATCACCACCGGCAAGACCATCGCTCCGACGCTCAAGGCCAAGGATGACGTGGTCATCGCCCTGACCCACATCGGGTTCACAACGAACCCGAAGAGCGTCGAGGTCGACAACAACGTCGACACGAACTTCGCCGCCGACGTCCCCGGCGTCGACGCGATCATCGGGAGCCACAGCCACACGAACCCGGCCAGCCCCGAGGCTCCCTACAAGTTCCTGCCCACGATCGTCGCCGGCCCGGGCAACACGCCGGTGATCATCACCCAGGCATACCGGTACAACAACACGCTCGGCGAGGTCGTCCTGGGCGTGCGCGCGAAGAAGGGCGGCGGCTACGAGGTCGTCAGCCGGGCCGGGCAGTACCTCAGCGTCACGATGACGACGCCCGAGGACCCGGAGATCAAGGCGATCGTCGATCCCTACGTCACGCAGCTGAATGCGTACAACGACACCGTCCTCGGCAAGACCACGGCCCCGATCGACGCGCTCCAGGCATTCACGACCGAGACGAACGCCGCGAACCTGCAGGCGGACGCCGCGGTCTTCGAGCTGGCCAAGCACGACATCTCGGTCGACATCCACATCTCCGGCGCGATGACCAACAAGGCCGTGGCGCCGGCCGCGACGACCGACGCGCCGGTCACCCTCAAGGTGTCCGACATGTTCTCGCTCATGCCCTACGAGAACTCGCTCGTGGTCCTGAGCATGAACGGCCCGCAGCTCAAGAAGGTCCTCGAGCGCGGCTACCGCAACTATTACTACTACAAGAACGTGCCCGGCTACGGCGGGTACTCCTACTACACCACCTGCATGCTCGACACGAACTCGGTCGGCAAGATCACCTACAACGATGTCTCGCCGGGAGCCTATGACCCGACCAGGAGCTATGTCGCCTCGTTGACCATCAACGGCACGGCCGTCAACTTCAACGACGCCGCGAAGTTCTACCGGGTCTCGACCGTCAACTACCTCGCCGCCGGGTCGTGCAACTTCAACGACAACGGCGTGAGCCTCTGGCCGCTCAACAAGATCCTCAACGACACGCAGTACTACGTGCGGGACGCGGTCATCGACTACGTCACCGCGAAGGGCACGGTGTCGCCTGCGATCGAGGGACGCCTCGTCTTCCAGCACGTCGCGGGACCCGCCCCGACGGTAACGGCGACCGCCCTCGGCGCGACAAAGGTCGGGCCATTCAGCTCCAGCACCAAGGTGGTGGCGCGGGGCAAGTACGTCACCTGGCGCTTCGCTGGGGGCTCCACCCAGGCTGGCAGCACTGTTCAGATCTGGGTTGCCACCAAGAAGGCCAACGGTACGTGGGGCGCGTTCACACGGCTCACGAGCCGTGTGGCCGACGCCTCGGGGAACGTCTACTTCTGGTGGCGGTCCTCCACGTCGAAGTTCATCTCCGTTCGCGCCCGCTTCGGCGGGGATCCGACGCCCGGCGTGAGCTGGTCGTCGGCTCGCCAGGCGCGATGGCTGTAAGTTCGTCGTCATGACGGCGCGGACTCCGTGAGAGTCGCGCCGGACAGGCATGAGGCCGGGGCGGTTCGCCGCCCCGGCCTCTCCTTTCCTCGAGCACGGAGTCTCGAAACACGCCGCTCTCGCGGGGTGCCGAAGAGGTCGCACCGGTACGAATGGGGCATGTTCGCCCCGACCGTGCCTGCATCATGCTCCCGTGGGGGCACGCAACCGCGAGAGGAGACCATGCGCGTCGAGTTCATCGCCTACGCGGGCGACTGTCGGGTGTCCGGGGCCACCACGCTCGCCGACGGCGAGCGCCTGACGGACCTCCTCAACCGCGACCTCGCGATCGTCGTGGATGGCGCACGGCTCACGAGCCACGCCGACGGCCACACGGTCGAGGTCGGCCAGATCACCCTGGACCGGGACGACCTGTTCGCGATCGAGGCGCTGGGCCCGCGCGGCGAGCCGGCACGCCGGCTCCACACCGTTCGGCATCGCCTGGAGGTCAGGCTGGGTCCCTACACGGTCCTTGGCCAGATGCACACGAGGCCGGGTGGGCGTCCCCTGGTCGCGATCTCACAGCGGTCGCCCATGGTCCCGCTCACGAGCGCGACGATCGCCTTCAACACCGGGGATGGCATCGAGGCGGTGGACGTCGAGACCCTGATCATCAACCGGTCGCTGGCGGAGTGGGTTCGGACCGACGTCGGCGACGACCTCCCGGCCCTCGTCGGCGTGCCGGTGGCCGCGCCGCACCCGGCGATCTGACCCGGCTGCGCCGCTCGCCGCCCCGGTCGCGCCACCGCCGGTTCCGCGCCCGCGTCGTACGATCGATGGCGTGACCCCCGATCTCACCGCGACCCTGAAGAACCTCCCCGCGCGCCCTGGCGTCTACCTCATGCGCGACGGCCGCGGCATCGTGCTGTACGTCGGCAAGGCGCAGAGCCTGCGGAGCCGCGTCCGGAGCTACTGGCAGAAGCAGAGCCCGTACGGCGAGGCGCACCGGATCCGCAGCGTCATCGACCGCGTCGCCGACGTGGAGTACACGCTGACCGACTCGGTGGCCGAGGCGCTGCTCCTCGAGGCGAACCTCATCAAGCGCTTCAAGCCGCGCTTCAACGTCCGCCTGAAGGACGACAAGAGCTACCCGTACATCAAGATCAGCCTGGGCGAGGACTTCCCGCGGATCGAGCGGACGCGGAAGCTCGTCGAGGACGGCAGCCGCTACTTCGGGCCGTACGCGTCGGCCAGCAGCGTCGACGAGTCGATGAACCTGATCCGGCGGATCTTCCCGTTCCGGACCTGCACGCTCGACATCCGGGAGGGAAAGCGGGCCCTCCAGCGGCCGTGCCTGCTGTACCACATCAAGCGCTGCCAGGGACCCTGCATCGAGGCGATCTCGCGCGAGGCCTACCGGGCTGACATCGCGCAGGTCGAGCTCTTCCTCGAAGGCCGCCAGGAGACCGTGGCACGGGGCCTGCGCCGCGAGATGGAGGCCGCCTCGGAGCGGACCGAGTACGAGCGGGCTGCGGCCCTGCGCGACAAGGTGCGCTCGATCGAACGGACGATGGAGGACCAGAAGATGGCCGCCTTCGCCCGGACCGAGCAGGACGTCCTGGGCCTCGCCCGCGCAGGCGGGCAGGCGGCGGTCCAGCTCTTCGTCGTCCGAAACGGGAGCCTGATCGGGCGCGACGTCTTCCTTCTCGAGGCCGACCCCAGCGCGGGGGACGACGAGGTCCTCGCCGGGTTCGTGGGGCAGTACTACGCCCGGGCGTCGTCGGTCCCGCCGGCCCTCCTCGTGCCCACCCTCCCGGCCGACGCGGCGGACCTGGAGGCATTCCTCGCCGCGCGGCG
>JADGOR010000072.1 GCA_017882855.1 Cellulomonas sp. | reverse complement strand
AGTCGCGCGAGGAGACCGGGGAAGGCCCACGCCGCCGCGCCGAGGAACATCACGAGCGCAACGAGCGGGACGATGACGTACGGCCAGCGCAGCCAGGGCAGGCGCGAGAGCCCCACCTGCGGCTCGGCGCCCTGCGCTGGAACGCCGTCGGGTGTCGGGGGTCCAGTCACGCGGCGCTCAGCACGAGCAAACGTCCGGGCGCCACGTGTCCCGGATCATCGCGAGGGCCTCGTCACCCAGTGGGTTGACCCCCGGGCCGGCGGCGAGCGCGTGGGCCACCAATACGTGCAGGCACTTGACCCGCGTCGGCATCCCGCCGGCGGAGATGCCCGCGATCTCGTCGACGACGCCGAGCACTGCCCGCTCGGCGAGGTAGTGCGAGTGGGCGCGTAGGTAGGCCGTGCCGAGACCGACGTCGTCGACCAGCCGCGCCGACATCTCCTTCATCACCCCGGTCGCCTCGAGCGTGCTCACAGCGGCGACCGCGGCGGGACAGGTCAGGTAGAACGTCGTCGGGAACGGTGTGCCGTCATCGAGCCGCGGAGCCGTTCGCGCCACGATCGGACGACCGCACACACACCGTGCCGCGATGCCGACGACGCCGCGCGGCGGTCGACCGAGCTGCTCCTCGAGGACCTCGAGATCGGCCCAGCTGACGATCTGGTCATCACCTGAGCCGACCGGCGCCAAGGCGCCGACGTCTCCGGCTTCGGGATCGGTACGCATCTCAGCCCGCCGACTTGGCGTCGCCCGCGAGCTGGACCGAGGTCCAGATCCGCGAGTACCAGGGCTCGGTCGTGCCGTCGGCCGGGAGTGCCGGACCATGGAGCTCCTCCGTCACCTTGGTCGGGGTCTTCTGCGCGGTGACGGTCTCCGGATCGATCACCCGGAACGGCGTCTCGCCCGGCAGCACGAATGCCAGCCTCTCGCGTGCTTGCGCGGCCACGTAGGCCGGGTCTTTCCAGCGGGCCAGCTCCGCGCTCAGGTCCGCGTTCCGGGTCTGGGACATCGCGACCTGATCGCGGAGCGACTGAAGTGAGGCCCGCTGAGCGAGAGACTCGCGCACCGTCGGGAACAGCACGACGAAGGCCATCAGGAGGACGACCGCGAGCACCATCGCGCGGACCGTGAACATCCGGGGTGCGCTGATCTCCCCGGTCCGGCTCGCTCGCCGGCCGGACCTGGTCGCGGGCCCGGTCGACGGAGCCCTGCGGGACGTCGTGCGCGCGGGCGACGGTCGCGCCGAGGCACGCGCGGCGACCGCCGTCGCGGGCGCACCATGCGGAGCGGCGACCCGGGAGACAGGTCGACGCTGCACGGGCGGGCGACGTCCACTCGACATGTCCTCGATTGTGCCCCGCCGCAGCCGGTCAGCGGTGGACGCGGGGTTCCCGGCCGTGTCCCTGATGACGAGTGAGGGGCCGGTGACCACTGGTCACCGGCCCCTCACTCGCTTGTCAGATTCGAGCGGTCAACACCGCTCGACCAGGATCAGGCCTTCTTGAACCGCGGGAAGGCGCTCGCTCCGGCGTACACCGCGGCGTCGTCCAGCTCCTCCTCGATGCGGAGCAGCTGGTTGTACTTGTTGACGCGCTCGCCGCGGGCCGGCGCACCGGTCTTGAGCTGGCCGGCGTTGGTGGCGACGGCGAGGTCCGCGATGGTGACGTCCTCGGTCTCGCCACTACGGTGCGAGATCATCGCGGCGTAGCCGTTGCGCTGGGCAAGGGTCACGGCGTCGAGGGTCTCGGTCAGGGTGCCGATCTGGTTGAGCTTGACCAGCAGGGCGTTCGCGGCCTTCAGCTCGATGCCCTTGGCGAGGCGGATCGGGTTGGTGACGAACAGGTCGTCGCCGACGATCTGCGTCTTGTCGCCGATCGTGGCGACCAGGGTTACCCAGTCGCTCCACTCGTCCTCGGACAGCGGGTCCTCGATGGACACGAGCGGGTAGTCACGAACGAGCTGCGCGTAGTAGGCGACCATCTCGGCGCCGCTCTTGCGGCCACCCTCGAAGACGTACGCACCGTCCTTGAAGAACTCGGTCGCCGCGACGTCCAGTGCGAGGCCGACGTCCTTGCCCGGGACGTACCCGGCCTTCTCGATCGCGACCAGGATCAGGTCGAGGGCGGCGCGGTTGTTCTCGAGGTTCGGGGCGAAACCGCCCTCGTCGCCCAGACCGGTGCCGAGGCCCTTGGACTTCAGCACGGCCTTGAGCGAGTGGTAGACCTCGACGCCGGTGCGCAGCGCCTCGCTGTAGGTGCTCGCACCGATCGGCGCGATCATGAACTCCTGGATGTCCACGTTGGAGTCCGCGTGCGAACCACCGTTGAGGATGTTCATCATCGGGACCGGCAGGACGTGCGCGTTCGGGCCGCCGATGTAGCGGAAGAGCGGCAGGTCAGCGCTGTCAGCGGCGGCCTTGGCGACCGCCATCGAGACGCCGAGGATCGCGTTGGCGCCCAGGTTGCCCTTGTTCGGGGTGCCGTCGAGCTCGATCAGCGCCTGGTCGACGAGCCGCTGCTCGGAGGCCTCGAACCCGATGATCTCGGGTGCGATCTCGTCCATGACGGCGTTTACGGCGTCCCGGACACCCTTCCCGAGGAAGCGCGACTTGTCGCCGTCACGACGCTCGACGGCCTCGAAGGCACCCGTGGAGGCACCCGAGGGGACGGCGGCGCGTGCGATGGTGCCGTCGTCGAGGGCGACCTCGACTTCGACGGTGGGGTTGCCGCGCGAGTCGAGAATTTCGCGGGCGCCTACGGCCTCAATGCTGGCCACGGAAGCTCCTTCATTTGATTGGGGGGATGCGGTCTCAGCGTAGTCGTCGTGCTCAGGGGGTGCTCCGGGACGTTCTGCCCACAGTCGGCCTCGAGGGTCACAGAGCTTGGATGATGTCCTCGACCCGGGCCTTCGCGTCTCCGAACAACATGGCGGTGTTGTCGCGGTAGAACAACGGGTTCTGCACACCGGCGTAGCCGACCGCCATCGAGCGCTTGAAGACGATGACGTCGTGCGCCTTCCACACCTCGAGCACCGGCATGCCGGCGATCGGCGAGCCCGGGTCGTCCTCGGCCGCGGGGTTCACGGTGTCGTTGGCACCGATGACCAGGACGACGTCCGTGGTCGGGAAGTCCGGGTTGATCTCGTCCAGCTCCAGCACGATGTCGTACGGCACCTTCGCCTCGGCCAGCAGCACGTTCATGTGGCCCGGCAGGCGCCCGGCCACCGGGTGCACTCCGAAGTGCACCTTGATCCCCATCGCCCGCAACCGCGACGTGAGCTCGGCCACGGGGTACTGAGCCTTGGCCACGGCCATCCCGTAGCCCGGCGTGATGATCACCGAATCTGCCGCCTTGAGCAGCTCCGCGACCTCGACGGCCGTGGTCTCCCGGTGCTCCAGCTCCTCTCCGTCGCCCGCGACGACGACGGTGCCCTCCTCGGCGCCGAAGCCACCGAGGATGACCGAGATGAACTGACGGTTCATCGCCCGGCACATGATGTACGAGAGGAGCGCACCAGAGGCACCGACCAGAGAGCCGGTGATGATGAGCAGGGTGTTCGACAGCATGAAGCCGGCGGCCGCTGCCGCCCACCCGGAGTACGAGTTCAGCATCGACACCACGACCGGCATGTCGCCACCACCGATGGCGGCGACCAGGTGCCAGCCGACCGCGAGGGCGATCGCCGTCATGAGCGCGAGCGGGACGATCGACGGGCTGGCGATGAACCAGGCCATCAGGCCGAGGCAGACGGCCACTGCCACCAGGTTGAGGAGGTTGCGGGCCGGCAGGGTCAGCGGAGCGGACTTGATCTTCGCCGCGAGCTTGAGGTAGGCCACGATCGACCCGGTCAGCGTGATGGCGCCGATGAAGACGCCGAGGAAGACCTCGACCAGGTGGGCGGCGCCGCTCCCGTTGCCCTCGGTCAGGTACGAGTTGAAGCCGACCAGCACCGCGGCCATGCCGACGAAGCTGTGCAGCATCGCGATCATCTCGGGCATCTGCGTCATCTCGATGCTGCGGGCCCGCCAGATCCCGATGACTGCGCCGACGGCGAGCGCCAGGGCGATCAGGATCGCGGTCGACGCGGCGGACCGCTCGCTGTCGAGCAGGGCGAGCATCACCGTCGCCGCCAGGGCGAGTGTCATGCCTACCTTGCCGGCTCGGTTACCGGTCTTGGCCGTCTCCTGCCGGGACAGCCCGGCGAGACTCACGATGAACAGGACGCCGGCGACTACGTAGGCGGCCTGCGCGAGAGAGTGAAGAGTGTCCACGATCAGGCTCCCTTGTGGAACATGGAGAGCATTCGGCTCGCGACCAGGAAGCCACCGAAGATGTTGATGGACGCGACCGCCGCTGCGACGAACGAGATCACCACCACCACCGGGTCGTGATTGCCGAGCTGGAGCAGGGCGCCGACCAGGATGACCCCGGAGATGGCATTCGTCTGCGCCATCAACGGGGTGTGCAACGAGTGGCTCACGTTCGAGATCACGTAGAAGCCGACGAGCACGGCCAGGACGAAGATCGTGAAGAAGCCGAGGAACGCCGATCCGGTGAACGTGATGGCCGCCGTCGCGAGCACCACCGCGAAGGCGAACCACGAGTACTCGCGTCGACTCGTGCGGACCGCCCTTGCGGCGGCCTCTTCCGGGGTCCCGACCGCTGCGGCCTTCGCCAGACCGGGCTTGACCACCGGTGCCGCCGAGACCTTGACGGGCGGCGGCGGCCAGAGCACCTCGCCCTGTTTCGTCACGGTGATGCCGCGCTGGACGACGTCGTCCATGTTCAGGACGAGCTGGCCGTCCTTGCCCGGGGTGAGCAGCTTCATCAGGTTGACGATGTTGGTCCCGTAGAGCTGGGAGGCGTGGGTCGGCATCCGGCTGACCAGGTCGGTGTAGCCGATGATGACCACGCCGCCCGCGGTGACGATCTTCTCGCCGGGCACGGTCAGCTCGCAGTTGCCCCCGCCGGACGCGGCGAGGTCGACGATCACGCTCCCGGGCTTCATCTTCTTGACCATCGCGGCCGTGATGAGTGTCGGCGCATGGCCGCGCACCAGGGCGGTCGTCACGACGATGTCGGCCTTCGCGCTCTCGTCGGCGTACACCTTCGCCGTGAGCTCGGCCTGGTCCGTCGTCAGTGCCTTGGCGTAACCGTCCGCGCTCACCTCTTGCACGGCCTGCGACGTGACGAACCGCGCGCCCATCGACTCGATCTCCTCGGCCACCTCGGGCCGGACGTCGAAGGCCCGGACCTGGGCGCCCAGACTGCCCGCGGCACCGATCGCGGCCAGGCCTGCGACCCCCGCGCCGATCACGAAGACGTTTGCCGGCGGCGTCTTGCCCGCTGCCGTCATCTGGCCGGTGAACATCCCGCCGTACGCCTCGGCCGCCTCGATGACGCCCCGATAACCTGCGATGTTCGACATGGTGGACAGCACGTCCAGCGACTGTGCGCGCGAGATCCGCGGGACCGCGTCCAGCGAGAGCCCGGTGGCCTGCCGGCTGGTCAGCGCGGCGATGAGCTCGGGGTGGTCGCCGGGGGCCATCCGGGCAATCACGGTGGCACCCTCGCTCAACCGACGGATCTCCTTGACGGCCGGCTCGTTCACCTTGGCGACGATGTCGGACGACCAGACGTCCGCGACCTTGCCGATGGTGGCGCCGGCGTCCCGGTAGGCGCCGTCCGGATAGCTCGCCTTCTTACCCGCTCCCGCCTCGACGACGACGTCGTACCCGAGCTTCACCAGCTGGCCGACCGTCTTCGGTGTGGCCGCGACCAGCGTCTCGCCCGGGAGGATCTCCCTCGGGACTCCGATTCTCATGTCAAGCTCCTTGCTTTCCTCGGGCTCGAACAGGTCGACGACTTCCGGGTGGACTTCCTGGCGCGGCGCTCCGCCGCGAGCACAGCCGTCCCAGCACGACCTGGGACCCGGAGACGAGGGTGGCTGGCATCGGCGTGCTCACGGCGCGGTCGCGGCGCGTGGGCACTCGCTTACCGTATCCCGTGGGCGAGAAGCGGGCGGACCGCCGACTCGCGGACCGGATGCGACCGTGGCAGCCGGGACCGCCAGGCGCACCTGTACACCCGCTCACCGCCATCGTCGGCCTCCAATGGCCACGTATCTGCCGGCTGGCACGACCACATCGTCGGGCCGACATCAGATGCTGCAACCAGATGCGAGGTTATGGTTGCGACCCGCATGCGCGGGAGGACCTAGGTCCTCCGGTCACCCTCGCGGTGCCTCTCTCTCGGACTCCCGGATGTGCTCCTCGACCCGATCGAGTGAGGAGCGGAGCACGCCCTCGGCGTCGACGCCCGCTGCCTCCGCGGCGGCGACGAGCGCGAGCAACCGCGCCCCCCACGGATCCGTTGCCGCGTCGGCGAGCGCATCAAGATCGACCGCGACTCCCGCACGTCGGGCCCGGCCGAGCAGCGACGTCGCCCGGGCGAGCGCGCCCTGCGCCCGCGGGATGCCGTCGGCCACCGAGTCCCGGCGCTTCTCGGCCTTCTTGATCAGCTCCCAGTTCGTGTGCACCTCCTCGGCGCCGTCCACGACCACGTCGCCGAAGACGTGCGGGTGCCGCCTGATCAGCTTCGCGCTCACCCCTCGAGCGACGTCGTCGAGATCGAAGGGATCGGTGCGGTCCTCCTGTGCGATCCGCGCGTGGAAGACGACCTGGAGGAGGAGGTCACCGAGCTCTTCGCGGATCGCCTGGCGGTCGCCGCTCTCGATCGCCTCGGCCACTTCGTACGCCTCCTCGAGGCAGTACCGGACCAAGGAGGCGTGGGTCTGCTCCGCGTCCCACGGGCACCCGCCGGGCGAGCGCAGCCGGTCCATCACCGCGACGAGCTCGCCGAGACCGCCCCGCTCGGCCGGCCCGGCCTCGTGCGCACGGGGTGGGTCGGAAGGAGCGGCCGCTCCGGCGGGGGTGGCCGTTCCGGTCACGAAGCTGTCGAAGTGCCGTTGACGATCCACGAGTAGGCCAAGGGCACGATCGTGCCGGTCTTGAAGTCCAGCTTGCCGAAGCGCGGGTTGACGTCCACGTGGAGCTTCTGCGCTCGAGCCTCCGCCTCCGCGATGGCCTCACTGGCCTTCGGGAGAGCATTGAGAGCGTCGACGACGAGCAAGAATCGCGCCACCGCGATAGCTCCCGGGCCGAAGGACTGCGGTGCGGTCAGCTTCTGCGTGGCATAGGCCTGCTTCAGGCTGTCCACGGCTTGGGTCTCCGAGACCCCGGCACCGTACTTGCTCGCGACGTCCAGGAACGTCGGCCCGACGATCAAAACCTCCAGCAAGGTGGGCAGCGTCGCTCCCTGGTAGACCGGGCCGAGCTCGGTCACGGCTCGGTGGAGGTCGGAGACGGAGATCGAGTTGCCGTCCACCACGGCGGCGACGCTGCCCGAGCGGGTGCAGCCGGCGAGGGCGAGCACGAGCGCGAGACCGACCACCGCGCCACGCAGCGCACGCCTGGAACGGGCAGCTCGAACCGGTGACGACCGCACGTTGGACCTCCTGTGATCACGGGCGCGAAGAACGAGCCGCGCCGACCCGCAGCATCGTAAGCGCTCGGGCGGTGGTTGTGGGGCGCCCGGCGCCGACGGGGCGCCGGTTCGGCTACGACTCGAGCTTCGCGGCTGCACTGACGCTGCCCTGGATCACCGCGAGGATCAGCTCGCTCGCCCAGCCGAGGACCGCGTTCCCGCGCAGCGGTGCCCCGCCGGTCCGCGACGTCGTCGGGAACGGCACCAGGATCGTGCGCACCGCTGGTTTGAGGAGCGACCCGGGAAAGAGCCGCTTGAGGCGCAGCTGGGCGGACTCCGGCAGCTCCACCGGGGCGAACCGGATGTAGCGCCCCTGGGCGGTCACGTCGGTCAGCCCGGCAGCGCGCGCGACCAGGCGGAACGCGGCCACGTCGAGCAGCTGGCCGACGGGCTCCGGCGGCGCGCCGTAGCGGTCGGTGAGCTCGGCCCGGATCGCCTCGAGGTCCGCGTCCGAGGTGGCCGACGCAATCTTGCGGTACGCCTCGAGACGCAACCGCTCGTGCGCCACGTAGTCGTGCGGGATGTGGGCGTCGACCGGCAGCTCGATGGTGACCTCAGAGGTCTCCTCGTCGCGCTCGCCCCGGAAGGAAGCGACAGCCTCGCCGACCATCCGGACGTAGAGGTCGAACCCGACGCCCGCGATGTGCCCCGACTGCTCCCCGCCGAGCAGGTTGCCGGCACCACGGATCTCCAGGTCCTTGAGTGCCACCTGCATCCCCGAACCTAGGTCGGTGTGCGCGGCGATGGTCGAGAGGCGGTCGTGCGCCATCTCGGTGAGCGGCCGCTCCGGCGGGTACAGGAAGTACGCGTAGGCCCGTTCCCGACCTCGACCGACCCTGCCCCGCAGCTGGTACAGCTGGGACAGCCCGAGCAGGTCCGCGCGCTCCAGGATGAGCGTGTTGGCGTTCGAGATGTCCAGGCCGGTCTCGATGATCGTGGTGCACACCAGGACGTCCGAGCGCTTGTCCCAGTAGTCGACGATCACCTGCTCGAGCTCGTGCTCGTTCATCTTGCCGTGCGCGACGACGATCCGGGCCTCCGGGACGAGCTCGTGCAGCCGAGCGGCCGCGCGGTCGATCGTCTCGACCTTGTTGTGCACGTAGAAGACCTGGCCCTCGCGCAGCAGCTCGCGGCGGATCGCCGCGGTGATCTGCTTCTCGTCGTACCCGCCGACGAAGGTCAGCACCGGGTGCCGCTCCTCCGGCGGGGTGGCCAGGGTGGACATCTCGCGGATGCCGGTGACCGCCATCTCGAGCGTGCGCGGGATCGGGGTCGCGCTCATCGCCAGGACGTCCACGTTCGTGCGCAGCTGCTTGAGGGTCTCCTTGTGCTCGACGCCGAACCGCTGCTCCTCGTCGATGACCACCAGACCGAGGTCCTTGAAGTGCACCTCGCCGGTGATCAGGCGGTGCGTGCCGATGACGACGTCGACGGTCCCGTCCGCGATCCCCGCCTTGACGACCCGGGCCTCGGCGTCGGTCTGGAAGCGGGAGAGCGCGCGAACCGAGACCGGGAACGCGGCGTACCGCTCCGAGAAGGTCTCGAGGTGCTGCTGGACCAGCAGCGTCGTCGGCACCAGGATCGCGACCTGCTTGCCGTCCTGGACGGCCTTGAACGCCGCGCGGACGGCGATCTCGGTCTTGCCGTAGCCGACGTCACCACAGATCAACCGGTCCATCGGGACGGTCTTCTCCATGTCCGTCTTGACCTCGTCGATCGTGATGAGCTGGTCCGGCGTCTCGACGTACGCGAACGCGTCCTCGAGCTCGCGCTGCCACGGAGTGTCCGGACCGAAGGCGTAGCCCTCGGTCGCCATCCGGGCCGAGTACAGGCGGATCAGCTCGGCAGCGATCTCACGCACCGCCTTGCGCGCGCGGCCCTTGGTCTTCTGCCAGTCCGCTCCGCCGAGCCGGTGCAGGGTCGGCGACTCGCCACCGGTGTACTTGGTGACCTGGTCGAGCTGATCGGTCGGCACGTACAGCCGGTCGCCCGGCTGGCCCCTCTTGGACGGCGCGTACTCGATCACCAGGTACTCGCGGGTGGCCGCTCCGGCGCCGGTGCCGATGGTGCGCTGGACGAGCTCGGCGAACCGGCCGACCCCATGCTGCTCGTGCACCACGAAATCCCCGGCGCGAAGCTGGAGCGGGTCGACGACGTTGCGACGCCGGGACGGCATCCGTCGCATGTCCCGCGTGCTCGGCCCGGCCCTGCCGGTGAGGTCGGTCTCGGAGAAGACGGCGAGCTTGAGGGCGGTAGCCACGAACCCGGGCCACCCGGGTCCCGGTACCACGACGACGAGGCCGGGCTCGGGCGGACCCGCGAGCTGTGACTCGAGCCGTGCGGCCACGTCGGCAGCGCCGAGCTGCTCGACCATGCGCTGGGCCGGCCCGTGCCCCTCGGTGGTGAGGACCAGGCGCCAGCCGTCGCGCTGGAGCGCGCGCAGGTCCTCGAGGGCCCGGGTGAGCTCACCGCGGTACCCCTCGACCTCTCGAGCCGCGATGACCAGGCTCGGGCCCGCGTCGTCGGACGCGTCGGCGGCGACCGGGTCGACAGCGACCGCGTCGGACGCGGTGCCGTCGGGGCTCGCGGTGTCCAGACCGAACGGGCTGAGCGACCACCAGCCCAGGCCGAGCCGCAGCGACAGGGCGCGGGTGTCGGCGAGGGTCGCGAACGAGGCCGCGCTCAGGTCGATCGGTGTGCTCCCACCGGCGGCGGCGCCGGTCCAGGCCGCGGCCAGGAACTCCTCGGTGGTCGCCACCAGGTCGTGCGCCCGCCGTCGTACCCGTTCCGGCTCGGCCACGACGAGCAGGGACTGCGGTGGAACCAGCTCGAGGAGCGGCTGCATCTTCCCGACGAGCACCGGTGCCAGCGACTCCATCCCCTCGACGGCCACACC
>JADGOR010000148.1 GCA_017882855.1 Cellulomonas sp. | reverse complement strand
CGCCGGCCAGCTCAGCGCGGCGGACTTCACGTCCCGGGCCGCCGGCGAGCTCGACTATCGGACCATGGTCACGCAGCTCCTCGACGTCATGCGGGGGGCAAGCGGCGACACGGCCGAGTGGATCATGCACGGCATGCCGCCCGCGGCGCAGCTCCCGGCCGGCCTGTCCGCCGGCCTGCGCCGCGCCGCCCAGCTCCTTGCCCAGGCCAGCCCCGAGCTGGCGCATGTGCACCTGGTTCGGGTCAGCGTCATGGCGTTCGACGCCCAGGGATCGGAGCACGTGGTTCGCTGGATCCCGCTGGGCCTTTGATCGCTCCGGGGCACGTGACCGGGTACCTGGCTCGAGATCAACCCGGCCGGGGAACGGAGGCTGGCTACCCAGGCGCTGGCTCCACAGCCTTGCATCTCGCGGCGGGCAAGTCGGACCGGGATCGGGAGCCGGGACGGCGGCCCACGACGTAGAACCCGACAGCGGATACTCCCCGGCAGGACATTGCGGACGGTCCGTCGTTCGAGGACACTCCTCCGCATGGAGCCATCCGAGGAGATTCGCCGCGTCGTCCACCGGTGGATGATCGCGATCTCGAAAAGCGACTCGCAGGCCGCTCTCGGGCGGCTTTCGGAGCTTCCTGGGGCGCTGACGATCGGCTCGGATCTTGCCGAGTGGTGGCGCGGCCAGGAGGCACGCCTCATCTGGGGACGTCAGATCGAGGAGCTGGGTGGCTTCCCGGTTGCCTGGGACGAGATCGAGGCCTGGGAAGAGGGCACCGTCGGGTGGGCGAGCGTGAAGTTCAGCCTCACCTGGGCGGAGCAGACCTTCGACGCGCGGGCGACCTACGTCTTCCACCTCGAGCACGGCGAGTGGAAGGCGGTGCAGATCCACTGGTCACTCCCGATGGCGAACGAGGACCTCGGGATGACGTTGACCCGCAGCCTCGCAGAGCTCGAGGGCACGATTCAGCGCGAACAACCCGATCTCTCGAGCACGCTCGCCGCAGACGGCACGGTGACGATCGTCTTCACCGACATCGTGGATTCGACCGTCCTGATCTCACGGCTCGGCGACCGTGCCTGGCTCGACCTCCTCCGACGGCACAACGCCGTGATCGTGGACGCCACCGCGGCACATGGCGGCACGGTCGTCGAGACCCAGGGCGACGGATCGATGCTCGCCTTCTCGAGCGCACGCCGGGCGGTCGCCTGCGCGCGGGCGATCCAGCACGGCATCGACGCTGCCTTTGCCGACGCTTCGCCGCCGATCCGCGTCAGGGTCGGCGTCCACACCGGCGACGCGTTGCGCGAGGCGGACCACTTCTTCGGCACCACCGTGCACTACGCGGCGCGCGTCGCGAGCCACGCGCTCGGGGGCGAGGTGCTCGTCTCCAACCTCGTCCGGGAGCTCGTCGCAGGTCCGGGCATCGCGTTCCTCGAAAGTCGCGAGGTGGAGCTGAAGGGCCTCGAAGGCTCCCACCGGCTCTTCGCTGTCGACCTCCGCTGAACGGAGGGTGACGGTCGTCTCCGGCCGGCTCGCCGAGGACTATCGATGGGCGGGCTCGCGTTCGTAGAGCCTCCTCGCCCACAGGAAGCCGACGAGCGAGATTGCCACGCACCAGGCTACGGCGATCACGCCGCTGTCCCCGATCGGAGTCCCGAGCAGCAGGCCACGCAGCGTCTCGATGATCGGAGTGAAGGGCTGGTTCTCGGCAAACCAGCGAAGGCCGTCCGGCATCGTCTGGGTGGGCACGAACCCGCTGCCCAGGAAGAGAAGGAGCATCAGGAACATCGGGAGGTTGCTGGCGGTCTCGACGCTCCGTGTCGACATGCCGAGCGCGACCGAGAGCCAGGTGAGCGCCAGCGACGTGAGCGCGAGCAAGCCTGCTGCGGCGACCCACGCCAATGGACCGGTGGTGGGGCGGAAACCGATGAGCAGGGCCACTCCCATGACAACGACGAGAGCCAGGGCGGTCTGGATCACGCTGCCGACGACGTGGCCCGTGAGAACCGAGGCGCGGGAGATGGCCATGGTGCGAAAGCGAGCAACGATGCCCTCGGTCATGTCCATGGCAACCGAGATCGCGGTTCCCTGGGCGGCGGTTGCCACGGTCAACAGCAGGATCCCGGGGACCAGGTATGCCAGGTACCGGTCTCGACCTCCGGACACGCCGCCCAGCCCAGCGCCGAGGGTGCCGCCGAAGACGAAGACGAAGAGAAGCAGGAGCACGACCGGGATGCCGATCATGAACAGCGTCAGCGATGGGTAGCGTTGCATGTGGCGGAGATTCCGCCGCAGCATCGTCGCGGAGTCGGACAGGACGTGGGCGTTGGCGGTCATCACGCGGCTCCTTTCTCGGTGTCGGCGTGACCCGTGAGCGACAGGAACACATCGTCGAGGTCCGGTGTGCGCACCGACAGCCCGTCGACGTCGATTGACGCATGCTCGAGCTGGTCGAGCAGCGACCGCAGCGCGCCGACGCCGCCGTCGCTGGGGACCAGCAGGGCGAGCGATTCGTCATCGCGGGACGCGCCGGGGAAGAGCCGCGCGGCCCTCTCCATCTCGCCGTTGTCGGCGAACTCGAGCCTGACGTGGCCGCCGGGGACCAGGCGCTTGAGCTCTGACGGGGTGCCCTCGGCCACCAGCCGGCCGTGGTCGAGGACCGCGATCCGACCGGCGAGTCGATCCGCCTCCTCGAGGTATTGCGTGGTCAGGAAGATGGTGACCCCGTCGTTCACGAGATCGCGGACCACCTGCCACATGGTGCGGCGGCTGCGGGGATCGAGCCCCGCGGTCGGCTCGTCGAGGAAGATGATCCGGGGATCACCGACGAGCGTCATCGCGAGGTCGAGCCGGCGCTGCATCCCTCCGGACCAGGTCGAGACCGGATTCCGCGCGGCCTCGACGAGGTCGAAGCGGGCAAGGAGCTCCGCGGCCCGCCGCCGGCCCTCGGCCTTGCCGAGATGCCGCAGGTCGGCCATCAGGACCAGGTTCTCCTCGCCGGTCAGGAACCTGTCGACGGCCGAGAATTGGCCCGTGACGCCGATCGCGGCGCGGACGCCGTCCGGATCCCGGCCCACATCATGGCCCGCGACCTCCACGCGGCCGCCGTCGGCGGCGATGAGCGTTGACAGGATGTGAACCGTCGTCGTCTTGCCGGCGCCGTTCGGCCCGAGGAGCGCGTAGACGGTGCCCACGGGGACATCGAGGTCGATGCCGTCGAGGACGACCTGGGTGCCGTACGACTTACGCAGGCCTGCCGCGTGGATCGCGGGCGGCGCCGCCGTGGCGCTCATGCCGCAGGTCCTGGACGGCCGGCGCGACGACGAAGATCAGATCTCGAGGTCCTCGACGGCCGGCTGTCGGGCGGAGGTGGCCACGCTGTCGTAGAGCTGCGGCGGGATTCGCGCGCGGAGCTCGTCGAGCGAATCGACGACCTCGAGCGTGGACTCGCCGGGCGTGGTCCCGTAGCTGATGGCCCCGATGCCGAGGTAGCCTCGCCACCCGGCCGGCTTGCCCTCGGCGTTGACGATCGAGTAGTCGGGGCTCCGTTCGACGTGGACCACGAACTTGCCGGTCCGGCCTCGATAGACGCGGAAGGTCTCAACGCGGCTGTAGCTCGTGTTGACCCACTCCCCGAGGAAGATCCCCGTGAACCGGACCTTCCGGCCGCGGCCAGGCCCGACACGGACGAC
>JADGOR010000147.1 GCA_017882855.1 Cellulomonas sp. | reverse complement strand
GCCGGCATGCTCCAGCCCTGCGGACCCGGCGCCACGTGTCGATCGCGCCCCGGCGCTTGCGGCGTCGCGGGCGTCGTCCCCTCCGGGCGCTCGGGCTCCTCGACCCAGGCCATGACGCCTCTCACGAGACCGGGGCCGATCGAGCCACGCAGCTCCGCCGCGCCGCGATCCAGCGCGAGCAGGAGCACCCGGAAGACGACGAGGGTGCCGCCCAGCACCAGCGTCGCCGTGATCGCGCCCCCCGGGAAGAACGGGAATGCCATCGCACGCGCTCCTGGCCCCGTCGTCGGCCCTCATCAGCATCGGGCGTCAGCCCTTGACGCCGCCGATCGTGAGCCCCGAGATGATGTACTTCTGCAGGTACAGGTAGACGGCGGATACGGGCAGGGCGACGAGGATCGCGTAGGCCGCGAACTGCGACCACGGCGTGCTGGCCGCGTACTGGCCCACCATGCCGTTCAGCGTCATCGCGAGCGTCCATGACTTCGTGTCGCCGACCAGGAACATCCACGAGAAGTAGAACTCGGTCCAGCCGGCGATGAAGCCAAAGAACGCGGTGACCGCGATGACGGGTTTGGAGAGCGGCAGGATGATCCGCCAGAAGATCTGGAAGCGGTTTGCCCCATCCACCGACGCGGCCTCCTCCAGGTCGCGCGGGATGGTGTCCAGGTAGCCCTTCATGTTCCAGATCGCAAACGGCAGCTGCCCGGACGTGACGGCCAGGGCCACGCCGACCAGCGAGGCGCGGAGGTTGAAGCTGCCGATCTGGATCTTGTTGAGCGAGACGAAGAGCGGCGCGATCGTGGCGATGGCGGGCAGCATCAGGACCGCGAGCACGGCGATCATCAGGAACTCGCGGCCCCGGAACTGCAGGCGCGAGAACGCGTAGGCGGCCAGCACGCCGATGCCCACGCTCGCGACCGAGACGAGCGCGGCGATGACGAGGCTGTTGAGGGCGAGCTGGAGGAACGAGACCGGGTTCTGCGTCGGCTGCCTGATCACCTGCGCGAAGGCGTCCAGGGTGGCGCCCGGCGGGATCAGGTTGAGGCCGTCCGGCCGGGCGATGTTGCGCGGATCCAGGGCGATGCTGACGATCCAGACGATCGGGAAGAGCACCGTCACGGTGATCAGCAGGCAGAGGACCTGGAGCAGCGCCTGGCGGCTCATGGGCAGGTTGCTGCGCTGGCGTCGCCGGACGATCACGCGCGCGGCGGGGATCGCCGACGGCACTGCGCCGACCCGGTTGGTCATCGTGCCGCCCCCCTCATCTGCGTCGCGCCGTGGACCGGTCGGATGTCATGCATCGAACTGCGCCGTTGCCTTGGCCAACCGGTTGGTGACCAGGGTGATCGCAAGCAGGATGAAGAACTGGAACACCGCGAACGCCGCTGCAACGCCGTACAGCTGCTGCTCGTTGACGAGCCTGTACGCGGTTGTGACCAGCAGCTCGGTCTGCCCGAAGGGGCCGCCGCCGGACATGAAGTACGAGAGGTAGAACAGGTTGAAGGTGATCACGAAACCGTAGATCGCGTACGGCAGCATGGCCGGCCGAAGGTACGGCAGGGTCACCGTCTTGAACTTCTGCCAGAAGCCCGCACCGTCCATCTCCGCGGCCTCGTACAGGTCGTTCGGCACGCTCTGGAGCGCGCCGGTCGCCACGACCGAGTTCAGGGGCCACCCCAGCCAGACATTCGCCGTGAGCAGCGCGAAGTAGGCGAGCGGGAGGATGAACGGTCCGGCCGCGAAGATCGGGTTCGGCTGGTTCAGCCAGTCCATGGTGAACGAGTCGGGCGGCATCTTGAACAGGACACCGATCGTGCCCTGGAGCAGGTAGTTGATGGCACCGTGCGTGGGATCGAACATGTTCCGCCAGACCGTGGCCACGATGATCTGGGGGATGACCACGGGAAGGATGAAGATCGCCCGGTAGAAGCGCTTCAGGCGCAGGCCCTTGGTGTTCAGGATCAGGGCCACGATCACGCCGAGCACGACGTGGATCACGACGTTCGAGAACGCCCACCAGAGGTTGAAGACCAGGATCCGAACGAAGTCGAAGTTCGGGATGACGATGTTGTTGTCGAGGATCCGCCCGTAGTTGGCCAGGCCGACGTAGTTCGGCGCGGGCGCCGTTGCCCGCAGGTTCTTGAGCCCGTAGTCGGTGAACGACATCCAGACCTGGAAGACCAGCGGGTAGAACGTGATCACCGCCATCACGATGAGGGCGGGAAGCAGGAACATGTATGCGGTTCGCGCGTTCTGGCTGCGTCGCCAGGCAGACCTGCGGGGAGTGGGAGCGGTTGCTGCGAGCACTGTCATCGGCCTGCCTCGCGCAATCTCATCGTCTGCTCCTGCACGATGTCCCGGGTTGCGAAGGGACGCCGGTGACCGGCGTCCCTTCGACCTTCTACGCGGAGATTACTGAATCCCGTTCGCCTTGTTCATGGCCGCGCACGCGTCGGCGACAGCCTTGGTCGGGTCGGTGCCCTTGTCGATGACGGCAACCAGGGCGTTCCCGAAGTTGCCCCAGTAGCCATCGAGCTGCTTGAGGGTCGGCCGGGCGAAGCCCTTCGGCATGAGCGCCGCGAAGGCCTGCGCGATCGGATCGGTGGGCTGGAGGGTCGTGTTCGCCGGCAGGTGGCCGGCATTCGCGAAGAGCTGCTCGTTCGCGGGCAGCAGCATCTGGAGCGCGAACTGGACCGCCAGGTCGGCGTTCGCCGAGCCTGCGTTGATGTAGAAGCCGTCCGGCGCGGTCATGGGGGCCCAATCGCCACCGGGGCCGGTCGGCCCGGCAACGACGGAGAGCTTGGCGCCCAGCGCCTTGGTGAGGTCTCCGGACTGCCACGGGCCGTCGATGAAGCCCGCGATCTTGCCGGACAGGAGGTCGGCCTTGGCGTCGCCGTCGTTCTGGTAGAACTTCATGCCGGCGGCCTTCATCTCGGACAGCCACTTGAGCGCGTCGGCCACGCCCTTCTGGTCGGCGGTGCACTTGCCGGTGGTCGGATCCATGATCGTGCCACCGAAGGAGCTGAAGAGGCCCCACTGGTAGTAGGAGCCGCCGCCGTTGGCGCCGTAGACCCAGCCGAGCTGCTTGGCGTTGGCTTTCCAATCATCGGTCGTGACGGGCGCCGTCTTGAGGACGCTGTTGTTGTAGAAGAGCTCGACCGCCTTCATGGACTCCGGGATCTCGTAGAGCTTCCCGTCGACCGTGGCGGCGTCGATCGCGACCTTGGACGTGTTGTACGGCGCGGCCGTCAGGGTCGGGATCAGGTCGCTGACATCCTTGAGGAGCCCGGCGCGGGCCTCCTTCGGAAGGTTGTCGTTCGGGGCGATGTACAGGTCGGGCCCGGAGCCCGCGCCCGCCTGCGTCTCGAAGTTCGTGAACAGGTTCGCGAAGGGGACGTCGGTGACCGTCACGGTCAGGCCGGGGTTCGCCGCCATGACAGCGGCAACCATCTTGTCGAACGTGTCCTTCTCGGTGGTCCCGGACGCGCCGTAGGCTTCCCAGACCGTGAGGGTGCCGGTGAGCGCGGCTGCCGAGGCCGCTGCGGACGGCGCGGCCGAGGCCGGCGCCGATGCGGCAGCCGACGCGGCGGCCGACGGTGCAGCTGCCGACGGGGCCACGGACGGGGCGGGTGTCGCCGAGCCGCTGCACGCGCCGACGATGAGGGTGAGCGCTCCGAAGAGAGCCACCAGCCTGGTTGTCTTGTGCATCTGTGTCTGCGTT
>JADGOR010000071.1 GCA_017882855.1 Cellulomonas sp. | reverse complement strand
TCCGCCTCGGACAGGCGGCCCTTGCCACGCAGGTTCCGGAAGGTCGTGGTGAGACGGTCAGACAGGGTGGCGAACAACGCGGCGGCCCTCCGGGCGGTGAGGTGATCAGCAGCTCACAGGGTACCTGCCGAAGAACGCGCGACGTCGGGGCGCCGACGTCGCGCGGCGGCGAGGCTCAGCCCGCCTGTGGCGCAGCCCCGCCGACCCGGCGCTCCAGCTCGGTTCGGGCCAGCTCGGTCAGCGTCCCGACGAGCTGCTGGCGCCACGGCGTCCACGCCTTCGCGCTGACCGACGAGGCGTCCGCCTCGGTCAGCGCGCGCAACAGGTTTAGCAGGTCGAGCCGGTAGTCGACGGCCTCGAGCAGGGCCTCGACCGTCGCCGGGTCGGTCGGATCCTCCGTCGTCGCGAGGTTCGCGAGGGTGAGGTGGTGGCGCACCAGGCGGACGACGTCGGCGACATCCGGCTCGGCGAGGCCCAGTCGCTCGAGGATCGGCCGGACGATCTGCGCGCCCGTCTCCGAGTGGTCCGTCGACCCGGTCACCTTGCCGATGTCGTGGAACAGCGCCGCGAGGTAGAGGTTCTGCGCCGAGGTAGAGGTTCCGGCGGCTCTACCTCGGCGCAGGACATCCGCCTCGGCGAGGGGCCACGCCGATCCCACTCGCGACACCGCCTCGACCAGGTGACGATCGACGGTGTGCTGGTGGATGGGTGCACGCTGCGGCCGGTTCCGCACCGCGGCCCACTCGGGGATCCAGGTGGTCACCACACCGGCCAGGTCGAGCGCCTCCCACACCGGGATCTGCGCGTGACCGCTCGCGAGCAGCTGGAGGAATGCCGCGAGCGCCTGCGGCGGCCATGGCGTCGGCAGCGGCGGCGTCTGGGTCAGGCTCGCGACGGTGACCGGAGAGAGGGTCAGGCCGGTCTTCGCGGCCGTCGCCGCGGCGCGCAGCGCGAGCATCGGGTCGGTGGCCGGGCGCGCGCCGACACCGAGCACGAGCTCGCCGTCGTGCTCGACCAGGTCCTCGCCGACCGAGCGCAGGACCGGCGCCATCCGGCGGCCCTTGGCCAGGATCGCCCGGCGCTGCGGGCGCTCGAGGGCCTGGCGGGCGTGCCGCACCGTGGTGTCCAGGCTGTACGAGACGATCCGCGCCGCTCCGGCCAGGCTCGCCAGCAGGTCGTCCGAGTCCTCGAACCCGCACCGGGCAGCGACCTCGTCCTGGTCGGCCATCAACAGTCGGCTGGAAGGGCGGCGCGTCACCAGCTGAACCGCGTCGCGCACGTCGAGCAGGTGCAGGAATGCGGCGTCGACCGCACCGTGCGGGCGGTCCGTCAGCCAGGTCGCGGCGAGGGCCTGCAACGCGATCGCGTCCCTGATGCCGCCGCGGGACTCCTTCAGGTCCGGCTCGATCAGGTAGGCGAGCTCGCCGAACCGGTCGGCGCGCTCCTTGGTGGTGGAGAGGAGCTCCGGGAGCCGCCGACGTGCGGCGTCGCGCCAGTCGGTCAGCAGCAGCGATGCGGCCCGGTGCACGACGAGCGGGTCGCCCGCCACTTGCCGGAGGTCGAGCAGGCCGACCGCCGCGGGCAGGTCCTTCGAGGCGACCTGCCGGCATTGCGCGAGCGACCGGACGGAGTGGTCCAGATCGAGACCGGCGTCCCAGATCGGGTACCAGAGCCGCTCCGCGATGCCGGCCAGCTCCGCGGGCTGGTGGGTGCGGCCGTCGTGCAGGAGCACCAGGTCGAGGTCGCTCATCGGGCCGGCGTCGCCGCGCCCGAGGCTGCCGACCGCCGCGAGTGCGATCCCCTCAGTGGATGCCACCGTCGCCGTCGCGGACTCCCACAACCCGCCCAGCGCGGAGACCACCTCGGCGACCATGGCGGCTCGCCGAGCCACGCCGTCGGACCCGGGACCACTGAGCCGGGCGGCGACGTCGAGCCGGGACGCCTTGAGGTCCCGCACCCCAGGGGCGGGGCGCGGGACCTCCGGCGTCTCGTGCCCGGTCACTGGTGCGACCGTTCACGCATGGTGGAACCCCCTACAGGGCCTCTGGCCCGTGCTCGCCCGTCCGGACTCGAACGACATCCTCGACGGCGACGGTCCAGACCTTGCCGTCGCCGATCTTGCCCGTCTGGGCTGCCCCGATGATCGCATCGGTCACCCTCGGAGCTTCTTCCGCCGTGACCAGCACCTCGACCCGAACCTTCGGAACCAGGTCGACCGTGTACTCGGCACCGCGGTAGACCTCCGTGTGACCCCGCTGACGGCCGTAGCCGCTCGCTTCGCTCACGGTGATGCCGTGGACCCCAGCGGCTTCGAGCGCCGCCTTCACCTCGTCCAGACGGTGTGGCTGGATGATTCCCGTGACCAGCTTCATGCGTTTACCTCCATGGTTGCGCGAGAACCAATGGTCTCGTAGGCGGTCTCACCGTGGATCGCGAGGTCGATACCGCTGACCTCGACCTCTTCACTTGTGCGCAAGCCCATCGTCTTCTTGATCGCGAGGCCGATGAGGATCGTCACCACGAACGAGTAGGTGACGGCGATCAGGGCAGCGACCGCCTGGGCGCCGAGCTGCTTGAACCCGCCACCGTAGAGCAGACCGTCACCGGCCCCGGCCGGGTACCAGGCCCCCTGGTGGTGGGTCGCGAAGAAGCCGATGAGGAGCGTTCCGGTGATGCCACCGACCAGGTGCACGCCGACGACGTCGAGCGAGTCGTCATAGCCGAACTTGTACTTCAGGCCGATCGCGAGAGCACACAAGATCCCCGCGATGCCACCGAGGGCGATAGCGCCGAAGCTGTCCACCGCGGATGCGGCCGGGGTGATGGCAACCAGACCGGCCACCACGCCGGACGCCGCACCGAGCGACGTCGCGTGACCGTCGCGGATCTTCTCCGTGGCGAGCCAGGTCAGCATGGCCATGCAGGTCGCGACCATCGTGTTGAGCCAGGCGCGACCGGCAACGCCGTCTGCGGCGAACTCGGAGCCGGCGTTGAAGCCGAACCAGCCGAACCACAGCAGAGCCGCACCGAGCATCACGAACGGCAGGTTGTGCGGACGCATCGGCTCCTTGCCGAAGCCCTTGCGGACACCGAGCAGGAGCGCCAGGGCAAGACCAGCGGCGCCGGCGTTGATGTGCACGACGGTGCCACCTGCGAAGTCGATCGGCGCCGAGATGTGTTGGGCAACCCATCCCGTCGGGCTCTCGAAGCCGCCGCCCCACACCATGTGGGCGATCGGCACATAGACGATGGTCAACCAGATACCCGCGAACACCATCCAGGCGCTGAACTTCGTCCGGTCGGCGATCGAGCCCGAGATCAGGGCCACCGTGATGATCGCGAAAGTCGCCTGGAACACGACGGCGACCAGGGCGGGCACGCCGCTCGCCGCCATGATGCTGTTCTGGTCGGTCAGACCCACCAGGCCGAAGTACTGGAACGGGTTGCCGACGAACGCATTTCCTTGAGTACCGAACGCCGCCGAGTAGCCCCACAGGATCCAGATGACCCCGACCAGCCCGAGGGCGCCGAAACTCATCATCATCATGTTGAGAACGCTCTTCGTGCGGACCATGCCGCCGTAGAAGAACGCCAGACCGGGCGTCATGAGCAGGACCAGCGCAGACGCCGTGAGCATCCACGCCGTGTTACCCGAGTCCAGCGCGAACTCTGACATAGCCATAGAGATCCACTCTCCCCTTGCCAGCCGGGCGGCTGGGTCGAGACCAACCCTGGGGCCGGGGAGTTACGTTCAGTCGCCGCTCGTGTTACGGCCTTGTGACAAGGAGCCGTCGCGGGTAAACGTTCGGTTTCGTACCACGGGCCGAGAAGGCGCGTCTCATCAGCCGAGCAGGCCCTCGACGAACGCGGCCGGGTCGAACGGAGCCAGGTCATCCGGGCCCTCGCCGAGGCCGACCAGCTTGACCGGCACCCCGAGCTGACGCTGGACCGCGACGACGATCCCACCCTTGGCCGTCCCGTCGAGCTTGGTCAGCACGATCCCGGTGACGTCGACGACGTCGGCGAAGACGCGGGCCTGGCTCAGACCGTTCTGCCCGGTCGTCGCGTCGAGCACCAGCAGGACCTCGGTGACGGTCGCCTCGCGTTCGATCACCCGTTTGATCTTGCCGAGCTCGTCCATCAGGGCGGCCTTGTTCTGCAGCCGCCCCGCAGTGTCGACGATCACTACATCGACCCCGGACTCGCGACCGGACCGGACCGCGTCGAAGGCCACCGACGCCGGGTCGGCGCCGTCGCGGTCGGACCGCACCGTCGGCACGCCGACGCGCGAACCCCAGGTCGCGAGCTGGTCCGCCGCGGCGGCGCGGAACGTGTCGGCAGCCCCCAGGACGACGCTCCGCCCGTCGGCCACCAGGACCCGCGCGAGCTTGCCCACCGTGGTCGTCTTGCCGGTGCCGTTCACCCCGACGACGAGGACCACGGCCGGTGTGGAGGTGCCGTCCGCGCGCACGACCCGCGCGGTCGCGAGCTCGCGGTCCATGCTCGGGTCGACGAGCACGAGCAGCTGCTCGCGGAGCAGCTCGCGGACGGCGCCGGGTTCCCGGACGCCGAGGACCCGGACCTGGGTGCGCAGCGCGTCCATCAGCTCGGCGGCAGGCCCGGGACCGATGTCGGCGAGCAGTAGGGTCTCCTCGAGCTCGTCCCAGTCGTCCTCGGTCAGCTGGTCGCGGGTGAGCACGGCGAGCAGCCGGCTGCCGAGGGGCGAGCCGGAGCGCGCGAGACGCGTACGCAACCGCACCAGGCGACCGGCGGCCGGCTCCGGGGTCTCCGTCGGGATCGGCGTAGCGGCTTCTTCTTCGGCGGGCGCCTGAGCGCCCGCCGTCTCGCCGGGCGCGCTCTCGCGGGTGGCCCGCTCCGTCGTCGGCGGCTGCGGGACAGCCTGCGGGACAGCCTGCGGGACCGGCGACGGCGTCGGGGCGGGTTCTTGCCGCGCGCGGCGACGCCGGCCGGCCAGCAGGACGGGGATCGCGACGACGGCGATCGACGGCAGCGCGATGGCGAGCCACAAGGCAACGGTCTCGGTCACCAGAGAAGTCTCTCAGGAAGCGCGGCCCGATCGGCTCGCGAAACGGGGCGAGCGGGAGTCAGCGGTTCAGCGTCGGAATCCGACGAGCCGCGGCGTCGCGCGCCCGGCCCAGGGCGTCCTGGATCTCCTCGAGGCTCACGTACGCGGGTTCGTTGGTCTGGCCGAACGAGAAGAACTCCTCGATGTCCATGTCCACCGGCTCGGTGTCGGCGGCCGGCTGCACGGCGTACGACTCGACGACGTGCGGCTCGACGACGTGCGGCTGCCCGAGCTCGGGCGCCGCGTGCCGGCCGGCACTCCGGGCGGACGACTCGCGGCGGAGGTCACCAAGATAGCCGCGGAAGCCCGATGCGTTCTGGGATGAACCCGCGACGACGAGCACGATGACGGCTGCGAAGAGGGCGACGAGCATCCACACGATGATTGGTCCCATGACCCGAGTATGTGTCGCTCGGGGCCTCCAGCCGCTACCCAGGGACGGTCTGTGGCGAAGTTCACACACAACCTTCACGTTCGGCGGGGAGGTCCCGGGGGCCGAGCCGGGTGCTCCGGCGGCATCGCGAGCGCCGCGGCGAACGTCGACCCGACCGCTCAGGCGGGGACGTCCTCGTGCAGCCGCTGGCTGACGACGGTGGTGACGCCGTCGCCGCGCATCGTTACTCCGTACAACGAGTCCGCGATCTCCATGGTGCGCTTCTGGTGCGTGACGATGATCAGCTGGCTGCCGCGCTTGAGCTCGGTGAAGATCTCCAGCAGACGCTGCAGGTTGGTGTCGTCGAGAGCGGCCTCGACCTCGTCCAGCACGTAGAACGGGCTCGGCCGCGCCTTGAAGATGGCGATCAGCAGGGCGATCGCCGTGAGCGAGCGTTCGCCGCCGGAGAGCAGCGAGAGCCGCTTGACCTTCTTGCCCGCGGGCCGCGCCTCGACCTCGATGCCGGTCGAGAGCATGTCGTCCGGCTCGGTCAGCACGAGGCGGCCTTCGCCGCCCGGGAACAACCGGCCGAAGACGCCTTCGAACTGCTCGGCCGTGTCCCGGAACGCATCCGCGAAGACCTGCTCGACCCGAGCGTCGATCTCGCGGATGATCTCCAGCAGGTCGGTGCGGCTCTTCTTCAGGTCCGCCAGCTGCTCAGTCAGGAACTGGTGCCGCTCCTCGAGGGCCGAGAACTCCTCGAGGGCCAACGGGTTGACCCGGCCGAGCAGGGACAGTCCGCGCTCGGCGGTCCGGAGCCGTTTCTCCTGGTCGGCCCGCAGGTACGGAACGAGCTTCGGCTCGGCGACGGCCTCGCCGTCGGCGGGCGCGAGGCCCAGCAGCGGGACCAGCTGGTGCGGGCCGTACTCCTCCAGCAGCACCTCGGGGTCGATGCCGAGGTCCTCGACGGCGCGGGCCTGCAGCTGCTCGACCCGTAGCACCTGCTGGGCGCGGGCGACCTCGTCGCGGTGGGCGACGTCGGTCAGCTCGGCCAGCTGGCGGCCGAGGATGTCCGCCCGACCCCTGAGCTCCGCCAGAGCACCATCCCGCGCGCCCCGGGCCGCCTCGGCCGCTTCGCGCTCCTCGGTCGCCCGCTGCAGCGAGCGGTCCAGGGCTAGCAGGGTCCGCTGCGCCGCGGCGTGCACCGCGACGGCGACGGTGGCCTGGTTGATCCGCTGTCGTTCGCGGGCCCGGGCGCGTTCGCGCGCCTCCCGTTCGGCCTGCGCGGCCCGCTCGAGCGAGTCGGCTCGGTTCGCCAGAGCGCGAGCGCGTTCCTCACCGGTGCGCAACGTGAGTCGCGCCTCGGTCTCGCGAGCCCGGGCGGCGGCGGCAAGGTCCGCGAGGCGGCCGCGGTCGTCGGTCATGGTGGTCAGCGACTCGGCTGTCTCGGCCGGTTCGGCCTGCGCCGCGGTGAGCCGTTCGCTCAGTGCGGTGAGCTCGGCCTGGCCGGCCTCGAGCTGCTCGACCGCGGCATCGAGCGAGCGCTGGACCCGTTCCGCCTCGGCTCGCGCGGCCCGAGCGGACGAGCCGTACTGACCGAGCTGCTCCGCCACCGCGGCCATCGTGGCGTCGGACTCGTGCAGCCGGGCCAGGGTGCGTTCGTAGGCCTCTCCCGCTGCGGCTTCGCCCGCCTGGGCGGTGGCCAGCTCGAACCGGGTGCGCTCTCCCCGTCCGACGGCGTCGGTGTGCTGGGCCCGGGCCTCGTCGAGGGTCGCCTGGAGCTGAAGGACACTCGGCGCGTCCGCGGAGCCACCGGACGCCATGGTGGCGGAGAGCAGGTCGCCGGAACGGGTGACGACGGCGAGCTCCGGCCGCTCCGCGACCAGCGCACGGGCGTGAGCAAGGTCCTCGACGACGACGATGCCCGCGAGGAGGGCGGTCACGGCGGAGTCCACCGACGGCGGCGAAGTCACCAACGACCGGGCCCAACGCGCGCCGTCCGGCAGGGTTGCGTGCGTCTCGGCGGCGACCGCGCCGCGGGCGCCGATCACCAGGCGGGCCCGACCGGCGTCGTCGGTGCGCAGCCAGCGCAGCGCATCCACCGCGGCATCGACGGACTCCACCGCGACGGCGTCGGCGGCGGGGCCGAGCGCGGCCGCGATCGCGTCCTCGTACCCGTGCGTGACCGCGAGCAGCGCGGCGACCGAGCCGAGCGTGCCGCGCAGGCCCTCGGCGGCGAGCAGCGCGCCCGCTCCGTCCTTGCGGGTCAGGCTCATCTCGAGGGCATCGACCCGGGCCGCCCAGGTGGACCGGTCCCGGTCGGCGACCTGCTCCTGCTCGCGCAGCTCGCGCATCCGCTCGACCGCCCGCTCGAGCGCTGCCGCGGCCACCTCGTGCTCCGCATCGAGGCTCTCCTCGCCCTGCTCCGCGCCGGTGACCTGCGTCTCGAGCAGGGCGAACTGCTCGTTCGCGCTCTGTCCGCGCTTCTCCGCCTCGAGCAGCACCTCGCGTAGTCGGCCGATCTCGGCCTCGGTCGCCTCGAGCCTGCTGCGTCGCGCCGCGACCTCGCCGGCCAGCTGGGCCAGGCCCTCGCGCCGGTCGGCGGCCGCACGCTGGAGGTTGCCGAGGGCTCGGTCGGCCGCCTCGACGCTGTCCTCGGCAGCCTGGCGATCAGCGACCGCGGCGTCGAGGGCCGTCCGCGCGAGCCGAACCTCCGCCTCGAGCTCGGCGTGGGCGGCGCGGACCCGCTCGGCCTGAGCGTCCAGGTCACCCGGGTCGTGGCCCTCCGCGGCGTCCGCGGCGGTGCCGAGCAGCCGGCTGCGCTCGCTCGCCAGCGTCGCGGTCCCGCGAAGCCGTTCGCGCAGCGAGGACAAGCGGTACCAGACCTCGCTCGCCTCGGAGAGCTCGGGCGAGGCCGCGGCGGCCTCCGACTCGAGGCCGGCGACCCGGGCCCGGACCCCCGAGAGCGACACCTCGACCTCGGTACGGCGCGTGTTCAGGGCCGTCTCGTCCGCGATCTCCTGCTGCAGGGTCGAGGTGAGCTGGGCGAGGTCGTCCGCCAGCAGCCGGGCCTTCGAGTCGCGCAGGTCGGCCTGGATGGTCTGCGCCTTGCGCGCCACCTCGGCCTGCCGACCCAGCGGTCCGAGCTGGCGGCGGATCTCCGCGGTCAGGTCGCCGACGCGGGTCAGGTTCGCCTGCATCGCGTCGAGCTTGCGGAGCGCCTTCTCCTTGCGCCGCCGGTGCTTGAGGACACCCGCCGCCTCCTCGATGAAGCCGCGGCGCTCCTCCGGGGTGGCACGCAGCACGGCGTCGAGCTGCCCCTGGCCGACGATGACGTGCATCTCGCGGCCCATGCCCGTGTCGGAGAGCAGCTCCTGGATGTCCAGCAGCCGGCACGCCGAGCCGTTGATCGCGTACTCCGAGCCGCCGTTGCGGAACAGCGTCCGAGAGATCGTCACCTCGGAGTAGTCGATCGGCAGGGCGCCGTCGGCGTTGTCGATCGTCAGGCTGACCTCGGCGCGACCGAGGGGCGCGCGACCGGCCGTTCCGGCGAAGATGACGTCCTCCATCTTGCCGCCGCGCAGGCTCTTCGCACCCTGCTCGCCCATCACCCAGGCGAGGGCGTCGACGACGTTCGACTTGCCGGAGCCGTTCGGGCCGACGACGCAGGTCACGCCGGGTTCGAGGTGCAGAGTCGTCGCCGAGGCGAACGACTTGAAGCCCCGAAGGCTCAGCGTCTTGAGGTGCACAGTCGCAGCCTACGAGAGGCGGAGGGGAATACCGCGCACCCCGGGCTCAGAGCCCGGGGAACCACAACGCGATCTCGCGCTCGGCGGACTCCCGCGAGTCCGAGCCGTGCACGATGTTCTTGGTCACGCCGACGCCCCAGTCCCGGGCCAGGTCGCCTCGGATCGTGCCGGGAGCGGCCGCCGTCGGGTCGGTCGCGCCGGCCAACGAGCGGAAGCCCTCGATCACCCGGTCACCGCTCGCGACGACGGCGATGATCGGGCCGGAGAGCATGAACTCGACGAGCGGCTCGTAGAACGGCTTCCGCCGGTGCTCGTGGTAGTGCTCGGCGAGCAGCTCGCGCGTCGCCATCCGCAGCTCGATCGCCTCGAGGCGGTAGCCCTTGCGCTCGATCCGGCCCAGCACCTCGCCGACGAGGCCGCGCGCTACGCCGTCGGGCTTGACCAGGACGAGGGTGCGTTCGAGCTGCTGGGCATCGGTCATGGCGGAACCCTATCCGGCGTCGCGCCCGGTCGAGCGGGGTTCTGCGGACTCGGCGTCGGCGCGCTCGCGCCGCTCCCGATCGATCCGCCCGCCCAGGCGCAGTGCGACGATCCAGAGTGCGACGAACACGGCCCAGGTCACCAGAAACATCACGCCGGCCGCGTCCCTGGTGGCGGCGGCCACGGCGCCGGCGAGGACCATTAGCTGCAGGACGCTGCCGGCTAGGTAGGCGCCACGCCCTCGGAGCGTCCCGGCGAGCAGCAGGCAGACCACGGTGACCGCGCCACCGACCGCCCAGATCAGGCCCGACGGCGCGAGTCGCAGGCCGTAGGCGACCAGCGCACCGAAGAACGCCACGAAGGCCTCGAGGGTCAGCATGGTCGCGGCGAACTGCCGCCGCGCTGAGCGCGGTTCGCCCGCGGCGGCAGCCGGCTGTCGTGCTCCGGAGCCGGTGGCGTTCATCGTGGTCAGGCTACCGGCGGCCAGCTACCCGCGGCCGGCTACCCGCGACCGGCATCGTCGACCGCGACGGCGTGCGAGGACGCCAGACCGACAGGCTCAGCGGCGCCATCGGGGACCGCCGGGGCGACGCCTTCGATCAGGTTCCCGTGATCGGCGGCCGCCTCGCCGCGAGCCACCATGCCGGCGACGTCGGACAGCTTGTCCTCACGCAGGAACAGGGTCAGGACGAAGCCCAGCGCGACCAGCGGCACGAGGTACCAGAACGCCGGCGCGAGTGCGTCCGCGAACGCGTTGACCACGCCCGAGTGCAGGGGCTCGGGCAGCTGCGCGACGATCGCCGGAGTGACCGAGGAGCCCGAGCCGCCGGCGCCGGTGGCGGGAGCGCCCGCGAAGACCGTCTCGAGCCTGCTGGTCAGTCGGGTGGTGAAGACGGTCGAGAAGAGCGCGACCCCAACGGCCGCGCCGATCTCACGGAAGAAGTTGTTCGCGCTCGTCGCCGTGCCGAGCTCGTGCGGGTCGACCGCGTTCTGCACGGCCAGCACGATCGTCTGCATGACGAGCCCGAGCCCGAAGCCGAGCACGAAGATCATCGCGCCGAAGACCACCAGGGACATGCCTCCGGAGATCCGAGTCAGCCACATCAGC
>JADGOR010000146.1 GCA_017882855.1 Cellulomonas sp. | reverse complement strand
GACAAGCCGGTGCGGCTGCTGCGGGCAGTGGAGGGCATCCGGCTCACCGAGTTGCCGAACGCCGAGAGCTGCTGCGGGTTCGGCGGGACCTTCGCGCTGAAGAACGCCGACACCTCGACCGCCATGCTCTCGGACAAGATGGCGGCGGTGAAGGCGACCGGCGCCGAAGTGCTGACCGCTGGCGACTACTCGTGCCTGATGCACATCGGTGGCGGCCTGTCCCGCACCCGGGCCGGGGTGCGCACCATGCACCTGGCCGAGATCCTGGCCGCCGAGAAGTCCACCGGCGGCGTCGCCGCGGACGCCGTTGCGGCCGCCGAGGCGAGCGAGGCCGTGCGATGACGACCTTCCTGGGCGTGCCGTTGCGCCGTAAGCCCGAACCAGAGCTCCGGCATCCGAACCCGTTGCGCGGCAGCGAGAGCTTCCCGCAGGCGGCTCGGCATGAATTGGCCAACACCCAGTTGCGCGCCAACCTCGCGCACGCCACATCGGTGATCCGCGCCAAGCGAGCCGAGGTGGTCAACGAGGTCCCGGACTGGGAGGCGTTGCGCGACGCGGGTTCTGCCATCAAGGCAGACGTGATGGTCCGGCTCCCTGAACTTCTCGAGCAGCTCGAGGAGAAGGTGACGGCCCGCGGCGGTGTCGTGCATTGGGCGCGGGATGCGGACGAGGCCAACAAGATCGTCATCGAGCTGATCCGGGCCACCGGACAGACCGAGGTGATCAAGGTCAAGTCGATGGCCACCCAGGAGATCGGTCTCAACGAGGCCCTCGAGGACGTCGGGATCGCCGCCTTCGAAACCGATCTCGCGGAATTGATCGTGCAACTCGGCCACGACCGACCCTCGCACATCCTGGTGCCGGCGATCCACCGGAACCGCGCCGAGATCCGGGAGATCTTCCTCCGGGAGATGGGTGATGCGCCACCGGGTCTCACCGACGAGCCGCGCGCGCTGGCGATGGCTGCCCGGGCGCACCTGCGGCGAAAGTTCCTGCAGAGCAAGGTGGCGATCTCCGGCGCCAACTTCGCGATCGCTGACACCGGCACACTGGCCGTCGTGGAGTCCGAGGGCAACGGACGGATGTGCCTGACGCTCCCCGAGACCCTCATCACCGTCATGGGTATCGAGAAACTGCTGCCTACCTGGCAGGACCTCGAGGTGTTCATGCAGCTGCTGCCCAGGTCGTCCACCGGCGAGCGGATGAACCCCTACACCTCGATGTGGACCGGGGTGACGCCCGGCGACGGTCCGCAGGAATTCCACCTCATCCTGCTGGACAACGGCCGCACCCGCGCCCTGGCCGACACGGTGGGGCGCGCTGCGCTGCACTGCATCCGGTGTAGCGCCTGCCTGAACGTCTGCCCGGTGTACGAGCGCACCGGCGGTCATGCCTACGGCTCGGTCTACCCCGGCCCGATCGGCGCAGTGCTCACCCCGCAGCTGACGGGGACCACCGGTCACGGTGACCCGAATGCGTCGCTGCCCTACGCCTCGACGCTCTGCGGGGCATGTTATGAGGTGTGTCCGGTCAAGATCGACATTCCCTCGCTGCTGGTGATGCTGCGCGCCCGGATGGTCGACGAGGATCGGGGGCGGAGGATTCCGGACGGCTGGAGCGCGGCGATGAAGGCTGCCTCCTGGATAATGTCGGACGCCGGCCGGTTCGCCGCGGCCGAGAAGCTCACCGGTGTCGGGCGTCTGGTGGCCGGCAAGAAGGGCCGGATCTCGTCTCTGCCCTTCCCGGCGTCGAAATGGACTGCCGCCCGGGATCTTCCGTCGCCCCCGGCAGAGACGTTCCGGACCTGGTGGGCTCGAGAACGGGGGGAATCATGACGGCCTCGAGATCGTCGGGGGCTCGCGAGCACGTGCTCGCCCGGATCCGCGGCGCGCTCAGCCAGTCCGGTACCGACCCGGTCGAAATCCCTCGCGAGTACCGGACTTCCGGGCCGTGGAAGCCCGGAGCACCGGACACCATCGAGCTGCTCGTCGAACGACTGGTGGACTACAAGGCCATCGTGCACCGCGCGGCCGACGCCGGTGGGCTGATCACCGCGATCACCGAGTCGCTCGGCGCGCCAACGACTCTCGCCGACGGAGCGGCTCCGGCGGTGGTCGTCCCGGTCGGCCTGGACGCCGGCTGGGTCGAAGCGGTCCGAGCCGCCGGGTTCGAGGTGCTCACCGACAGCCGGACCGATCCGGTGCCGCTGGACCGGCTGGACACCGTGGTCGCGGTGGTGACCGCCGCCCGGGTGGCCATCGCCGACACCGGGACGATCGTGCTTGACGGCGCGGATGATCAGGGTCGGCGGGCCATCACTCTGGTTCCGGACCACCACATCTGCGTGGTGCGAGCCGACCAGGTCGTGGGCACCGTCCCGGAAGGCGTTGCGCTGCTGGCCGCGGACCGCCCGCAGACCTGGATCAGCGGCCCCAGCGCGACCAGCGACATCGAGCTGTCCAGGGTGGAGGGGGTACACGGTCCCCGGACCCTCGAGGTCATCATCGCGGGCCCGGCGGCCGAGTAGGCAACGGCCGGCATCCCGCCGGGCGTCATCCCGCCGGGCGTCATCCCGCTGGGCGGTTCCCATCGTTCGCGGTGGCGCTCGTGGCGCCGTCGAGTTCCGCCTCGCGGTAAAAGCCCTCGATGTGCGCACGCACCCGCTCGGCCGCCTCGCCGGGCGCGCCGCCCTCGACGGCGGCGAGTATCCCGCGGTGCTCGGCGCGCAGCCGGGCGGCGGTCGCGGGCCAGTCGGGCAGCCGCAGCGACCCGGTCAGCACGTAGTCGTGGATGGCACCGCGGAGCCCAGCCATCACGGCCGCGACCAGCACGTTCCCGGACAGCGCGACCAGACTGCCGTGAAAAGCCGCGTCCAGCCGGTGAAACTCCTGGATCGTCACCGATGACTCGTCCATCAGGCCGAGCACCTCGCTGGCTCCGACGAGATCCGGCGGGGTCACGCCGTCGGTGCCGGCCGTACGCACCAGGTCAGCGACCCTGGCGACGGACCACGTCTCCAGCAGGACGCGCAACTGCACGACGTCACCGACCGGCACATGGTGGGACGCGACGTGCAGCCGGATACCCGACGTCATGCCGGCGGCCGGATTGTCGATGACCACGGCGCCCGCATCGGGCCCGGAACCGACGTTCGTCCGGATGATGCCCATGGCTTCGAGGACCCGGATCGCCTCGCGCACCGAGGCCCGGGAGACGCCGAGTTCGGCAGCCAGCGTCCGCTCGGCCGGGAGTCGGCCACCGACGGTCAGCCGCCCGGCGGACAGGTCCCGCTCGATCCTGGCCAGCACCAGTTCGTGCGTGCGCACGAGCCACAGAGTAGGGCACCGTCCGGCGGTCGCCACCGCCTGTCGCGGTGTGGTCCGGCCACACATCGCGACCAGTCTCCTCCAGCCTGCCGAGGCCGTTCATCCGGTTGGGAGCATGACGCGCGGTCAGGCCCGGAGCAGGCTGGCGGCATGTCGCGCCACTCGCATGTTCAGGCCGGTCGATTGGACGTCTCCGCCCGGGCCGGCGTCCTGCTCGGGTCGCACGCCAGCGGGACGTCCTACCAACCCAACCTGCTCACCCGCGGAAGTCGCGATCAGGCGATCATTGCCGGGGTCGCCTCGTCGACGGCGTTCGGCTGGGGCACGGTGTCGCACTCGTTCCTGCGCTCGCTCGCCGATCGATTGCCGGGTGCCACCGCATCGACGGGGTCGCGCGTGCTCAGCGGTGTCGCCGTCGACGCACTGGCCGCCGTCGCGGGGGCGTCGGCGGCGACGGCGCTGCGACAGCGGTCGGGAGAACCTGTCCGTCGCTCGCTGCTCCGG
>JADGOR010000070.1 GCA_017882855.1 Cellulomonas sp. | reverse complement strand
ATCGGCGGATGGGGCGCCCCGGACGCCCGCCGGTCGAGCCCGATCTTCGGGCCCTCATCGTCCGGCTCGGCCGAGAGAACCCCCGCTGGGGGTACCAGCGGATCCGCGGGAATCTGCTGAAGCTCGGGATCAGGGTCTCCGCGACGACGGTCCGGACGATCCTGCGGCGATCTGGCCTGGACCCTGCTCCCCGCCGGACAGGCCCAACCTGGACCGAGTCCCTGTGGTCACAGGCGTCGGGGATCCTCGCGACCGACTTCTTCACCGTCGAGACGATCGGCCTCAAGACGCTCTACGTCCTGTTCTTCATCGAGCTCTCGACGCGGCGCATGCACCTGGCCGGCGTTACCGCGCACCCGGACTCCGCGTGGGTCACCTGAGCAGGCGAGGAACCTCGCGATCGAGGAGCGGCTGTCCGGTGTTCGGTTCCTCCTGCGCGACCGGGACACCAAGTTCTCGGGATCGTTCGATGCGGTGCTCCGCGCCGAGGGCGTCCGGGTCATCCGAACGCCGATCCGGGCGCCTCGGGCGAATGCCTTCGCAGAGCGGTTCGTGCGGACCGTGCCCCGTGAGTGCCTTGACCACGTCCTGATCTACGGTCGTCGGCATCTCGAGCGAGTGCTCAGGGCCTACGTTGCGCATTACGTAGCGGAGCGACCACATCGGGGACTGGGCCTGGCCGTACCCGCCTCTGACCGAACACCGCAGGTCCGGCGGACGACCCGAACGCCGGTCGAACGAAGGGACGTGCTTGGCGGCCTGATCCACGAGTATCGGCGAGCGGCGTGACCAGGATTGTCGAACCCCTCAGGGTAGCCGAGGGCCTGGTGGGGGCGGACGGTGTTGTAGACGGTTTCCCAGGCCCGGAGCTCGACCTGGAAGGCTTCGAGCTCGGGCTCGGCGGTGGCCACGTCGCACGGAGTGCGCGGTCCGGCATGGGATTGCTGCGGCGTTGTCGGAGGAAGTCGGAACATCCACGAGTGGTCTGGGCGCGAGGGCGAAGTGAAGTTCCCCGCTGAAGATGAGACTGGCTACCGTGCTCGTCATCGAGGAGGGCGCGGATGCCGGAGGTTCAGCGCCCGTGTACGCGGCCCGGCCGCGCATCGCGAGCATGCCCTTGGTCTCCTCGGCCGCCTTGACGGCCACGTCGGCTGACACACGTGTCGGTCATAGGACCGGCCCCAGCATCCAGGGCGCGAACTCCTCGTCGCCCAGGCCCTGGGCCTCGCTCTTGGTGCGCTTGCCGCTCGCCACCGCGAGCACCTCGTCGAAGATGGCGCGCCCGACCTCCTGGACGGGGGTGCCGTCGAGGACGACGCCCGCATCGAGATCCATGTCCTCTTCCATCCGGCGATACAGAGACGAAGTGGTCGCGATCTTGATGCACGGCGAGGGCTTGCACCCGTAGACGGAGCCACGGCCAGTGGTGAAGGCGCAGATCGTCGCTCCACCGGCCACGATCCCGGTGAGAGAGACCGGATCGTTGCCCGGCGTGTCCATGAGCACGAGGCCGCGACGCGACACCTGCTCCGCGTAGCGGTACACGGCGGTGAGCCGCGTCGATCCCGCCTTCGCGACGGCGCCGAGCGACTTCTCGAAGATCGTGGTCAAGCCCCCAGCCTTGTTGCCCGGCGTGGGGTTGTTGTCGATGGTCGCCCCATGGGACGCCGCATAGGCCTCCCACCACCGGATCCGCTCGATCAGTGCCTCGCCAACCTCGCGACCCACCGCCCGTTGCGCCAGCAAGTGCTCCGCGCCGTAGATCTCGGGCGTCTCGCCCAGAACCGCGGTCCCGCCCTGGGCGACGAGCAGGTCGACGGCGACCCCGAGCGCCGGGTTGGCGGTGATGCCGCTGAACCCGTCGGAGCCGCCGCACTGAAGTCCCAGCACGAGGCTGGATGCTGGGATCTCGACGCGTCGGGCGGCTGCTGCGACCGGCAGGAGCTGGCGGAGCACCGAAAGGCCTGCCTCCACCGTGCGGCGGACCCCGCCTTCCTCCTGGATCACGAGCACGGGCGGTCCCTCGACCTCGCCGGGGCACCACAGATCCTGGCGTTCGATGAGTCGACGCGCCTGGGCGACCTCACACCCGAGGCCCACGATGACGTATCCGGCGACGTTCGGGTGCCGTGCGAACCCCGCCAGTACACGCTCGAGCTGCAGGTGCTCCGGGCCGTTCTCCGGCATGGCGCATCCGCCCTTGTGCGTCAGCGCGAGCACGCCATCCACCGACGGGTAGGCAGATAGCTCGTCGGCAGTGATCCCGTCCGCGATTCGACGGCTGACCGATGCCGAGCAGTTGGCCATGCTGATGACCGCCACGTAGTTGCGCGTGCCCACCCGCCCGTCGGGGCGCACATAGCCAAGAAACGTGCGTGGTGTGGCACCCCCGCTCGCGGCCTCCGGCGCCGCGCCCCCGGCGGTCGCAACGGCGTACGTCCGATCGAACGCGCCGACGGCGCAGTTGTGGCCGTGAACGTGGCTCCCTGCCTGGATCTCCCGTGTCGCGACGCCAATCGGCTGACCGTACTTCCGGATCGGTGCCCCCATCGGTATCCTCACCAGGCTGACCTTGTGCCCCGCCGGGATCGGGTCAAGCACGGCAACCTCGAGGTCGCCGAGGCGGATCGAGTCCCCGGCCGCGAGCGGCGTCACGGCCACCACAACCTCGTCCTCGGGGGCGAGGCGCAGGACAGCGGCCGAAGGTGGGTGCCGGTTCGGGCTCACCATTCCCCGATGATCACTCCGGCCCTGCGTGGTCCGTGCACGCCCACCGCGAGGTCGCCCTCGATGTCGGCGCTGCGGCTGGGGCCACTGACGAGGTTCACCGCCGATGGCGGGTCACCCTCCCGCGCCATGTATTCGGCGAGGAGGCGCAGGCCGTCGGGGACGGTCCTCACAACCTGCGACGGGCGCACGAGCGCCAGGTGGGCCGTCGGCAGCAGGCTCGGCAGCCGACCGGTGGCGGGCGTCGCGTAGAGCGCGATCGTCCCCGTCTCTGCAACGGCCCAGGCGCACGTGGTGATCCCGAGGTCGCTTGCCGCGGCCAGGGTCACCAGCTCCGCCTGTGTCCGGGTAACCTCTTCAGCGCCGGGAACGTCACCGGCGGCAGCCGCGCCGTTGGTGCCTGCGGCGGCCTCCCCTGCGCGAGCGCCCGTCGGCCAGGGAACGTGCTCCCAGCCCTGTTGCGCCAGCAGCCCCGGCAAGTCCAGAGACGCGAGGTCGGCCGTCGACCAGGCGAGCACCCGACAAGAGGTCGCCGGCCCGCCGTCCTCGACCATGATCCTGGCGGCCTCGACGATCGTGCGACGGACCTCGTCTCGCCCGCCGCGGACGATCCAGGCATCGCCTTCCAGACCCCGCCAGCTCTCGACGAACTCCGCCACAAGTGCGTCGCGCCCGCTCGCCTCTGCGAGTGATCCTGCGCTGGGTTTGCGGGTCACGACCCGGTCCTCGAGGCACGCCGCCGCGCCCACCACTCGTGGAACGACTCCCTGGCGAGCGGAGGCGCGTTCCGGGTGGCCGTCCAGCCTCCCACGAGGCCGGGCGCGCCCTTCAGCCGGCCGTCCCGGACGTAGACCCGCTGGCCCAGGCGGGCGATGCGGCCGGTAAAGCGGAAGCCTGCCGGGTTGGCCCAGAACCGCCCCCAGAGCTCGAAGGTCAGCCGGTCCGACCACGGCTCCATCCCGCGCTCGACCTCGGTCCGTCGCAGGGCCAGGATGTGGCGGGGCAGGTCGATCTCCATCGGGCAGGCGTCGGCGCAGGCGTAGCACAGGGCGCAGGCCGACTTGGGCAGCTCGGGCGCCCGCTCCAGCCCGCCCAGGAGCGGGGTCAGCACCACGCCGATGGGCCCGCTGTACATGGTCCCGTAGGCCTGGCCGCCGATGGTGCGGAAGACCGGGCAGACGTTGAGGCAGGCGCCGCAGCGAATGCAGGCGAGGATGTCCACGAACTCGGTCCCGAGCAGCTCGTGGCGCCCGTTGTCGAGCAGGACCAGGTGGAACTCCTCCGGACCGTCGAGCTCGCCCTCGCGTCGGGGACCGGTGATGAAGGTCGTGTACGTGGACAAGCGCTGGCCGGTGCCGCTGAGCGCGGGCTGCTGGAGCAGGTCAGCGAGATCTGCCCAGGTCGCGACGATCTTGTCGATGCCCACCACCGCGATGTGGACCCGGGGCAGCGATGTGGTCATCCGACCATTGCCCTCATTCGTGATGAGCACGAGCGTCCCCGTCTCGGCGACGAGGAAGTTGCCGCCGCTGATGCCCATGTCGGCGGCGAGGAAATCCGCCCGCAGCTGGCGCCGCGCGAAGGCGGTCAGCTCGGGCGTGGCGTCGCCCACCGGCGGGTCGACCGCGCACGCGGCGGCCTCCTCGTCGAAGAGGGCCCGGACCTGCTGCCTGGTCTTGTGCGAGGCCGGCACGAGGATGTGAGCGGGACGCTCGCCGGCCAGCTGGATGATGTACTCACCAAGGTCGGTCTCGCGGACGTGCAGCCCGGCGTTTTCGAGCTGCTCGTTGAGGGCGATCTCTTCGGTGGCCATCGATTTCGACTTCACGACTCGCTGCACGCCCCGTCGCCGGGCGACGTCGAGGACATAGCGGCCGACGTCGGCCGGGCCGGCGGCCCGCACCACGTGCCCGCCGCGCGCCTCGACCCGGCGCGTCAGCTCGTCGAGCAGCGCGTCGACGCGCGCCAGCGAGCCACGTCGAGCGATGACGGCACGCTTCCGCATCGCCTCAGCTGCGGGGTAGGTCGCGAAGACGGCCTCCTTCTTGACCGCGAGACTGCGGGTGCTCTTCGCCACGGCGGCCCGCATCGCCGGGTCGGCGAGGGCCCGCCGCCGCCGTTCCGGCCAGGTGGCCCCGGCCGGAGGCAGCTCACCGGGCATCGGGGTCCGCCTCCTGGCTGCGCGCGGTGCGCTCGATGTCGGCGGGCGTGAGCCGATGCCGGTCCGCGAGATCCACGGCCTCGGCAAGATGCAGCATGGGGAACGCGTCCCCCTGCCTGTCGAGGCGCCCGCCGAGCTGCATGAGGCAGCCCAGGTCCGCGCTCACCAGGCAGGTCACACCGTCGCCCCGGGCCGTTGCCAGGTTGGCCAGCTTTGCGTCGGCCATGGCCGCGGAGATGTCCGGCTCGAGCAGCCCGAAGCTTCCCCCGAACCCGCAGCACTGCTCCGCATCGTCCAGCTCCACGGGCTCGACACCGGCACGGCGCAGGACGCTTAGCGGCGCCTCCGTGGCACCGAGCAGGCGGCGCATGTGGCAGCCGGTGTGGCTGGCGACCTTCAGGGGGGTCGAGCTGCCAGAGGCGCCAGCGTATCCCGGGCCACCCGACGAAGCCGGGCCGCCCGATTCGGCGCGGGTCCCGACCCCCTCTGGCCCCGGCACGGCCTGGCGGTCGAGCCACTCGCTGAGCTCGACCACGCGGTCGGCAAGCGCCTCGGCCCGGCGGCGCCAGCGCGCCGCGGTGGCCGGCGTCCGTCCCCTCTGCAACGCGTCGCGCTCGAGGAGGTCGGGCATCTCGTGCTTGATCATCGCCGCGCACGAGCCGGAGAGCGCGATCACCGTCGGCGGGTCGGCCGACGGACTAGCGGCGTCGCTGGGCTCGAAGGCACGCACGAGTTGCCGGCCCATCGCGGCGGCCTCGCGGTGGTGACCGGCGTTGTAGGCGAACTGGCCGCAGCAGGATTGGCCCCCGGGAAACTCGACCTCGACGCCGCGGCGCTCCAGCACCTGGACGGCCGCGACGCCAGCTCGCGGCCGGAAGAGATCCACCATGCAGGTCACGAAGAGTTGAGCCCGCACCACCGTTTCACGCCTCGCGGTGACGGTCATTCAGACCAGACGGGCCATGCCCGACGCAGTCCGATTCGAAGCCCTCGGGTCCCGGTCGACCGGGACCCGAGGGCTATGGTTCGGGCGGCTACTTCTTGTTGCCGGCCGCCAGGTCGTACGAGACGTAGACCATGTGGGTCCGGGTGTTCTCGTAGAGGCCGTGCTTTCCGTCGGCGCCCCCGATGCCCGACTTTCGCCAGCCCGCGTGGAATCCCTGCATCGCCTCGAAGTTCTCGCGGTTGATGTACGTCTCGCCGAACTTGATCTCCTTGCAGGCGCGCATGGCGACGTCGAGGTTCGTCGTGTAGATCGACGATGTGAGGCCATAGACGGAGTCGTTCGCGTAGGTGATCGCCTCGTCGAGGTCGTCGAAGGTGACGATCGGCATGACGGGCCCGAAGATCTCGTCCCGAACGATCGGCATACCCTGCCGGCAGTTGCCGAGCACCGTGGCCGGGTAGAAATAGCCCTCCGGCCTGCCCGCGTCCCGCTTGCCGCCGGTGAGGACCGTGGCGCCGTCGGCAACGGCCTGCTTCACGCGACCCTCGACGAGCTTGAGCTGATCCCCGCTCACGAACGGACCCATGTCGAGTCCTTCGTCGACGAGGGGATCGCCGTATTTCGTCTCGCTCATCGCCTTGACGAACTTCTCGGTGAACTCGTCGGCGACGCGCTTGTCCACGTAGACGCGATCGGCGCAGTTGCACACCTGGCCGGTGTTGATGACGCGGGATGCCTTGATCGACTCGACGGCGAGGTCCATGTCGGCGTCGGCCATGACGATGGCCGGAGCGCTGCCGCCCAGCTCCAGGTTCACCTTGATGATGTTCTTCGCGGCAGCTTCCATAACCCGGACGCCCGTGTCGACGCTGCCGGTCACGCTGACCATGCCGATGCTAGGGTTCGAGGCGAGCTCCTGCCCCACGACGGCACCGGACCCGCAGACGAGATTGAAGACACCGGCGGGGAGCCCAGCCTCTGCCACGGCCTTGGCGAACTCGCCCGCGTTGTTCGGCGTGATCGAGCTCGGCTTGATGACGATCGTGTTGCCCGTCAGGAGGGCCGGTGCAACCTTGCGCGCGATGACGAAGAAGGGGAAGTTCCAGGGCACGATGCCACCGATGACGCCGATGGCGTGCCGGAACATGAGGATGTGCTCGTTCGGCCGATCGCTCGTGACGACCTCGCCCTCGAGCCGGCGGGCCCACTCGGCCATGTAGTCGATGTAGTCCGCCGTGAAGCCCGCCTCGACCCGGGAGAGGCCAAGAACCTTGCCCTGCTCCTCGGAGATCACCCGCGCGAGGTGCTCGGGATCCTTCCGGAGCGCGGCCGCAATCTTGCGCAGATACCCGGCGCGCTCGATGGGCGCCAGCTTCTCCCAGTCGCCCTGCGCCTTCTCGGCGGCGCGGATCGCCTCCCGGGTGTCCTCGATCGACGAGTCCGGGACCTCCGAGACGATCTGCCCGGTGGACGGGTTCTCCACCTTGACGGTCTTGCCGCCCTGGGCGTCCACGAATCGCCCGTCGATGTAGTTCTGGTACCGGCGCAATGCGACGGCCGTGGCCATGGCAACCTCCAACTGGGACCATGCGGTGAGCGCCCTCGAGTCTGGAACCGCCCAGCGTCGAGTTGCCAGTGCCGTAGGTCACCGGGAGTCGCGCCGTGCTGCGCTCCGTCGAGACTCAGGCCCCGGGTCCGCTCCATCGTCTCCACGCCGACTGCCTCAGAGCTCCGCCTCCACCCCGGCCATCAAGGTCGGCAGGTCGACCGACAGCGCCCGGGCCAGCCGGTCGACGTTGACCATGCCGACGTTCCGACGCCCGCGCTCGACATCGCTGATGTAGCGGGGATGCAGACCGGACTCCTCGGCGAGACGCTCCTGCGAGAACCCGCGCTCAAGCCGGAGCGTGCGAACAGCATGCCCGAGGGCGACCAGAACGTCGGGGGAAGAGTCGACGGGCACCTCTCGACGCTGCGGGAACGCGATCAAGGTCACCACGAGTGGGTTCGGCCGGTGAGGACCGAGTACGCTCAGCCGGTGTCCCGGTAGCGTCCCCATGCCAGAGGCCCGTGCCTGCTTGAGGGAAGGTGGCCATGCGTCGTCGCATTAGACTCGTCGCCGCTTGCTTGGTGCTGGCGGCGCTCGTCGTCTGTGGGTGCGAGTCGGCGGTCACCAAGCCGTCCCCCTCCCTCGCCGCAACCCCGGTTCGGGTGGACGTGCCCATTCCGAGTCCCGATCTCCGCCGTAACCCGCTTGCTGCGTTTGACCCGCTGGCGCTCGCACAAGCCGTCCCCGGAGGGTCACCATGTCGGACGTTGGCGCCCATCAATCCGAACTCCGTCTATGGGACCGACCGCCACTCTTCTTGGGCCATCGGCTGCCCCCATGCCAGCGGTGATCGGACCATCTACTTCCTCCTCGCGGACGCGATCAAGGCCACCCTTGAGCACGGCGGTGTCACGGTCCTGTCCTCGCACGGCACCACGAACGATGCACCCGGGCCGCTGGAGAATGACTGGCTGCTGGTGGGCAACGGTGTCGTGGCCTTCGCCCGGATCATCGCCTTCGACGACGGGTCCATGCTCTCGATGGCGGTCACCCTCGACACGGGAACCCAGTAGCGCGGGGCGGCCATCTATCCGCAGGAAGGCAGGACGGAGGGCGCGACCTGAGCCGGACGGCGCGAGGCAGCGTTGCGCTGGCGGCAGAACATGTGCCGCTGGGCTGAGATAGCCCGCTGTGGGCGGCGACGGGCGGCCAAGCGCGATGGTGCCGGAGGGTCGAGCTTGTGCGCCACGGCCGGTTGGTAAGTCGCTCGCGACCCTCCACCCGCATCTCGTCCGGGAGTGGGACGCGGCGGCGAACAGCCCGCTGCGGCCGGACCGGATGAAGGCCACCTACGACAAGGCGGTCGGCTGGATCTGCCCGGAGGACCCGGAGCATCCGCCGTATCGCACGTCGCCCTTTACGCAGGGGAAGAAGCCAGTCGGCTGCTCGCTGTGTCGGCGGCGAGCGGAATCGGCGTCAGTGCGGGCGGCCTGACCGCTACGCGGTCGGCGCGCTGTCCGCCGATGATCGACGGCGCTCTCGCCGCATGATGTCTGCGTATACGAGTCCGCCGAGAAGGACGATGACGCCGACAACGATTGGGTTCGTCTGGGCCGATTGGCCGAGCAGCACACCGGCAACGAGCGACACGGCCAAGTAGGCGATCACAAGAGATCCGATTCCCCGCGCCCACAAGAGACATTCGGCCCGAATTCGCAGACGACTCGGTCAACCTCGTCCTCCTCTCCAATCTGTGGTCTGGATGCCCTTGCCGGAAACAGCCTCGGACTGAGGAGTGGCCATCGTGGACATGATGGCGCTAGGTGGCCCGGTGCGCGTCCCATCCTTCGAGGAGAGCGGAGCGCCCGGTGCGGAGCCGGGGGCCATGCTGAGTCTGGCGGTCGCCGCTTATCGCTCACTTGTCCCACGACCGGCCAGGCCATCCGGCAATCCGTCCCGGACGTAGCACCCAAACGGCTCCTTCGACGAACGTGGGCGTAGGATCATCCCGACGATGGACGACGACTGGCGGACCGACAACGGGCTCACGTCGTTGAGGTCGAAGATCTACGCGCTCCTGCCGGCCGGCTGGACGTTCTACGGCCCAACCAGGCTCCGGGATGGCACATGGCGGGTCGGCTGTCGACCCCCGAATGGCCCCGTTGAAGCGGGATGCGTCGCGGCCAACCGGGACCTCGCGATGGCGTTCCGACTGCTCGCGGACGAGATCCGCGGACGTCGTCTCTCGCCAGGGTTGTCGAACTAGGCGCCTTGGCTAGCGCGCTACGGGGCACAACGTGGCCCGGCGGTGCGTGGACGGACGCTGCCGGGGCCGTGCTTACGTACTCCCCGGGCAAAGACACGCCCCGCCGGCCCCCCAGGGCGCGACGGGGCGAGGGAGATAGCGTCGAGAGGCGCTGCTACCTGTATTGACGCCCAGATCGGCATGTTGGTTTCGGGCAATGGCCCCCGGGCGCCCGGAAGCTCAGTCCCTTGGCGCGTCACCACCACAATCCGGAACGGAGCGCCCGCTGCGGAGCCGGGGCGCATACGTCGGCCGACGCCGCCGTTCGCTCGATTCCGGCAAGACGGTCCACTCGCTGGTCATAGCATCGAAGGCGAGGACGGCCCACGACGCGGCGCCGCTTGCCGCGGTGCCCGGATGCACCTGGTACTTTCGTCTGCCATTGAAGGGAACGATCGCGGGTGTCATCGTCGACACGCGAAGCCTCGGCGAAGGTCCGATCCCGAGGGCCCAAAGCGGTCGCCGGGGCTTCGCTCCAAGGGGCCCGTTCCGATGAGCATCCTGATTCTGTCCACGCCGGTTGCTGGTGCGTCAGACGAACATGATGAGGTGGTCGCGGCCAGGCTCGAGCTGCTCATCGCTCGGCTGGTCGCCAAGCAGGTGTCTGGTCAGATCGGCTACTGGGCAGCGTTCGCCGATGAACGTGCGGTGAGCCACTACGCGTTCACCAGCGATCCGACATACGCCGACCTCTCGCCCGAGAATGCCGCAAGTCGGGCTAGAGCCGTTGTCGGCCTGGGTCGTGCCATCGAGCGCCAGCGCGCCATGCTCGAATCGGTCGCGCCCACTCCGGTGGCCGCTAGACGGCGGAGATGAGGATGCGGATCGTGGCACGCATGCTCGGTCGGCTCGCCCTGGCCCTCGCTACCCTCGTGGTCCTCGCGAACGTCTTCGGCATCGTGCTGATCGCCCTCGGAGTGGGGCACCAGACATAGCGCCCGCCCCGCCGGGGAGGGCATCGGGGCGGACCCGCGGACTGTCGGTGCAGAACGCCACGATTGCTGCGAAACGGAGCACCCCCGGTCGCCCTGTCCGCCTCCATCCTCCGGCGAGAGCGGAGCGCCCAATGCGGTGCCGGGAGTCAGGGTGTCCTATCTGGCGCCCGTCCAGGAGTGCCTCGTTCAGGGCGCCGGATAGACCCACTGATCGACGACCTTGCCGTCGCTCAGCCTGACGACGTTGAGAATCGGCGCCGCGG
>JADGOR010000145.1 GCA_017882855.1 Cellulomonas sp. | reverse complement strand
GAGACCCGGCTCAGGCGGTTGATCGTCTCGATCATGTGGACCGGGATCCGGATCGTGCGCGCCTGGTCGGCGATCGCGCGCGTCACCGCCTGGCGGATCCACCACGTGGCATACGTGGAGAACTTGAAGCCTCGCTCGTAATCGAACTTCTCGACCGCCCGGATCAGGCCGATGTTGCCCTCTTGGATCAGGTCCAGGAAGCCGAGCCCGCGGCCGATGTACTTCTTGCCGACCGCGACGACCAGGCGCAGGTTCGCGCTGGTGAGCTGCTCGCGTGCGACACGGCCCATGCTTACCAGCACCCCGCGGCGATCGTGGAGCTTGGTGCCGGGCGGCACCGCGGGGTCCCAGCCCATCTCCCCGAGCAGCGCGGCATCGTGGCCCGCGGTGATCCAACGCTCCAGGCCCGGGAACGCGACCGCCTCGCGGGTCCAACCGTAGAGGGCGCGCAAGCCGACGTTGTCGCGCGAGTCGAGATCCCCGTTGTGGACGGCGAGGTACGCGAAGTCCAGGAGCGTCACGAAGGTATCCGGCGTCCGCGAGAGGTTGTACGCCGCGACGAGTTGCCGAGCCTCCCGCAGGAGAGCCTTCGTCCCATCGGACTTGACGTCTTTGGCCGCCTTGACCAGATAGAACGCTGGCGTAGCCACGAGCAGGTCACGGGCCGCCTCGTCGGCGATGGCGTCGCGGACCATCGCGTGTGCCTCGGGCCCGTACAGCAGGCGGAACTGTGGCTTGGCCGTTCGGGTCTTGTGCTCGGTGTCGTAGAGCGTCCACTCGTGGAGCGAGACGATCCCCTGCCAGGGTGCCTCGACGAGCTGCTCGCCGAGCTCGATCGCCTTGGCCAGGACGACCTCCCCCTCGGCGGTGAGGAGGGCGACCCTGCCGATCTCCCGGAGATACATCCGGACCGGGTCGTCGATCCCGAGCGCGTCTGGGGCGAGCTCCTCGAGCTCGTCGGCCGCGGGCTCGCTGAGCTCGCCTGCCGTCGGCTCCTCCAACGCCTCGTCGTCGAGCGTGGCCGGAGCATCGGTCCCGAGTGCGCGTGGCTCGGTCCGATCCTGATTGACCACCTCGACACTGATGACGCCTGCGTCAGCGGGCGGCATTGGCAGGTGGAGATCGGCTGGGTCGGCGGCGTTCGCGGGAGGGACCGCAACGGCACCGGCACCTGCGGCACGACGGCGGAGTGTCCGGGCGCTGGCCAGCTTGACGACCGGGAGCGACCCCGCTCTCAGGCCCAGCACCGCTCTTGTGATCCCGTGCCTCCCGGACAACTCCCAGCTGATCGCCGCCCCCACTCTACGCTCACCCCGGCTCGGCGTCGGGGCTCGATGGGGATTGCGAGACAGCCGGCAACCGGGGCAGCCACACGATCAGTGGATCGTGTCCGACCGCCCGGGATCCCGTTGCAGCAGGACTCTGAGGGGCACGACTACAGTCGACCGCGACATCGGGAGGTGCCTCGTGTGCGAGACTCGTCTCGTGCCGTGCTTGCGTGATGGCCCAGAGATGATCGAGCGCTTCCTAGCGCTCGTCGACGGGCGGTGCGCTCCGTGATCGAGATCGATCGAGAGGTGGTCATCGCTCGCCAATCGAGCGTTGTGTTCGACTACCTCGCCGATGTCGGCAACTACCCGCGCTGGCAGCCGGCCATCGAGCGCGCCGAGCAGGTGACCCCGGGCACGCCAGGCCTTGGAACACGAGTCAGACTCATCCTTCGAGGCCCGACCGGGCCAACCGAGGTGCTCGGTGAGATCGTCGCGTTCGACCGGCCAGCCGGGCTCGCGATCCGCTCGCTGACCGGACCGGCCGAGATCGAGGCCCGCTGTGGGCTCGACGCTGCCGGTGCCGACGGCGTCGGGACCCGCCTTCGCCTGACGGCTTCCATCGAGCTCAAGGGATTCCTTCGCTTCGCCGAGGGGCACGCCCGCACGCTAATCAACCGGGAGCTTCCGACCGTCCTGGCCGACCTTGCCAAGAGGATCGAATCCGAAGCCTGACCTCGCGTGGCGTGATCACGTTGGCCGTTGCAAGGCTGTACAGCGTCAACACCGCGCACGACCCGCAGCGTGCCCGGTCGTGACCATCCCTCTCGGCTGCCTATGCGTCACGCTGCTGCGGCCACTTGGGCCGGACGGAGAGTTCGCGTGGCAGTCGACACTACGCGGACATAGCGCAGAAGTTGGATTGGTCCGGGCAGGGCGGGCCTCCAGCAACCCGGGCGTCGGACTCGCGGACTGGCGTCCAACTCCCACAAAGGCGAGTCGCATCATCGCACTCGACCACTCAGAGTGGGGAGAGGCGGGCGAGTGGGTTGATGGAGCCGCCGGCGGGTGCTCCTATCCGCGCAGGAGGCGCGTCGATGCGGCGGTCCAATCGGAGATCAGCCCCGGGTCGGCGAGCGCGGGTAGGCAGATGACTTCCCCGCGTGACAGTGCTGCCAAGGAAGCCCGCACGACCTCAGTGGCGGACATCCGCTCGACCCGCGACACATCGATGCCCTGGATGTCGTGGAACTCAGTTGCCGTCGTCGGCGGGCAGAGCACCTGCGCCTGCACCCCGGTGCCCTCGAGTTCGGCGCTCAGGATCTGCGTGAACGTCACGAGGTACGACTTGGTCGCCGCGTAGGTTGCGCGCGCCGGCATCCAAGGCCCTTTGATCCCGCCACTGAAGGCGAGGGCAGAGGCGACGTTGACGAGCGCTCCGTGCCCGCGCTCAACCATTCCCGGCAGGGCCGCTCGGGCGAGGAGCGTCGGCGCCAGCACTTGGACCCGGATGAGCTCCTCTGCCCGTGTTGGGTCGAGTTTCAGGAAGGGCCTGTAGGCGCCGAAGCCGGCGTTGTTCACGAGCAGGTCGAGCTCGAGATCAGTGACGACCGCGACGAGCCTGTCGAGCTCCGCCGCAGACGCGAGGTCGGCCACCTCCACGATCACGTTCGCACCCTGTTCTCGCGTCAGTCGATCGGCGAGCTGGCGAAGGCGGTCCTCGCGGCGGGCTACGACGACGAGGTCATGGCCCGCAGCCGCCAGTTGTTCCGCGAAGGCCGTCCCAATGCCGGATGACGCGCCCGTGACAAGCGCCCGCGGCTTGGCCATCGTTTCCGCCTCCTAGGTCCCACGTCAGCTGGGCGCCTCGTGGGCGTCGGCGCCGACGGTACACGATTCCCAATCCCGGCCCTGCCGCAGAGGCGCGGACCCAATAGCCCGCCCACGATCCGCGCATGGTGTCGACCCACCCGGGCCGTGTGTGCCCGCAACGAGATCCGCCCATCGACAGCGCGGTGGCTCCCGGCATTAGTTCTTAGGGCGCGATTACCTTACCGCGCTGATCTTGCAGCTGGGGGGCGGACACAACCACTGCGGATCGAGCAACCACGACCTGGCTGATCGGACCGCAGGACGGACCGTCCGACCGGTCGATCACATCGGGACGCCATCACAGGCCGCTGCTTGAGAGCGGGTCGGCGTGCGGCGACGCCCCGCGACGCTCAGTCGCGCGGACGCTCACCCAGGGTCTGCCCGCCGTCCCGGCCCAGGTTGGAGAAGGTCGGGATGAAGCGGTAGCCCTCGCCGGGGACCGTGGCGATGAAGCGCGGATGCCGATAGTCGTCCTGCAACTTGATGCGCAGGCTCCGCATGTGGCGGTCAACGACGTTGCCCTCGGCCACGAAGTCGGTGCCCCAGATGGCATCGAGGATCTCTTCCTTCGTCACGACGCTCCCGGCCCGGCTCGCGAGCAAATAGAGCAGGCTCTGCTCGATGCCGGAGAGGTGGATTTCGGAGTCACCCGCGCGCACCACCCGATTGAAGATGTCGATCTCGATCTCGCCGAGCCTGATC